>JBATPI010000020.1:0-13592 GCA_049291415.1 Paracoccaceae bacterium | reverse complement strand
GGAAAGGTGACAACCCACCAGGCGCGCAGGATGAATTCGCGCGCTTCGGCCAGCATGGTGCCCCATTCCGGCGTTGGCGGCTGCGCGCCCATGCCCAGAAAGCCCAAGGCGGCGGCGTCCAGAATGGCGTTGGAAAAGGACAGCGCGGCCTGCACGATGATGGGGCCCATGCAATTGGGCAGCACGGTGCGGAACATGATCCGCGCCCGCCCGGCCCCGGCCACCCGCGCCGAGATGACATAGTCGCGGGTGCGCTCATTCAGGACGGACGCGCGGGTCAGCCGCACATATTGCGGTTGCAGCACGATGGCGATGGCGATCATCGCGTTGATCAGCGATGGCCCCAGAATGGCCACCAGCACCAGCGCCAGCAACAGCGACGGAAAAGCCAGCACCACATCCATCAGCCGCATGATGATGGTGTCCAGCCAGCGCGGCGCAAAGCCCGCGATCAACCCGATCAAGACCCCACCGCTGGCCGAGATCACCACCACCACGATGCCGACAAAGAACGAATAGCGCGCGCCGTGCAAGAGACGCGACAGCATGTCCCGGCCCAAGGGATCGGTGCCCAAAGGGTGGCTCCAATTGCCGCCAGTGGTCCAGGCGGGCGGCAACAACGTGGCGTCGCGCATCTGCGCTGCGGGATCATAGGGCGCAATAAAGGGCGCCAGAATCGCCAGCACCACCAGCGCGGTAAAGACATAGAGGCCAATGACAGCCCCGCGGTTTTCGCGAAAATAACGCCAGAATTCGGTCAACCGACCGGGGCGCACCTCGGTGACGGCCAGTATGCTCGCGTCGGTCATTTGCGCTTCCGTATCTTGGGGTTGATGAACCCGTAAAGGACATCGACGCCCAGGTTGACCAGCATCACCATCACCGCGATCAGCAAGAGCCCGCCCTGCACCACCGGATAGTCACGCCGAAAGATCGAATCGACCATCCATTTGCCCACTCCGGGCCAGGAAAAGATCGTCTCGGTCAGGATGGCACCGCCCAGAAGCGTGCCGACCGACAGCCCGATCACCGTGATCACCGGGATCATTGCATTGCGCAGGGCGTGGATTCCGTTGATGCGGCCCGGCGAGAGACCCTTTGCGCGGGCGGTGCGGATGTAGTCCTCGCCCAAGACCTCAATCATCGCTGACCGGGTCTGACGCGCGATCACCGCCAGGGGAATGGTGCCCAGAACGATGGTGGGCAGGATCAGGTGCGATACAGCCGAGGTGAA
The DNA here is from genome assembly GCA_049291415.1 of Paracoccaceae bacterium. GTDB lineage: Bacteria > Pseudomonadota > Alphaproteobacteria > Rhodobacterales > Rhodobacteraceae > Pseudogemmobacter. The sequence continues at coordinate 12,358 of JBATPI010000020.1, read as the reverse complement.
CGCCCCCTTTTGCCCCGACCACAGGCTGTCGATCAGCATGAAGCCGGTATGGGCGGGAAAGTAATACAACAGATCAATCCGGCCCGACACCGGGGTTAGTTGCAGTATTCCAGAGAAAAAGATGATCAGCAGCAGCGCCCACCAGAAGATCGGCATCGAATAGCCCACCAATGCGGTCGACATCAGCGCGCGGTCAAAGAACCGGCCGCGGTTGACGGCGGCAATCACCCCAGCAGGCAGGCCCAGCGCCACGGCAAAGATCATCGCGCACAAGGCCAGCTCCAGCGTGGCGGGGAACAAGGTGAAAAATTCGTCCCAGACCGCTTTTTTGGTGACAAAGGACTGGCCCAGATCACCCTGCACAACGCCGGTCAGATAATCCCAGTACTGCAGGTAGATCGGCTGATCAAAGCCCATCAGGTGGCGCAATTCCGCATACCGCTCATCGGTGATGCCGCGATCTCCGGCCATCACGATGATCGGATCGCCCGGAATGACCCGGATGAAGGCAAAGGTGATCAGCGTCACCCCAAGGAACGTTGGCAGGAACGACAGGATCCGCGTGGCAAGGAACCGCAGCATCAGCCGACGATCCGCAGATCGCGCGGGAACCGTGTCAGTGATCGGCAGCCGGTTTCGGTGACCAAGAGGTCATCTTCGATCCGCACCCCGAACTTGCCGATCTGATAGAGACCCGGCTCATCGGTAAAGACCATGCCCGCCTGCAACACCTGATGGTTGCCGCGCATGATATAGGGGTGTTCATGCGTCTCACGGCCCAGACCATGGCCGGTCTTGGTGCGGATGCGGTCAGCATAGGGCGACGCCTCAAGGACCGAGATCACCGCGTCATCCACCTGATGCGCCGTCACACCTGCGCGGGTGATCGCATGGCCCGCCAGATTGGCCGCCAGAACGGTGGCATAGACTGCCTGTGCCTCATCATCGGCATGGCCGACAAAGACGGTGCGGGTGATGTCGGCATTGAACCCGTCCAGCCGCGCGCCGAAATCCAGCAGCAACGCGTCGCCGGACTGAATGGCATAATCGGCGCGGGCATGGGCGTGTGGGCGGGCCGAATTATCGCCCGCCGCGACGATCGGGCCAAAGGACTGATCCTCGGCCCCGTGGCGATAGAGCGCCTGAACCAGCAGCGATTCCACCGCCTTTTCGGCCATGCCGACACGCACCTGCGCCAGCACGTCTTCCAGCGCCAGCTCGGACACATGAATGGCCCGCTCTAGTGCGGCCACCTCATCAGGGGTCTTGCACAGACGCAAGGCAGAGATCGCCCGCTCACCATCGACAATGCGCAGGCCGGGGGTGGCGGTCAGCAAGGCGTGATGCACAAAGACCCGCATCACCTGCCCTTCAACCGCCAGACTGCGCAGCGGCATATGGGCGGCAAGGGCGTCAAAGGCGCTTTGATAGCCGGTCTGGTCCCGCCAGTCGAAGGTCTGGCCTTCGAACCCGACCAGATCCCAGGACTGCAGTTCCAGATTCGGCACGATGGCGGCAGGCGGCCCCTCAACGGGCACGATCACGACATGCGGACGCTCCAGGCTGTGGAATGAGGCGTGCATCACCCGGGTAAAATTCGGCCCCGGCACCAGCGCCACCGCCTCAACCCCCAGATCGCGCGCCACCTGACGCAGTTCGGCATATCGGTCCATCAAGAAACTCCAGCGCGCAAAAAAGGGTGGCGGGGCCGATGGGCCCCGCCATTTGGGTCATCACTCAGCCAGGCTGACGTCGGTGAAGACATGCGAGCCAAGCGGCGACACCAGATAGCCCTGCACCTCTTTGCGCAGCGGCATGAAGGTCACCGAATGCGCGATCATCGCAAAGGGGGCCTGTTCCTTCATGATCACCTGGGCCTCTTCATACAGCTTGGTCCGCTCGGCCTGATCGGTGGCGACCTTGGCCTTCTGGATCAGATCCTCATAGGGCTGATAGCACCACTGCGCGCGGTTGGAGTTGCCCACCGCATCACAGCCCGCCAAGACGGCCAGGAAGTTGTCCGGGTCACCATTGTCGCCGGTCCAGCCCAACAGAACCGCCCCGTCGCGGTCCAGTTCACGCGCGCGCTGCAGATACTCGCCCCATTCGTAAGAGACGATTTCCACCGTCACCCCGACCTTGGCAAAATCAGCCTGGATCAGCTCGGCCATGCGGCGCGCGTTGGGGTTGTAGGGGCGCTGCACCGGCATCGCCCAGACCTTCATCGACAGATCCTTGACGCCCGCATCCTCCAGCATCTTCTTGGCGGCTTCGGGATCATAGGGGTCGTCCTGAACCGCGTCGTTATAGGACCACATCGTCGGCGGGATCATGTTCTTGGCCACCTGACCCGCACCCTGGAACACCACGTCGATGATGGCGTTCTTGTCCATCGCCATGTTCAGCGCGCGGCGCACTTCGGGTTTGTCGAACGGGGCCTGGGTGGTGTTATAGGCCATATAGCCGATGTTCAGACCCGCCTGCTCCATCAGGTTCAGATCCGGGTCAGCCTTCATCGCCTCGATATCGGCGGGGTTCGGATAGGGGGCTGCCTGACATTCGTTCGCCTTCAGCTTTTGATAGCGGACCGAGGCGTCGGGCGTGATCGCAAAGATCAGCGCATCCAGTTTCGGCAGGCCAGCCTCCCAATAGTCGGGATTCTTGGCAAATCGGATCACCGCGTCCTTCTGATAGGCGACAAAGCTGAACGGGCCAGTGCCGATCGGGGCCTGGTTGACCATCTCGGGCGTGCCCGCCGTCATCATCGCATCGGCATATTCCTTTGACACGATCGAGGCGAAATCCATCGCCAGATCGGCCAGGAAAGCGGCATCCGGGCGGGTCAGAGTGAATTTCACCGTCAGATCATCGGTCTTTTCGATCGACTTGATCAGATCCGGCATCGACATCGATTCGAAATATTCCCAAGTCGCGCCGTTCACAGCGTGATAGGGGTTTTCGGCATTCTTCTGGCGGTCAAACGTAAAGATCACGTCATCGGCGTTGAAGTCACGCGTCGGGGTGAACTGCGCGTTTGAATGGAACTTGACGCCTGGACGCAACTTGAAGGTGTATTCCAACCCGTCGGCGCTGGCTTCCCAGCTTTCGGCCAGACCGGGAATCACCTCGGTGGTGCCGTTCTTGAACTCGGCCAGTCGGTTGTAGATCGGCCGAGATGAGGCATCAAACGTCGTGCCGGCGGTGTACATCGCCGGGTCAAACCCCTCGGGCGAACCTTCCGAGCAATAGACCAGTGTCTGTTCGGCATAGGCAGCCCCTGCCATCATGGCCAACAGGCTGGCCGTCGCAAGTAGCGGTTTCAGTGTCATGGTCTTCTCCTTGTTGCAGTTTTCTTGATTGGGTGGTCATCATCTGCGGCGGGCTCTTCGCCCTCAGGCACCAGCGCCGATGTGCGCTGCATGCCTTGGCGCAGATGGTCGTCGATATGCGCCTCCATCGCGGACAGATCGGTGCCCGAGGCGTGCCGGACATAGTCGGTATGCACCTCGGCAAGATGACCCGTCGGCCCATCCGCGCGTTGGTGGATCGCGAAATAGAATTGCAAATGCGGGTGCAGGCGTTGCCAGGCCTGGGTCAGCAGCTGGTGCCCGGACAATTCATAAACCCAATCGTGCAGTGCCAGCTCCAGATTGACCAGCGCCATCGGGTCGGCCCCTGCGGTGATTGCCGCAATCAGCCGGTCATGGCGCGCCGCCAGATCGGCCAATGCCGCAGGGCTGCGCTGCGGCCAGGCATGGCGAAAGGCCATCTTTTCCAACGTGCTGCGCAGCGAATACATCTCTTCCAGATCGCGCCGCGACACCCCGCGCACCGAGACACCGCGATAGGGTTCCGAGATCAGTAGCCCCGCCGCGACCAACTCGCGCAGCGCCTCACGCACCGGGCCTCGGCTGACCCCCAGCCGCACCGCCAGATCGGTCTCGGTCAACCGGCTGCCTGCGGCCACCTTGCCGGTCAGGATCAGATCGCGCAGCACCCGCACGATGGCGCCGCGGCGCGTGTCTTCGGCCAGAGGTTTCAGCTCCATCTTGCGCCCCCCAGCACGGCACAGCCACCCACCGCCAAACGGCAGCAGCGGTTCCGGCATAGCGCAAGCGTCATGGATGGACAGCAGCTGATCAATGCGTCCCCCCGGCGCAGCAAACCAATTCAGCGTGTACTATTGTTTACAATCCGTGCTTTGACAACCACCTTTGTCAGACGCCCGCTGGCCTTGCCGTTAGGGAACCCAATCCCGGCTTCCTCCCCCCGAAATCGTTCGATATTTTTCAGCCGCGCCGGGGATGAAAGAATCTTTTCGGCCCGTCCCACAACACGCTTGTCAGACCCGCCGCCTGCCCGCTAGAATTTCTCCCAAGAACATCCCGAACAGTCGCGCAGTCGGCTGTAACGAGGATGCAACAATCGCAAATGGGAGTTATCAGATGACCAAACGATCCATGCTTGCCGCTTCGGTCAGCATCCTGACGATGCTGACGGCCACCGTGGCCTCTGCCGATGCCATGGCCGATCTTGAAGCCGCAGCCAAAGCCGAAGGCATGCTGACCACCGTCGCCCTGCCGCATGACTGGTGCGGCTACGGCGCCGTCATTGACGGCTTCAAGGCAAAATATCCCGAAATCTCGGTGAATGAGCTGAACCCCGATGCGGGCTCTTCGGATGAGGTTGAGGCGATCAAGGCCAACAAGGACAACAAGGGCCCGCAGGCGCCAGACGTCATCGACGTCGGCCTGTCCTATGGCCCGTCGGCAAAGGCCGAAGGCCTGACCCAACCCTATAAGGTTGCCACCTGGGACGAGATTCCCGACAACATCAAGGACGCCGACGGCCATTGGTATGGCGACTATTACGGCGTGATGTCGTTTCTGGTGAACAAGGATCTGGTCGCCAATCCTCCGGCCGACTGGGCCGATCTGATGAAGCCGGAATACGCCGGTCAGGTTGCTATGGCAGGCGATCCGCGCGCCTCGAACCAGGCGATTCTGGCGGTGATGGCGGCGGGCATGGCCAGCGGCGCTGCCCCCGGTGAGGCCGCCGCCGCAGCAGGTCTGGAGTATTTCAAGGCTCTGAATGCGGCGGGCAACTTTGTTCCGGTGATCGGCAAGGCCGGCACGCTGGCCCAAGGCACCACCCCCATCACCGTGATGTGGGACTATAACGCCTTGGCCGCGCGCGACACGCTGGCCGGCAACCCGCCGGTGGATGTCATCGTTCCGGCCTCGGGCGTTCTGGCCGGTGTCTATGTGCAGGCGATCTCGGCCTATGCCCCGCATCCGAACGCGGCCAAACTCTGGATGGAGTACCTCTATTCGGATGAGGGTCAGCTCTTGTGGCTGAAGGGCTATTGCCACCCGGTACGCTTCAACGCACTGGTCGACGCAGGCAAGGTTCCGCAAGAGTTGCTGGACGCGCTGCCCCCGGCAGAGGGCTATGCAAAGGCGGTATTCCCGTCGCTGGAAGAAGTCGATGCCAACAAGGCCGCAGTGACCGGCGGTTGGGATGCCACCGTGGGCGCGAACGTCGAATAAACCGACCCTGCCCTGCCCCCTTTGCCGGGGGCGGGGCAACCCAAGGGGCCGAAGATGCTCCGATCAAGAAACCGACAGGGGAACATCTCAATGCCGCCACCAAACCCGGGCGATAGCCCTGGTCAGCCGGGCGCAAAACGGTATCGACGGCTGCCTTTGCATTGGCTGGGCCTGCTGCCGTTCCTGACGTTTGCGCTGCTGTTCCTGATCCTGCCGACGATGAAGATCGTCCTGGGCGCGTTTCAGACGCCTGACGGCGGCTTTACCTTGCAAAACCTGGCCGATCTGAACACCGACTCGATCCGCGCCTCTTACATCACCTCGATCAACCTGTCGCTGATCGCCGCGGCGCTTGGCTGCCTGATCGGCTTTGCCATGGCAGCCGGGATCGTGCTGGGGGGCCTGCCGAAATGGGTGCGCGGGCCGATGCTGACCTTTTCGGGCGTCGCCTCGAACTTTGCCGGCGTGCCCTTGGCCTTCGCCTTTATCGCCACGCTTGGCCCCGCTGGCCTGATCACGCTCTATCTGAAAACACAATTCGGCATCAACCTGCGCGCGATGGGGTTCAACCTTCTGTCCTTTTGGGGGCTGGTTGTCACCTATCTGTTCTTCCAGATCCCCTTGATGATCCTGATCATCACCCCCGCACTGGACGGGCTGAAGCGCGAATGGCGCGAGGCGGCGTCGGTCTTGGGCGCATCGCGCGCGCAATACTGGCGCATCGTGGCGCTGCCGATCCTGTTCCCGTCCCTTTTGGGCACCTATGCGCTGTTGTTTGCCAACTCGTTTGGCGCCATCGCCACCGCATTCGCGCTAACCGGGCCGCAGCTGAACATCGTGCCGATCAAGCTGTTTGCCCAGATCCGCGGTGACGTGCTGGGCAACCCGAACCTGGGCTATGCGCTGGCCTTTGGCATGATCGTCATCACCGGCATCGCCAATGCCATCTACATCTGGCTGCGCGCGCGGTCTGAGAGGTGGCTGAAATGATCCGCTTTCTGTCCTGGTCGGCGCTGGTCTTTGGCCTCTTGTATTTTTTCCTGCCGCTGGCGGGGATGGTCGAGTTTTCGCTGAAGATGCGGCGCGGCGTCTATTCCTTTGACGCCTATGCCAAGGTGCTGGCCGATCCGCATTTCCAGCAGACCTTCGGCTATTCCGTCGTCATGGCGCTGGCGACGATTGTGTTTGGTGTCCTTTTGGTGGTGCCAACCGCCTATCTGGTGCGGCTGAAGCTACCGCAGGCCCGGCCCTATATCGAATTCCTGACCCTGCTGCCCCTGGTCATTCCGGCCATCGTGATCGTGTTTGGCTATATCCGTCTCTACAACACCTCCAGTTGGCTGCCGCTGACCGGCACGCCGATGGGCACCAATATCCTCTTGATGATGGGCTATGCCACGCTGGCCCTGCCCTATATGTACCGCGCCGTCGATACCGGATTGCGCACCATCGACGTCGCCACCCTGACCGAAGCCGCGCAATCGCTGGGGGCCAGCTGGATCACCATCATGGCCCGCATCATCCTGCCGAATGTGCTGGTGGCGGTCTTGTCGGGGGCGTTTTTGACCTTTGCCATCGTGATCGGCGAATTCACCATGGCGGCGCTGCTGAACCGCCCCGCATTTGGCCCCTACATGCAGCTTCTGGGCGCAAACCGCGCGTATGAACCGCCTGCTCTGGCCGCGATTGCCTTTGTGATCACCTGGGCCTGCATGGGGCTGATCCAACTGGTCACCCGATTCTCGAAACACACACGGGCGCAGAATTGATGTCTTATCTGGAAATCCAGCAGCTGGAAAAATCCTTTGGTGCGAACCGCGTGGTCAAGGACTTTGACCTGACCATTGAGAAAGGAGAGTTCATCTCTCTGCTTGGCCCCTCGGGCTGCGGCAAGACCACCGTGCTGCGCATGGTCGCGGGGTTTGAGATCCCCTCAGCCGGGGCCATCATGATCGACGGACAGGATGTCACCAGCCAGCGTCCGAACCAACGCAATATCGGCATGGTGTTCCAATCCTACGCACTGTTCCCCAACCTGACCGTGGCGCAAAACGTCGGCTTTGGGCTGAGGGTCGCGGGCAAGCCGCGCCGCGAGATTGACGCCACGGTACGTGAGATGCTGGATCTGATCGGCCTGCCCACGCTGGGCAACCGCTTTCCGTTCCAGCTGTCGGGCGGCCAGCAGCAGCGCGTTGCCTTGGCTCGCGCCTTGGCTGTGCGTCCGCGTGTGCTGCTCTTGGACGAACCCCTGTCGGCGCTGGACGCCAAGATCCGCGTGTCCTTGCGTGGGGAGATCCGTGAGATCCAACAGCGCCTGGGCATCACCACCCTTTTCGTGACCCATGATCAGGAAGAGGCGCTGTCGATGTCTGACCGCGTGGTGGTGATGAATGGCGGCGTAGCCGAACAGGTGGGCGCGCCGTTCCAGATCTACAACCGTCCCAAAACAAAATTCGTCGCCGATTTCGTTGGTACCCTGACCACCTTTGACGCCGTCGTCGAAGACCCCGCCCTGGGCACCGTCACCATGGGCGGCAACCGTTTTTCCATCAACGAAGTGATCCCCGCTGCCAAGGGTAAGGCCATCGCTGTGGCCCTGCGGCCCGAGGCGGTGCATCTGACCGCCGATCCGTCGCGCAACGTCACCCTTCCCGCTACAATCACCGATGTGGCCTTTATGGGCTCGGTCATCCGGATCCGGGCCGATGCGGGCGGTAATCCGGTGTCACTGGACATGTTCAACCGCCCCGGCACCCCGCCGCCACCCGTGGGCGCACAGGTCACGCTGAACATCGCCTCGGGTGATTTTATCGCGCTGGTCTAGGGGGCCTAACGCTCGCCCCGCCGGTAGGGCTGCATCAACGCCTCGGGCACGCGGGCGCGCCGCGCCACCAGAACCAGGGCTACAATCGACAGCACATAGGGCGCCATCAGGAACAACTGATAGGGCACGCCATCCACGGTGGTTTGCAGCCGCAGCTGAAAGGCGTCAAACAGCGCGAAGAGCAGCGCGCCCAGCAGCGCCTTGCCCGGCCGCCATGACGCAAAGATCACCAGCGCGATGCAGATCCAGCCGCGACCCTGCACCATGGTGGGAAAAAAGCTGTTGAAGGCCGCCATCGTCAGAAACGCCCCGCCCAGCGCCATCAGCGCCGATCCCGCCATCACCGCACCAATGCGGATCGCCACCGGGTTCAGGCCCTGCGCCTCAACCGCATGGGGGTTCTCACCACTCATCCGCAGCGCCAGACCCAAGGGCGTGCGGTTCAGCACCCATGCGGTGACGCCGACCAGCGCCAGCGCCAGATAGGTGGGGGCCGACTGGCTGAACACCGCCTCACCAAAGAAGGGCAATGAGGACAGGCCCGGAATCTTTAGCGGCTGGAACGGCTGGATCGTCGGCGGCAGGTCGCCTACCTGCACCCACAGCCGGTAAAGGTAATAGGCCAGGGACGATCCGAAGAGGGTAATCCCCAACCCCGAGACATGCTGCGACAGCCCCAGGACTACCGTCAACAGCGCATGCAAGAGCCCCAGGATCAGCCCGGCCAGCGCCGCGACCAACAGCCCCATCCATAACCCTGCGCCCCAAAACACCGCCAGCCATCCGGCCATGGCGCCCATGGTCATGATCCCCTCAATCCCCAGATTCAGCACGCCCGCGCGTTCGCAGATCAGCGCGCCGAGGACGCCGAAAATCAGCGGCGTGGCAATCCGCAACACGGCGGCCCACAGACTGGCATTGGTCAGGATGTCGAATGCTTCGTTCATCGGCGCAGCCTGTATGTGGTGAATAAAAGGGCCGTCAGCATGGTCAGGAACGACACCGACACGATCACATCGGCAATGAATGAGGGTACTCCGGTCGCCCGGCTCATCGCGTCAGCGCCGACAAAGACCGTGGCGACAAAGATCGCGGCGGCGACAACGCCCATCGGGTGCAGAGCGGCCAGCATGGCCACGACAATCCCGGCATAGCCAAAGCCGGGCGACATCGTGGTGGTGACGTATCCGGTCGGCCCCAGCACCTCGATGGTGCCCGCCAGCGCGGCCAGCCCGCCCGACAGCGCCGCCACCTTGACCAGCGTGGCGGTCAGGGGCACCCCGGCAAAGGCGGCGGCGCGCGGGTTCAACCCCGCCGCCCGCGTCTCGGCCCCAAAGACCGTGCGCGCCTGCAACAGCCAGACCAGGGCGGCCACCACAAAGGCAATGATCAGCCCGACATGCAGGCGTGATCGCGGCACCAGATCGGGCAGCCGCAGACCCGCCGCCACCGGCACCGATTGCGGCCAGCCAAAGGCCATCGGGTCTTTCAGCGGCCCCTCGACCATCAGGCCGACAAACAGGATCACGATGAAGTTCAAGAGCAGCGTCGTCACCACCTCATCAATGCCAAAGCGCAGCCGCATCAGCGCCGGGCCGACCAGCAAGACCGCCCCCGCCGCCATGCTGGCCGCCATCAGGACCGCAATCGCCATAGGTGCCGGCAGGCCAGACAGCAGGCTGTGGCCCAGCCCCGCCGTGACCAGCGCGCCGATATAGAACTGCCCCTCGCCGCCGATGTTCCACAGCCGTGCGCGGAATGCCACGGCGGCGGCAAGGCCCGTCAGCATCAAGGGCACCGCGCGGGTAAAGGTCTCGGTGACCGCCAGCCGCGATCCGAACGCCCCTTTCAGCATCTGCCCGTAGGCGGTCAACGGGTTCACCCCGGCCATGGCGATCAGCCCGGCGCACAGGATCAGCGTCACCGCCACGGCGGCGAAGGGCGCGATGACCAGCGCGGGCAATGACACATCCTGGCGTCGTTCAAACCGCATCGCGAACCTCCCAAACCCCGGCCATCATCAACCCCAACGTGCGGGCATCGGCCTGTTCCGCCGTAACCGGGTCAGACAGGCGGCCCTTGACGATGGCCTGAATGCGGTCTGACAGGCCCACCGCCTCATCCAGATCTTCCGAGATCAACAGGATCGCCGCCCCTTCGGCCCGCGCGGCCAGAAGATCAGCGTGAACCGCGGCAATGGCCCCTTCGTCCAAGCCCCGCGTTGGCTGATTGGCCAACAGGAACCGCGGGCGGGCGGCCAGATTGCGGCCCAGGATCAGCTTTTGCATATTGCCACCCGACAGCAGCCGCGTGCGCGTCTCAGGCCCCGCACCGCGAATGTCAAAACGGCGGATCAACTCGGCCGCATGGGCGCGGGCGGCGCTGCGGCGCACAAAGCCGCGGGTTGAATAGGCCGGATCGCGCAGCCGCTCCAGCACCGCATTCTCCCAGACCGACAGATCGCCCACCGCACCTTCGGCGTTGCGATCCTCGGGGACGCGGCCCATGCCAAGGCCGATCGCCTGTCGCGGGGTCAGGCGGCTGATGTCGCGGCCCTCCAGCGTCAGCACCCCGGCAGAGGGGCGCGCCAGACCCGACAGCACCCGCCCCAAGGTGGCCTGCCCATTGCCTGAGACGCCGACAATGCCCAGGATCTCGCCCTGATGCACCTCAAAATCCACCTCGGTCAGGGTCTTGCCCTGCCCTTCAGTCACGCTCAGGCCGCGGGCAACCACCACCGGCGCGCCGATGGCATGCGCCGCGCGCTTGGGCCGGGTGACGCTGCGGCCCACCATCAGCTCGGCCAGTTCCGCCGGGCTGGTCTCGGCCGTCCGCCGCTCGGCCACCACTCGGCCGCCACGCAGCACGGTGACGCGGTCCGAGGCCGCCATCACCTCATGCAGCTTATGGCTGATGAAGATGATCGACAGCCCGCCCGCCGTCATGCCGCGCAGGATGCGAAACAGCTGTTCGGCCTCGGGCGCGGCCAGAACGGCGGTGGGCTCATCCAGGATCAGGATAGACGCGTCACGGTACAGCGCCTTAAGGATTTCCACCCGTTGGCGTTCGCCCACCGACAAATCACCAATCCGCGCGTCGGGATCGACCGGCAGGCCAAAGGTCTGCGACAAGGCCCGGATCCGGGCCTTGGCCGCTTTGCGGTGACTGTCGATGCGCCACAGCGATTCAGAGCCGATGACGATATTGTCGGTCACGGTCAGATTTGCCGCCAGCGTGAAATGCTGATGCACCATGCCGACGCCCGCGGCGATGGCAGCGCGCGGCTGGCCCGAGGGCAGCGTGCGGCCATTCACCCGCACCTCACCCGCATCGGCGGCATAATGGCCGAAGAGGATATTCATCAGCGTGGTCTTGCCCGCCCCGTTTTCGCCCAAGAGCGCCAGGATCTCACCCTTTTTCAGGTGCAGCGAGATGTCATCATTCGCCACCAGCGGCCCGAACCGCTTGGTGATGCCGGTCAATTCCAGAATGGTCTCGGTCATGGGTGGCCTGCGATCGCAAAGGGATAGGCAACCGGCGGGCGGGGGGCCAACAGCCGTTCGCCCAAGGCAAGCAGTGCGCGGTCGCTGCCGATGCGGCCCACGAGTTGGATGCCGATGGGCCGCCCGGCGGTGTCGGTGCCAAAGGGCAGCGCCAGCGACGGGCATCCGGCCACATTGGCCAGCGCGGTATTTGGTGCCGTCGCCTCCATCTGCGCGAAATGCGCGACGGGGTCGGTGGCGGTGAAATCGAACGCATCGGGCGCGGGCGGTGGCCCGGCCAGCACCGGCATCACCAGCACGTCGGCATCGGCAAAAAGATGCCACAGCGCATGCGATATCAGCGCCAACTCGCGGCTGGCATTGAACAGCGCAGGCGCGGGCATCGCATGGCCCTCGGCGGCGATGGCAGCGGCCAAGGGCGACAGGTCATCGCCGCGCAAGGCCAGTGCTGCGGTCCAATCCGCAAGCGAGGCGGTCAGGAT
>JBATPI010000019.1:0-22692 GCA_049291415.1 Paracoccaceae bacterium | reverse complement strand
GCTGCGTAATCTTCCTGCCATTCCGACGGGCCGTTTGATGGGCTGATCTGCACGGCCGTCACCTTGTATTCCGGGCAATTGGTCGCCCAATCGCTGAAATCGGTGGTGATGACGTTGGCCTGCGTGTCGGGGTGGTGGAAGGTGGTGTAGACCACCCCGGGCGAGACCCGGTCGGTGACCGTGGCGCGCAGCGTTGTATCACCCGAGCGGCTGGCAAGACGAACCCAGTCACCATCATGGATGCCGCGGTTTTCGGCATCATGCGGGTGAATCTCCAGCAGGTCCTGATCGTGCCAGACCACGTTGTCGGTGCGCCGGGTCTGCGCGCCAACGTTGTATTGTGACAGGATCCGTCCGGTGGTCAGCAACAGCGGAAAGCGCGGGCCGGTCTTTTCATCCGTCGCCACATATTCGGTGTTGATGAACTTACCCTTGCCGCGCACGAAACCGTCGATGTGCATCAGGGGCGTGCCCTCGGGTGCCGCATCGTTGCAGGGCCATTGGACAGAGCCCATGGCCTCCAGCTTTTCGTAATTCACGCCTGCGAAAGACGGCGTGAGCAGCGCGATTTCATCCATGATCTGGGACGGGTGGGTGTAACTCCAGTCCGCGCCCCCGGTGTCTTTCAACATCGCATTGGCGAACATCTGCGTCACCTCCCAGTCGGCATAACCGTTCTTGGGTGCCATCACCTTGCGCACGCGGTTGATGCGGCGTTCGGCGTTGGTAAAGGTGCCGTCCTTTTCCAGGAAGGTCGAGCCGGGGAAGAACACATGCGCGTAATTCGCCGTCTCGTTCAGGAAGAGGTCGTGGACGATCACACAGTCCATCGCGGCCAGACCGGCGGCGACATGCTTGGTATCGGGGTCCGATTGCAGGATGTCTTCGCCCTGACAGTAAAGCGCCTTGAACGTGCCCTCAACCGCTGCGTCCAGCATGTTGGGGATGCGCAGGCCGGGTTCAACGTCGATCTGCACGCCCCAGACCTTTTCGAACGACTCACGCACGTCGTTGATCTTGACGTGGCGATAGCCGGGCAACTCATGCGGGAAAGACCCCATGTCACAGCTGCCCTGCACGTTGTTCTGGCCGCGCAGCGGGTTCACGCCGACACCGGGGCGGCCCACATTGCCGGTCAGCATGGCCAGATTGGCAATGCCGATGACTGCGGTCGACCCCTGAGAGTGTTCGGTGACGCCCAGGCCATAATAGATCGCACCATTGCCGCCACGGGCGAACAGGCGGGCCGCGGCGCGCACGTCGGCGGCGGGCACGCCGGTCAGCAGTTCAACCGCTTCGGGAGAATTCTGCGGCTGGTTGACGAATTCAGCATAGTCCTGGAATTCGTCCCAGTCACACCGGGTGCGGATGAACTCTTCATTCATCAGCCCCTCGTTCACGATCACATGCGCCAGTGCGGTGACCATGGCGACGTTGGTGCCGGGCTTCAACGGCAGGTGATGCGCTGCGCGGACATGCGGGCTGTTGACCATGTCGATCCGGCGCGGGTCGATCACGATCACCTTGGCACCCTGACGAACGCGCTTTTTCATCCGGCTGGCAAAGACCGGATGGGCGTCGGTGGGGTTGGCGCCGATGATGATGATAACATCGGTCTGCTCGACAGAGTCAAAGTCCTGCGTGCCGGCAGAGGTGCCGAAGGTCTGGCCCAGACCATAGCCGGTGGGCGAATGGCAGACGCGGGCGCAGGTGTCGGTGTTGTTGTTCATGAACACCGCGCGGGTCAGTTTCTGCACCAGATAGGCTTCTTCATTGGTGCAACGTGATGAGGTGATCACTCCCACCGAATGGCGGCCATGCTTTTCGATGATGCCCTTCATCCGGTTCGAAGTGAACTCCATCGCTTCGGTCCAGGACACTTCTTTCCACGGGTCGCTGATGCTGTCGCGGATCATCGGGTTCAGGATGCGGTCTTTGTGGTTGGCATAGCCATAGGCGAACCGGCCCTTGACGCAGGAATGGCCGCGGTTGGCCTTGCCGTGTTTGTAGGGCACCATCCGAATCAGCTCATCGCCGCGCATTTCAGCCTTAAAGCTGCAACCCACGCCGCAATAGGCGCAGGTGGTGATGACCGAACGCTCGGGCAGGCCCAGTTCTTTCACCGATTTTTCCTGCAGGCTGCCGGTCGGGCAAACCTGAACGCAGGCACCGCAGGACACGCAGTCTGACGACAGGTAATCGTCCAGCTTCATGCCGGCGGATACCCGGCTGTCAAAGCCGCGGCCTTCGATTGTCAGTGCAAAGGTGCCCTGCACTTCGTCGCAGGCCCGCACGCACAGCGAGCAGACGATGCATTTTGACGAGTCAAAGTCGAAATAGGGGTTGGAGCTGTCAACCGGCTGCCAGTTCGGGTTTACCGCGCCATCGGCAGTGTGCTGATGGATGTGGTTTTCAACCGGCTGATAGCGCATTTCGCGCAGGCCAACGATGCCCGCCATCCGCTGCAATTCACTGTCGCCATTGGCCGGGTCGGTCAAGCCGATCACCGGATGGTCCGAGGTGTACAATTCCATCACGCCACGGCGCAGGGTTTGCAGCCGCGAGGTCTGGGTGTGTACCGTGATGCCCGCAGCAACCGGCGTGGTGCAAGAGGCGGGGGTGCCATTGCGGCCGTCAATCTCGACCAGACACAGACGGCAAGAGCCGAATGCATCGACATTGTCGGTGGCGCAAAGCTTCGGCACTTCGATACCGGCCTCAGCCGCGGCGCGCATGATCGACGTGCCTTCGGGCACCGTCACGACATTGCCGTCGATGGTCAACGAGACCATGGTTTTGGATTTGGCGGCGGGGGTGCCGAAATCGCGGTCGGGAATGACGAAATCTTTCATTCTGCGGCCTCTTTCATGGGTTGAAAGTCTTCGGGGAAATGGGTCAGCGCGGACATCACCGGATAGGGCGTAAAGCCGCCCAGCGCGCAGAGCGAGCCCAGTTTCATGGTATTGCACAGGTCTGTCAGCAGCGGGATGGCTGATGCGTCGCCCTTGGCGATGCGGTCAACCACCTCAACCCCGCGGACGGATCCGACGCGACAGGGCGTGCATTTGCCGCAGGATTCAACGGCACAGAATTCCATCGCAAAGCGGGCCATCTGCAGCATATCGGCGGTGTCGTCAAAGACGGTCAGACCGGCATGGCCGATCAACCCGTTCTGCCCGGCGAATTCTTCATAGCCAAAGGGCGTGTCAAAGTCGCTGCGGGGGTGGTAGGCGCCCAACGGGCCGCCGACCTGCACCGCCTTGACCGGACGACCTGATGCCGTGCCGCCGCCGATCTTGTCCACGATGTCGCCCAAGGTCAGGCCAAAGGAGATCTCATAGAGCCCGCCGTATTTGACGTTACCCGCGATCTGCAAGGGGATGGTGCCACGCGATCGGCCCAGGCCGAAGTCTTTGTAATGCTTGGCGCCTTTGGCCATTATCACCGGCACCGAGGCCAGCGAGATGACGTTGTTGACCACCGTCGGCTTGCCCATGAACCCCTCCAGCGCTGGCAAAGGCGGCTTGGCGCGCACGACGCCGCGCTTGCCTTCCAGGCTGTTCAAGAGGCTGGTTTCCTCACCGCAGACATAGGCACCCGCGCCAACGCGGATCTCCATATCAAACGCCGGGCCCAGCAGGGCGGCGGAGCGGGCGATCTCGACCGCCGCCTGCATCACACGGATAGCGATAGGGTATTCGCTGCGCAGATAGACGTAGCCCTTGGTCGCGCCGGTGGCGAGACCCGCGATGATCATGCCTTCGATCAGGGTGAAGGGGTCACCCTCCATCAGCATGCGGTCGGCAAAGGTGGCGCTGTCGCCCTCGTCCGCGTTGGTGACGATGTATTTCTGATCCGCCTTGGCGTCGGAAACTGTTTTCCATTTGATCCCGGTGGGAAAGCCAGCACCGCCCCGGCCCCGCAGGCCGGATTCGGTGACCTCGGCCACGATCCCCGCCATATCCATGGTCAGCGCGCGGGTCAGGCCTTCCAACCCGCCATGCGCCTTGTAGTCATCCAGCGACAACGGGTCGATCACGCCGACGCGGGCAAAGGTCAGACGGGTCTGCCCCTTTAGCCAGGGCAGGTCGGCCGTGGGGCCCAGCGCCTTGGGGTGGGCAGACAGATCGCCAAACAGCCCGGCCACATCGGCCATGGTCATCGGGCCAAAGGCGTGGCGGATGCCATCCACCTCAACCTCGGCCAGCGGTTCCAGCCAGACCATGCCGTGGCTGCCATTGCGGGTCAGGGTGACCGATTTCCCATGCTGGGACGCCTGCTCGGTGATCGCAGCGGCGATGTCATCAGCGCCCAGCGCGACGGCAGCAGAATCGAGGGGGAGCCAGATTTTCATGCCTTCACCTTTGCGACAATGGTCTCAGCCGTGGCACGGCCGATCAACTGGCCATCCACCATGGCCGAAGGGCCACAGGCGCACAGACCCAGGCAGAAAATGGGTTCCAACGTCACTGCGCCATCGGCCGAGGTCTGATTCCAATCAATGCCCAGCTTGGCCATCACGGCCGCAGCTACCGCATCCGCCCCCTGCGCCTTGCAGGCCTCGGCCCGGCACAGCTTCAGCACGGTGCGACCGGCGGGCTTTTCGCGAAAGTCGTGATAGAACGACATCACGCCATGCGCCTCGGCTCTGGAGATGTTCAGATCCTTGGCGATGATCGGCAGCGCCTCTTGCGGCACATGGCCAAAGGCGGCCTGCACAGCGTGCAGGATGGGCAGCAAAGGCCCCTCCATGCCGCGATGGGCCTCTAGGATGTCATGGATGCGGGTTTCAAGATCGACGGAATCAAGCATGCGGGCGGCCTTTTGCTAGCTGCCTTTAGGGATAGCCTGTTTGATAGGGAATTCAATACAGATCTACCGTTGATTGATAGGCGTTTCCTATCGACTGAGGTTGAGCTTCATCCGGCTGGCAGTCTCGATCAAGGCGGCAAGGACAGGTGTTTGCGGATCGCGGCGTGTGGCGATCAGGCCGACGCTGTGTTCAGCCTCTGGATGCACGATCGGAATCGCGGCCAGACGCCCGCCATCGGCGAAAAGGCGCGCCAGCCGCATCGGCACGACGCTGGCCCAGCGGCCCGTCATGACGTGGCTAACCAGCGCAATGGTTGAGTTCGATTCGATTGAGGGGGCCACCTGCGCGCCGGCATCCGCCAGATGCTGGTTGACGATGCGGCGGTTCTGCATGTCACCGGTCAACAGGCATAAGGGTTGCTCGGCGGTTTCGGCCCAGGTGACGGAAGTGCGGGTAGACAGCGGCGTGCCGGGGGCGCAGAGAAAGCGGTAGAATTCGGTATACAGCGGAATTTGCAGCACCCGGCCCAGGGGCTCATTGTCCAGATAGGTGATGCCGGCGTCCAGTTCCAGGGATTCGATCTGGGTCAGGATTTCGGCACTGGTGCGCGACAGGATCGACACCTTTACCCCCGGATGGCGGGCGGTGAAGGGGGCGGTCAGCTCAGCCACCATCGGCAATGCAGTGGGGATGACGCCCAGCCGCAGGTTGCCCGACAGGCCGGTGCGCACGGCGCGCATCTCATCTTTCAGCGCGCGGGCGTCAGCAACGATCTTCAGCGCGCGGTCCAGAACGTGCTGGCCTTCGGGCGTCAGACCCTGAAAGCGGCTTCCGCGGAACACCAACTGCACGCCCAGCAGATCCTCCAGCTGGCGGATGGCGCCCGACAGCGACGGCTGGGTAACGCCGCAAACCTGTGCTGCGCGGCCAAAGTGGCGCTCGCGCGCCAGGGCAATGAACATTTCCAGCTTGTCAATCATTCGCGCAGGGTGCCCCGACGGCGGCGCGGGGGCAAGAGTGCGGGTGACGCCCTTGCCGGGCGGGGCGTTAGGGCCTACCTCTGGGGCATGAGACGGTTTGTCCCCTTTATCCCCAAGCCCGCGATGGTTCCGGTGATCCGCCTGCAGGGCAGCATTGGTGCGGGCGGGCGGGCGCTGAATGATGCGGGTCTGGCGGCGCTGATCGAAAAGGCGTTCCGGTCCAAGCCCGCCGCGGTGGCGCTGGCGATCAACTCGCCCGGCGGGTCAGCCGCGCAATCCAGTCTGATCGCAGCACGGATCCGGCGGCTGGCGGATGAAAAGCAGGTGCCGGTGCATGCATTTGTTGAGGATGTTGCGGCGTCCGGCGGGTATTGGCTGGCGACGGCGGCGGATGACATCTGGCTGGACCGGGCGTCGATGGTCGGATCTATCGGGGTGATCTTTGCGGGTTTCGGCTTCCCTGAACTGATGGCCCGGCAGGGGGTAGAGCGGCGGGTGCATACGGCGGGCACGTCGAAAAGCATGGCCGACCCGTTCCGGCCCGAGACCGAGGCGGATGTGGCGCGCATACGGTCGCTGCTGGGCCCTTTGCATGCGACCTTTATCGCGCAGGTCAAGGACCGGCGGGGCGCGCGGCTGTCGGCCGAGGCCGATCTTTTCAACGCCGATGTCTGGATCGGGCAGGGCGCGGTGGATGTGGGGCTGGCCGATGGGCTGGCCCATCTGAAGCCAAAGCTGATGCAGCTATATGGTGAAAAGGTCCGGCTGGTGCCTTATGGGCAACGGCGCGGGCTGTTGCAGCGGTTTGGTCTGTCTTTGGTGGATCAGACCATTGGCGCAATAGAAGATCGCGCACTTTGGGCCCGGTTCGGGCTGTAGGTTTGGAATTCAGATGCTGTTCAAGGTGATCCTGGTCTTTCTGTTGGCGATGGTGCTGGTGGGCATGATCGGCAAAGTGGTGTTCCCGAACGGGCTGGACCGTGCGGCGCGGCGCAAGGCGACGATCTGCCCAAACTGCAAGCGGCCTCTGATCGGCAAGAACTGCGATTGCAAGGGGCGCAAATGACGGCATTGGTGACAGGCGCGGGCAAGCGGCTGGGCCGCACGATGGCGCTGTATCTGGCGCAGCGCGGGCATGATGTGGCGGTGCATTACGGTTCTTCCGGGGATGAGGCTGCGGCCGTGGTGGATGAGATCCGCGCCATGGGGCGGCAGGCGGTGGCGCTGCAGGCTGACCTGTTGGTCGAAGCTCAGGTCCAGACGCTGGTGCCGAATGCCGTGGCTGCCTTGGGTCCACTGACGGTGCTGGTCAACAACGCCTCGATCTTTGACTACGACCGGATTGATACCGCCACCCGGGCCGGTTGGGACCGGCATATGGAATCGAACCTGCGCGCACCTTATGTCCTGACCCAGGGCTTTGCCGCGCAATGCCCGCCCGCCGGGGTGGATGAGGCAGGTGAGCCGCTGGCCAGCGGTCTGATCGTAAATATGATCGACCAGCGGGTCTGGAAGCCGACGCCAGAGTTTTCCACCTATACCATCGCCAAGATGGGCCTCTGGGCGCTGACCCAGACTGCGGCCCAGGGACTGGCACCGCAAATCCGCGTCAACGCTATTGGCCCCGGCCCCACGGTGCAGGGCGCGCGGCAGAGTGATGACCACTTTGCCCGCCAGCGTGCGGCGACCATTCTCAACCGTGGGGCGAACCCGGCAGACATCGTCGCAGCCCTAGGGTTTTTTCTGGATAGCCCCGCCGTCACCGGCCAGATGATCGCGGTTGACGGCGGCCAACATCTGGCCTGGAAGACGCCTGATGTGCTGGGCACCGAGTAACCTTGCGGCAGCCTGCGACAAAGTTGTCCACTTTGGCCAATCCGGTCACGCGGGCGTTATGAAAAGGCCTGTCTTTCCAAGTGTTTGCCAGTTAAATAATTATTACTCTTGTAAAAACAACAGCTTGCAGAAATGCTTAAAAATTAGGCAGATCACCGAATTGGGCCAAATACAACGGGATTTCGGCGCTGGCGAAATCTTTTCCGCAAGGTTATCCACACAAACCGTGGACAGCTTTGCCCTTGTTCCCTGCTGTGGTTCATTGCAGGTGCTCGCCAGAATCGCTGTATCGCAGATGGGTCTTTCATCACCATGACCGAAACGACCGGCCAACCCGCCCGCACCGGACATGAGGTGATCCAGAATCACCTGCGCACGCTGGACGGCTCTCCGGGGGTTTACCGCATGCTGAATGCGGCGTCAGAGGTGCTGTATGTCGGCAAGGCGCGCAACCTGAAGGCGCGGGTCTCCAGCTATGCGCGCCCCACGGGGCATTCGGCCCGGATCATGCGGATGATCGCCGAGACCGCCAGCATGATGTTTCTGACCACGCGGACAGAGGTTGAGGCGCTGCTGTTAGAGCAGAATCTGATCAAGCAGTTGAAACCGCGGTATAACGTCTTGATGCGGGACGATAAATCGTTCCCGAATATCCTGATCGGCAAGGGCCACGCCTTTCCGCAGATCAAAAAGCACCGCGGGGCGAAAAGGGAAAAGGGCAGCTATTTCGGGCCGTTCGCCAGCGCGGGCGCGGTGAACCGCACGTTGAACCAGTTGCAGCGGGTATTTTTGTTGCGCAACTGTAGCGACCCGATGTTTGAAAGCCGCACCCGGCCCTGCCTGCAATTTCAGATCAAACGCTGCTCGGCCCCCTGTGTTGGCAAGATTTCCCAGGCGGGTTATGCCGAATTGGTCGCCGATGCCGAGCGGTTCCTGAACGGCAAATCCACCTCTGTCCAGGCCGATCTGGCCAAAGCAATGGCCGAGGCCAGCGATGCGATGGAGTTTGAGCGCGCCGCCGCCCTGCGTGACCGGATCAAGGCGCTGACAGCCGTTCAATCCACCCAAGGCATCAACCCCGCCACAGTCGCCGAAGCCGACGTCGTCGCCCTGCATCTGGATCACGGCCAAGCCTGCGTGCAGGTGTTCTTCATCCGCGCCAATCAAAGCTGGGGCAACCGCGATTTCTATCCGCGCACCGGGTCTGGCGCGGAAGAGCCTGAGATCCTCGAAGCCTTCCTGACGCAGTTCTATGACGATAAAGATCCGCCCCGCCTAATTCTGCTGTCGCACCCGGTGGACAATCCCGATCTGGTGGCGCAGGCGCTGTCTGACCGCGCCGGGCGCAAGGTGGAACTGGCCGTGCCCCAACGCGGCGAAAAGGCAGAACTGGTGGAAAACGCTGCCCGTAACGCGCGCGAGTCGCTGGCCCGCCGCATGGCCGAAGGCGCGACACAGACCCGGCTGTTGGCTGGCTTGGCCGAGGCCTTTGATCTGGAAGACCCGCCCCAGCGGATTGAGGTTTATGACAACGCCCATATCCAGGGCTCGGACGCCGTGGGCGGCATGATCGTCGCGGGACCTGAGGGATTCATCAAATCGCAATATCGCAAGTTCAACATCAAATCTGCCGCCGGGGCCAACTCTGACGATTTCGGCATGATGCGAGAGGTGTTGGGCCGCCGTTTTGACCGCCTGCTGAAGGAAGACCCGGGCCGCACAACCGACACCTGGCCCGACCTGTTGCTGATCGATGGTGGCCCGGGTCAGGTTTCAGCCGTGGCCGGCATTCTGGCCGAGATGCAGATTGACGATATTCCCATTGTCGGGGTGGCCAAGGGCATTGACCGCGACGCCGGCAAAGAGGAATTCCATCGCCCCGGCGGCCAGCCCTTTGCGCTGCAACGCAATGACCCGGTGTTGTATTTCGTACAGCGCCTGCGAGATGAGGCGCACCGCTGGGCCAACGGCGCGCACCGGGCCAAACGGGCAAAAGCCGTGGGGGCGACGCCGCTGGACGAAATTCCGGGCATCGGGGCGGGGCGAAAGCGTGCCCTTCTGGCGCATTTCGGCAGCGCCAAGGCGGTGTCCCGGGCGGCACTGCCGGATCTGATGGCGGTGGACGGCATCTCTGAGGCCATGGCCGAGACCGTCCACGGTTTTTTCCATCGCGACTAGGGCGGCGCTAACCATTCGTGAAGGGTTTTGCCACAGGCTGCCCTCACAACCAAAGGTGGCGCAATGACTCAGGATTTGTCTATGCTCGACAGGGGCGCCGATGGGGACCAGGAGGTGCCTTTCCCGATTGAAGACATAATCTATTCCCGCACCGATCCGCGCGGGGTGATCCTGTCGGCCAATTTGATATTTGAACGGATGTCAGGCCATGGCGCTGCAGAATGGTGCAATACGCCGCATCGATTTGTCCGGCATGCCGATATGCCAAAAGGGTTTTTCCATATCTTTTGGGACGAGTTGCGGCAGGGGCGGCCGTTACTTGGCTATATCAAGAACCGAACCCGGACCGGAGGCCATTACTGGACGTTTGCCTGCGCGGTTGCCTGTGAGGGGGGGTATTTCTCGGCCAGGGTACGCCCGTTGAGCCCGCTTTTTGATCTGATGCGCGCGGAATATGCCGCGCTGCTTATTCTGGAAGAGGCAGAAAAGCTGTCCGCACAGGATTCTGCCGTCGTGTTTTTGGACCGGCTGAAACAATTGGGCTACCGCTCCTATGCCGAGTTCATGGCCCATGCCGCGGCCGAAGAGGAGTGTGCCCGGCGGCAAAGCCTGGGTGGCACGGCAGAGGCAAGTGATGACCACATCTGTACGCTGTCCCGGATTTTGGCTGATGCACAGGTTCAACAAGACCATCTGGTCGCACTTTTCGCTGATCTAAGGCTGCTGCCGGTCAACATGCGCCTTGTTGCGGCGCGGATTGAGCCGCAGGGCGGGCCGATCAGTCAGATTTCGGTCAATTACAAGATCGCCTCGGATGAGATTACCCGCCGTCTGTCCAGCTATGTGACGGGCGACGCCAACCTGTGCGGTCAGTTGGCCATAGCGGTTCGACATAGTCTGGTATTGACGCATTGCGCGAATTTGCTGATCGAGCTGGTGGAACGGCCCCGATTTCTGACGCTGAGCCACCCTTTGCCGCGGATTATGACCGAGGCCGACATATTGCGTCAGGTTGAACAGCTGTGCGCCGAACGCGCGCGCGCCGCTCTGGATGGGTCTGCCGGATTGGCCCGGCGTCTGGCCGAGGCGTCGCACGACGTGCGCAGGATGGTGCTGGGGCTGGATACAATCCGCATTCTGGGCCGTGTGGAAAGCCGCCGTGACCGGTTGAGCGAGTCGTCCCTGACCGCCACGATAGATCAGATCGACAAAGTGCAGGCCGAAATCTCGGCCAGTCTGAAACGTCTGACTGATCTGACGGCGACGATCCTGACCTTGTTGGTATCGCTGCGCGGTGGGGCGCCGGTCAGGCTGGTGGCCGAATGATCGGGGTGTCCGGGCATCAGGTCTGCATCCCCCCTTCCCGTGCCCGCCGCGCTGGGCTACCAAAGGGGCATGAAATGGACGATCCCCAACACGTTGACCTTTCTACGGCTGCTGGCGGCGCCGGGGGTGGTGGTGATGTTTTTGTACTTTCACCGCCCCTGGGCCGATTGGTTTGCGCTGACGCTGTTTGTTGTCGCAGCGATCACCGATTGGTTCGATGGTTATCTGGCGCGGTTGTGGAAACAGGAATCAAAATTCGGGGCCATGCTGGACCCGATTGCCGACAAGGCGATGGTGGTGATCGCCATCATGGTGATCACCGGCTATAACGGGATGAACCCCTGGCTGATCCTGCCCGCGACGGTTATTCTTTTCCGTGAGGTGTTCGTGTCGGGCCTGCGCGAATTCATGGGGGACAGGGCCGGGTTGCTGACGGTGACCAAGCTGGCGAAATGGAAGACAACCGCGCAAATGGTGGCGATTGCGGTTCTGTTTCTGGGCACCGGCCTTGAATATCTGAACGGTGTGGCGATGCAGGGCATGACACCTGATGAATATGCGCAGGCGGTGGTGGCGGGCACGGCCGATCCGATCCGCGCTTGTGGCAATCAGGACTGCGCCTCGACCGCCAATCAGGTCGGGCTGGTGCTGATCTGGCTGGCGGCGGCGCTGACCGCGCTGACGGGGATGGAATATTACATAAAGGCGCGCCCCTTTCTGCGCGAAGATCCATGATCACAGTCTTGTATTTCGCTTGGGTCAGGGAACGGATCGGTCTGCCGCGTGAACAGGTTCAGACTGAGGCTGCAACCGTGGCCGATCTGATCGCCGAGCTGTCCGCCCGCGAAGAGCGGTATGCGCTGGCCTTTTCCGACCTGGCCAGCCTGCGGGTGGCGCTGGACCAAGAGCTGTCGTCGTTCGACGCGCCGTTGCAAGGCGTGCGCGAAGTGGCATTCTTTCCGCCCATGACCGGGGGCTGACATGCAGGTGCGCGTGCAGTCAGGGGCCTTTGATCTGGGCGCGGAATCCACGGCTTTTGCGGCGCGCGTGCCGGGGGCCGGGGCGGTGGTCACCTTTACCGGTCTGGTGCGTGACAATGGCGGACACCTGGCCGCGATGGAGATCGAGCATTACCCAGGTATGACCGAAAAGGCGATTTCCGGGATTGCTGAACAGGCCGTGGCGCGCTGGTCCTTGGCCGGGGCGCTGGTCATTCACCGCTACGGACGGCTGGCCCCGAATGAGCCGATCATGATGGTTGCCACCGCCGCGCGGCATCGGGCCGATGCCTTTGCCGCTGCGGAATTCCTGATGGATTATCTGAAATCCCGCGCGCCGTTCTGGAAAAAGGAAATCGGCGCGGATGGGGTGGAATGGGTTGCGGCGCGTGATGAGGATGAGGCGGCACTGGGCCGCTGGTAGGCGCTATCGCTTACTGAACCGGGCGGCCCATGTGGGCTGCAGATCACCCGGGATTTCTGCCGCCAAATAGACGCCCCGCGCGATGGCCCGGGCCAGACAGGTGGCGGCGGCATGTCCGATCTGAAACCCATCTACCATAGGGTCCGCCATCATCCGCGCGCTGGTTGACACTGCAAAGACCAGATCGCCGTCCAAGGGTGTGTGCGACGGCACCAATGCGCGCGCCATGCCGTCATGCGCCGCCACGGCCATGCGCTGCGCTTGTGGCTTGGTCAGGGCGGCATCGGTGGCGACGATGGCGATTGTGGTCGCCTCTCCCATCCGTTTGTGCGGCTGGGGCGCGGGCTGGCGCAGGTGCGGCGCGGGGCCACGCCCACCGAACTCATCACCTTCTTCCCATGCACTGGCCCAGAAATGGCTGGTGTCGCCGACGGTTGCTGACCCCAGCGCATTCACCGCAACCAATGCACCGACCGTTATGCCAGAGGGCAAAATGCAAGACGCAGAGCCAAGCCCGCCTTTCAGCGTGCCGGTCATCGCACCATAACCAGCGCCCGCAGTGCCAAGACCAAAATCGGCTGAAGCCGCCTCCAGTGCCGCACGACCCAGGGCTGGATAGGGGCTGTCGGCCCAATCCTTTTCGCCGCCATTCAACAGGTCAAACAGGATGGCACCGGGCACGATGGGCACCTGCACCGGCCCCACGGCAAAGCCGCGCCCCAACGCTCGCAGGCCCGCCATAATACCGGTTCCGGCGTCCAGCCCAAAGGCAGATCCGCCCGACAGAAACACCGCATCGACCTGATCAACCATGCGGTCAGGGGCCAGCAGATCGGTCTCGCGCGTGCCGGGCGCGCCGCCCATCACATGCACGGCGGCCACAAAAGGCGCATCTGCGGTCAGCACCGTCACGCCAGAGCGCAGCGACGGATCCTGCGCATTGCCCACGCGCAGGCCCGTGACATCGGTGATCAGGTTGCGCGGGCCGGGATGTGGAAAACTGTCCATCCCGAGACGATAGCGGCCCCGCCCCGACAGCGCAAAGCCCGCGTGCGGGGCAGGGCCACAAGCGACCGCCTAGAAATCGAAAAGGTCGGACAGAAACCCCTCACGCCGCTTTTTCTTGCCATAGCGGCGGTCATCGTCGTCTTCATCATCATGGTCGCGCCGAGGGCGCGTGTCACGGGGGGCGTCCCGGCGTGGTTCGGGCTGATATACCGGAGTGGTAGCCGGGCGGGCCGCAACGGTCGGCGCGGCGGCTGTGGGGCTGGCGGCTGTGGGGCTGGCGGCGCGGTCAATGATCTTGTCCAGCTCTCCACGGTCCAGCCAGACACCCCGGCAGCGCGGGCAATAGTCGATTTCCACTCCGCTGCGGTCGGCCATCACCAGGATCTCACCATCCACGGGGCATTGCATTGATCAGTCTCCATTCTTGCATGTCTGGCAGATTGACATGGGGTCGCCCGTCCCGCGCGCAAGGGGCGGGGCGGGCCATGCGCGAAAAACGGCGGCGCGGTGGCGCGCGCGCAAGGGACGGGTAGGGCGGCGCGAAAGCCACGCTGGCCAACCTCGTTTTGCGTGGGCTTTGCCCCTGAGGTTCGGCGTGATAGGAACTCTGAGTCGATTTCCATTCAGGTGTAGAATGCCCCAGACCTGCTTCAGCCGCCGCAGCTTTTTGTCGATGTCCGGTTTTGCCGCCCTTGCCGCTTGTGGTGGCAACGGATCAACCCAGACCCAATCGTCGTCCTTTCTGGATGGCTATGGCCCGATCTTCGACAGCGGGTATGAACTGCCGGGCATTCCGCAGGAATACACCCAAGGCGTGAACCGCCGGATCACCGGCACCTATCTGGGGGAACAGCCGCCCGGCACGATTGACGTCGATCCGTATGCCAAGTTTCTGTATTTCGTGCGTGAGGGCGAAAACTCGGTGCGCTTTCCCATCGGGGTGGGCCGCGCGGGCCGTGCCTTTTCGGGCAATGGCACCATTCAGATCAAGAAGAAATGGCCCGGCTGGACCCCGACCAAGAATATGCTGCGGTCTGAGCCCGAGGTCTACGGTGCCTTTGCCCGCGGCATTCCCGGCGGGCGGCGCAGCCCCTTGGGCGCGCGGGCGCTGTATTTGTACAAGGGCAGCCGCGACACGTATTATCGTATCCATGGCACCAACGATCTGCACTCGATCGGGAACTCTGGGTCGGCCGGCTGTATCCGGTTGTTCAATCAGGACATCATCACGCTGTTTGACATGGTGCCGCTGGGCGCGCCTGTGCATGTGCGATCCGAGGAGGAATCGCAGCGTGTGGATCCCGAGAATTTCGGACGCGGCGTCGAGTTGCCCGCCACGACCGTAAACCCTGACGATATCTATGGTGCCGAAGCGGTGGCGAATGATCCGCCGCCGGTGCTGGGCGATGCGCGCGACGGCATGCCCGCCGATTCGGGCAACGTCCCGCTGTAGGCAGGCGGCACCTTTCAGGTGCGGATGACATAATCCTTCAACGTGGTCTCGACCACCTCCCAGGTGCCTTTGAACCCGGGTCTGATGATGTAGCTGTCGCCCGCCCGCAGGTGGGTGACGGTTCCATCGTCGCAGGTCAGGATCGAATGGCCAGAATGGATGTGGACATATTCCCATTCCGTATAAGACATGCTGAATTTGCCGGGTGTTGATTGCCACAGCCCGCAGAACAGCCCGTCGGCCTCTTCGATGCTCCAGGTGGTGTGAACCGGGTCTCCGGCCAGCACGCGGGACGGGTCGGGACGGTCGACGGTGGGTTGGATGCCGTCGCGGGCGACGTGTTGGGTGAAAGACATCGGGCTGGCTCCTTGGTTGTCGGGCCATTGGGGGCCGAGACGGGGGCGACGTCAAGGCTGCGCGCGCGTCTTGGCGGTGCTGCGCTGCGGCGTAATGGCCTTGCAAGGAGGCGGGGGCTGTGCCCTAATCCCCAACAGTTTGCCACTGTCCAAAGGTTCACAGATGAGTGCGTCTTCCGCCCTGCGTTCGGTGCTGCCGCCGGAAATCCGCGCCCGCAAGGGCAGCGTGCCCCTGGTGGTGCTGACCGCTTATTCCACCCCTGTCGCCCGGCTGGTTGACCCGCATTGTGATGTGGTTCTGGTGGGGGATTCGGTGGGGATGGTGATCCACGGCCTGCCGTCGACCTTGGGTGTGACGATGGAGATGATGATCCTGCATGGCCGCGCCGTGGTGCGCGGGGCGGCGCATGCGATGCCGGTGATCGACATGCCTTTTGGCAGCTATGAGCAAAGCCCGCAGCAGGCCTTTGCCAACGCCAGCCGGCTGATGGCCGAGACCGGGGCGCCCGCGGTCAAGCTGGAGGGGGGCGTGCATATGGCGGAAACGATTGCGTTTCTGACCGCGCGCGGCGTGCCGGTGATGGCGCATGTGGGGCTGACCCCGCAGGCGGTGAACACGCTGGGCGGCTATAAGGTGGTTGGCCGCGCCGATGAGGCGGCCAAGGTCATGGCCGACGCCAAGGCAGTTGAGGCGGCGGGGGCATTCTCGGTGGTGCTGGAGAAGGTGCCGGCGGGGCTGGCGGGCAAGATCACGACGACACTGGCGATACCGACCATCGGGATCGGGGCCGGGGTGGATTGTGACGGGCAGGTGCTGGTCGTCGATGACATGCTGGGTCTTTTCACCGAATTCCGGCCCAAATTCGTCAAACGCTATGCCGAGTTAGGTCATGCGGCGGATCAGGCGATTGCCGCCTATGCCGCCGATGTGCGCTCGCGGGCTTTCCCGGGGCCGGAGCATGCCTTTGCCGACGAAGTGCCGGTGAAGAAATGACCCCGATCATCCGCACGGTGGCCGAGCTGCGCGGTTTGGTGCGCGGCTGGAAAGCGGCGGGCGACATGGTGGGTGTGGTGCCGACCATGGGGGCTTTGCATGACGGGCATCTCAGCCTTGCTCGCGCGGCGCGGCGCGAGTGTGAGCGCGTGATCACGACGATTTTCGTCAATCCGATGCAGTTCAACAACCCCGATGATCTGAAACAATACCCCCGCACGGAAGAGGCCGATGCGACCCTTTTGGCGACCGTGCCGGTGGATGTGATCTTTGCCCCCAGCCCGGATGAGGTTTACCCCGAGGGCTTTATCACCACTGTCTCGGTCGGCGGCGTATCCGAACCCCTGGAAGGCCGGATGCGGCCCGGCCATTTCGACGGTGTGGCGACGGTGGTGACCAAGCTGTTTGGCATGACCATGGCCGACCGGGGCTATTTCGGCCAAAAGGACTGGCAGCAATTGCAGGTCGTTCTGCGGCTGGTGCGCGATCTGAACCTGCCGGTCACGGTGGTGGGCTGTGAGACGATCCGAGAGGCCGATGGGCTGGCGATGTCATCGCGCAACCGGCGGCTGGATGATGCTGCACGGGCCAAGGCCCCGGTGTTCTATACCGCGATCTCAGCGGCGGCCACGGACATCCGCGCCGGGCAATCGGACCGCATGGCGATCCGTGAGGCGGCCGAGATGGTGCGGGCGGCCGGATTTGACCGGGTGGAATACATAGAATTGCGCGACGCCGAAACCTTGATGCCATCGGATGACCCGGCCCGCCCCCGCCGAATGCTGGCGGCGGCTTGGCTGGGTGGCGTGCGGCTGATCGACAATATCCCCGTCTGACGGTAGGCGGGGGCCGCCGGAAATCATGTCTTGCGCATTGCGCGGACAGGCGCGAAAATTCCCGCGTCAGGGGGGATGTAATTCGTATTTACATTCATATGTGAAATTCGGGAAAACCCGGTTAGGAGACTATGATGGCGGATTTTGAATCTCAGATCATCGAGAGCGAAAAGCAGGTGCGCGCGGCGCAGCAAAAGATCACGGCCATCACCGCCACGATTGAGGCGGCCCGGACCAAGGTGGACGACGGCGTCATGATCGACGTGGAAAACGCCACGCTGGAGGATGTGCATAAGCACACCGAGGTGATGAACGCCAATATCGCCGAGCTGATCATGGGTCTGGATGACGTCACCGCCGCGTTCTCCAGCGAATTTGACGAGATGCGATCCAAGACCGGCTGGGAAAGCGTGGTTGGCATGTTCTCGTCGGCAAAGTCGGAATCGATGCGCCATGAGCGGCTGCGCGATGCGACGATTGACGACAAGCTGCAGGATCTGATTTCAAAATCAGATATTATCGTCAAGCTGTTGCAGGGCCAGCTAGAGCTGTTGAACGTGCAGAAGGGTAAGGTTGAGGTCAATCTTTCTGGCACCCTGACCGACCGCGAAGAGACGGTCTCGGCGTTGGAATCGGTGCGGGCCGAAATCTCCGCGATGGACCCGCGGCTGATCGAATTGGAAAACCGGATCGCCGTTGAGATGGACGCCGCCGCGCGGACCAAGCTGGAGACCGAGTTGGCCAACCTGAACGGCAAGCACAATGCCCTGGTTCAGGATGAGCAGGTCAAACTGGCGCGCAGCCAGACGCTGGAGCGGTATATTGAAAAGGGCAAGACCTGGGTGGACAGCTTGACCAATCAGGCCGCGACCCAGTTGGTGCTGATCAACAAATTGCAGACCGATACCAAGCAGCGGGTCGTTCTCTATGACGCGCTGACCAGCAGCCTGAAGACCGCCCAGCAGCAGGATGTGGCGCATAGAATCAATGAGATTGGGGTGAAGACCGACCAAGAGGCACAGGCGGCAATGGCCGCGATTGGCGCTGCGACCAATGACAAGATGGCCGATATGCTGGAGGCGCATGAGGGCCATATGATCTTTGCCCGCAAGATCCTGGAGGACAAGGCCAAGGCCGATGAACGCTTTGCCCGCCGCTTTGCCCAGATTGTCGAAAAGCACGACAAGAACGCCTACGGGGATTAAGTGGGCGACGAAATCAAGCAGGCGCTGGTTTCGGATCATGCCGAATTGTACGACGGGCCGGTCGCCCGTCGCTACTTTGCCAAATTCCAGGCGATTGGCGGCTATCTGGGCCGTGTTGCCGCCGAGATGGAGACCGAAGGCCGCCTGACCCGCACCGAAGCGCGGGTTCTGGGGCAGTACATGACCGGCGTAATTGCCACCTTCCGGGCGCTGAACGACAAATACCTTATGACGGGCCAGGCCGAGGGCGCGCCGCGTCTGACAATTGACCGGCATGAATCGGGCTTTCCGGTGGCGCAAGAGCTGATGGTGATGGCGCTGGACGCCCATCAGGCCGACAAGCATCTGGCCGGAATGGCCTCTCAGGCCGAGTTGAAAGACCGGATGATCCGCACCATTGTGGGTGAGCTGAAGGTGCCCGCCGGGTTGCAATTCGCCCTGTCGCAACGGCTGTATTTTGAGGCACTGCAGGCGGGCGGCATCTTCTGGGCGCGCAATGACCCGGACGCGCAGTGGCTGGGCCAAGAGGGTGACCGGCGCAAGTATCTGGTCCATTGGGCGGTCTGGGACGCGCAGATCAACCTGCCGGTTATCTATCTGATGGATCTGGAAGATTCGGGCCGCAAACCGCTGCCGAATGATGATTACCGCTGGCCACAGGCGCAGGCCAAGTTGTTGGCACAGTCGATAGGCGGGCTGAAGCTGGTGACCATCGCCACCGGCTTTGACACCGATTTCGAAGGTCTGCACCCCAAGCGCCTGCGCCGGATCACGCTGGGCCCGATGTATTCGGCCGGGTTCACCCTGCAATCGGGCCCGATCTCGAAGGTGCTGGAGGATGCCAAAGCGCCCGAGGGCCAGGATTGGGCCTTGGTCTGGACGGTTGAGGATCTGATCAGCGACCGCGAGGAAGAGGTGAAAGACGGCTGGTTCTCGTCGCATCCCAAGCAGGTTTACAAACTGGATCTGCTGACCGGTGCCGATACCGGCACCACCAGCCTGGAGAGGATGATCATCCTGCCAGAGCGGCCCTATCAGGTGCTGGTTGAGCAGAACCCGCCGGGTCTGCGTGGAATACGAAAGTTCGTGGTCGGGGCCGGTGGTCGGCTGATCCCCGGCGTCTGATCTTTGGGGCAATCCCGGGGCGCTGCCCCGGACCCCGGGATATTTGATGACAGAAAATGACTGGGCGCGGCGTTATATTTTTCTGTCTGAAAATATCCCCGCGGGAGGCGAGCGGTATGGCTGGGTAAGCGGCTGGAGGAATGAGATGACGACACGCGACACAATGGAACTGAAGGAAGACGCGGTCCGGGCGCAGTATGAAGCGGCTTTGGGGCTGTTGTCCGGCTTTGACCATGCGCCCCGGCTGGCGAAGCCGTTGGAAGCAGCGCCGGTCGCTGAACGCTCGCCCGGGATTGGTGCCGCCCCGCGGTTTCGATCCACCGTGCCGGGGTTGGCAGCGCGTCCGGTGGCATCGCGGCCGGGCGGAGTGCGGATTGCCGAACGTGTGCAGGGGTTGGGGGACGGGCTGTTGTCGCCCGCGCAGGCGGCCGGTCTGAACGCCTTGCGCCGTGCGCTGGCGATTGCCTTGGCGATGGGTGAAACCTTTGCCGCGCAATCGGGGCTGGCCGAACTGAAGCGAGCAAACCTTGAGGGCCGTGTGCCGGAGGCGAAGCGCGCCGAGTTTGGCGAATTGCTGCAGGCCGAGGCGCTGGTGGTCTTGTTCACATTCGGCAATGCCACCGCCTATCTGATCGCGCCGCATGTTGGCACCGCGACGGTCGAGATTGGCGAGGTTGAAGAGGTGCTGACCGACAACGCGCCCTTGGCCTTGCAAGGTGCGCTGTGGGAACTGGATCAAGACATCAGCGCGCTGGCATCGGATGACGCGCGGCTGATCTCGGTGATCTCGGCCTTTGCCGAAGCATTGATGAAGAAGGTGGCGATCCGGTCCGAGAATGGCGCGCGGGTGTCGGTGTTTACTGCCGGATCGTGGAAGGTTGAGGCGGACGGGCTGGTCCTGTCGGGCTTTAAACCGGCCAAGGCGTCGAAGGGTGGCGCTTTGGTGATGGCCTTCAAGGCCCCGCATGAGGTGGTAGGCAACCATATCGCCAAATACCAGTCGATGAAGCTGGCCAAGATGCTGATGGCCTATGATTTCGAGCGGCGGCTGAATCCCTTTGCCGAACTCGGCGGGTTCATCTTTACCTTCATGGGCGATGGCAAGCCGGGCACCGGCAAGACCACACTGATCCAGATGATGGCGGGATTGCTGGATGGGTATTGCAAGACGGCGGGCTATCCCTTCCGCTACAGCAACTTTTCCATCGACCAGATTGACAGCTATCAGGGCAAATCCGGCCAGAACGCCAAGGCGTTCATCGACGCGGTGCTGGACCCTTCGGTGATCGGTTTTGGCACCATTGACGACATTGATCAGGTGGCGGGCAAGCGCGGCGACCGGCAGTCATCTGCCGGTCAGCAAGAGGTAACGGCCGTCTTCATGCAGGCCTTTGCCGGCGCGGGCACGGTGGTGCGCGGAAATTGCACCTTCGGGATGTTCAGTAACTACCCCGAGAACGTCGATGACGCCCTGCGCCAGCGGGCCGGGGCGCGGTTTCTGGTAGACGGGCCGCAAAGCCGAGAGGATTACATCGACATTCTGGCGCTGCTGTTGGGCAAGAACCATCAGATCCCGGTGGGGGCGCATGAGTTGTTTGCCAGCCAGGAAATCAAGAAGGCCGTTGCGGCGGGGTATGAGGGCTATTCCCGGCCGCATGAGGATGGCTTGGTCAAGGTCTGGGACCGGGTGGCGAAAGACATCGGCCCTCTGGACACCATCGCCAAGCTGGGCGCCTATCTGAAGGCCATCCAGCAGGCGGATGAGCGGTTTACCGGGCGCGCGGTGAAGAACATTACCGATGCGGTGAAGGTGCGGGCGATGGACTTTGAATTGCCGGATGAGTGGATGGAGGACCCCGATCTGTTCCTGTTCAAGGGCTATGATGAAAAGCTGGCGATGATCAAAGGGCTGACCACGCCGATCACCGTGGAGATGGTGATCCAGGAAGTGAACCGCTACGCCGATTCCGAATTCCGCTATGCCGACAAGTCGGATGAGGTGGCGATTGAGAATGCCGTGCGGGATATGCAGCGGATGGAAGAGGCGAAGCGGCGGTATCTGGAGGGGAAGGGGTGATGTTTAGCTTCCTAAGAAGACTGTATGAGAACCCGGAACGCAAGTTTAGGCGAGACCTCTCTCGAACACTTCTCAGAATGCATGCAGGTATCTTGAGCACCCGTAGAATTGAGTTTGAAGTTACAAGGCGGGCGCAGCTTGCGACGTGTGTCGCAGCTACTTATGCTGCTCTTAGGGATACCTACCCTCAATTACCTTTGGAGCAAGACAGCCTGGGGTTCGCATTTGTAGAAGCAAACGCAGAAATGCGTTTCGATGATGCCAACGGACTAATGGAAGCGATCTTTGATCTATGCGACAGCGGCACGACTGCAGGGGCCCAAAACTTTGAAATAGCCGCCTATATACTGATGCCAAAATTTGTTGGCAATGTTCAGCATGCATCTCATTAGCCTCGCTCAGTTGTTGGTCGGTAACCTGACCGGCACTCCACCCCCATCCCCTCCCCACGAGGGGGAGGGATGGGGCAGGCGGGAGCTTTCCGGGGGCGCTCCGTCAAGAGGAAATCCCACATGAAACGCCTCATCTCCAAAGACCTGACGTTTGGCAATCTGGTCGAGGTTTCCTCGTCCCAACTCTCCGACTGCCAGAAAGCCCCAATTGATGGAAATGGACTCCCCTTACAGCATTGGCTCCAACTCGGCCGACTACATTGCCCCGCTGATTATGGTGGCGCTGGCCTTGCTGGCCGCTGCATTGGCGTTGCGGATGATGTATCGGGTGGCGCGGGATAGAACCGGGGGCGTGGTTACGCTGGTCTGGAGTGTCAGCTTTTTCCTATTGTTGCCGTTGTCGGCGGGTTTGGGGTATGGCGTTTCGATCCCGTTCTGGATTCTGAACGTCCGAGGGTCGAACGATCCGCAGGCGGGAATGGGCGCGGGGCTTGCCATCCTTGCGTCGGTGGGGACACTGGCGGTGATCATCTCGGCCATCCTGACCGGCATGGCCGCCGCAAAGGGACGAAAGCAAAGGGCCAAGCCGTGAAACGTCTGATCGAAAAAGGCCTGATGTTTGGCAACCTCGTCGAGGTGTCCTCGCCCCAGTTGATCGCCCGCTATAACCGGGCGATGCAGCATCTGTGCG
>JBATPI010000018.1:0-19423 GCA_049291415.1 Paracoccaceae bacterium | reverse complement strand
AAATCATGGCTCATTTGGCATCCTCCGTCGCATAGGGGGCCTGCGTCAACTGCCCCAGAACCTGCAGATAGGCGATGACCGCATCCATCTCGGTCAGATCGCGCGCGCCGGAAAACGGGCGAACTGTCGTGGCCTCGCCATAGCGTTCGACCAGACCGGCGGCGTCGTCACTGTCAGGGCGGGCCTGCGCGGTGGCATCGCGGACCGCGTAGGCGATCATCTCATCAGTATAGGGCACGCCCAAGCTGCGCTGCGCAGTCAGATGCGCGCCCAGATCAGCCACTTCCAGCGGGGTCGTCGCCAGCCAGGGATAGGCCGGCATGATCGAGGTCGGCACCACATCGCGCGGGTTGATCAGATGCGCCACATGCCAGTCGTCGGAATACTTGCCCCCCAGCCGGGCAATATCCGGCCCGGTGCGCTTTGACCCCCACAGCATCGGGTGGTCATATTGCGACTCTGCGGCCAGCGAATAGGGGCCATAGCGTTCCACTTCATCGCGCAGGGTGCGGATCATCTGGCTGTGGCAGGCATAGCAGCCTTCGCGGATATAGATGTTACGCCCGGCCAGTTCCAACGGCGTGTAAACGCGCATGTCGGGCAGGGTTTCCACCGTGTCATCAATGGTGAACAGCGGCGCTATTTCCACCAGCCCGCCCACACTTGCGGCCAGAATGATCGCAATGACAAAGCCGACGGAGTGCTTTTCAAGGTTATAATGTGCTTTGAACAAGGACATGCGCCTACTCCGCCGCTTGGGGGGCCAGAGGGCGGTCGGGGGCCGCCGCCTGCGCGCCACGAATGGTCAGCCAGATATTCACCGCCCCCACGCAGATTCCCGCCAGAAACAGCGTCCCGCCCAGAAAGCGGGCGATGTAATAGGGGCGCATCGCCTCCATGCTGTCGATGAAGGAATAGTTCAGCGTGCCCGCGTCATTATAGGCGCGCCACATCAGCCCTTGGGTGATGCCGGCGTTCCACAGCGAAAAGACGTAGGTCAGCAGTCCCGCAAGGGCCAGCCAGAAATGCCATTCCACCAACCGGGCCGAATGCATCCCCGCCCTGCCCCAGATCTGTGGCACCGTCGAATAAAACGCCCCGAACGTCACCATCGCCAGCCAGCCCAGCGCGCCGGAATGCACATGCCCCACCGTCCAGTCGGTATAGTGTGACAAGGCATTGACCGGCCGGATCGCCAGAAAAGAACCCTCAAACGTCGACAACCCGTAAAACACCGCCGCGATGAACATGAACCTTAATGTCGCGTCATCGCGCACCCGGTGCCAGGCCCCGTTCAAGGTGGCAATCGCATTGCCCGCCGAGGCCCAGCTGGGCACCAAAAGCATGATCGAAAACGTCATGCCCAGGTTCTGCACCCAGGTCGGCAGCGCGGTGTAATGCAGATGGTGCGAACCGACCCAGAGGTAAAAGAACGTGATCCCCCAAAAGCTGATGATCGACAGCCGGTAGGAAAAGATCGGCCGCTGCGCGCGCATCGGCAGATAGTAATACAGCATCCCCAGAAAGCCCGAGGTCATGAAGAACGCCACCGCATTATGGCCATACCACCATTGCACCATCGCATCCTGCACGCCTGAGAAGATCGGATAGCTTTTGGCCCCGGCAAAGCTGACCGGCAGCGCCAGCGCATTGACGATATGCAGCATCGCCACCACGACGATGAAGGCCAGATAATACCAGTTGGCGACGTAGATATGCGGCTCGGCCCGCCGCTTTAGCGTGCGCAGATACAAGACCAGATAGGTCAGCCAGATCAGCACCAGCCAGATGTCGGCGTACCATTCGGGTTCTGCATATTCCTTCGATTGGGTGACGCCCATCAGATAGCCCGTCACCGCCCAGACCAGAAACAGGTTATAGCCGATCAGCACGACCCAGGGGCTTAGCTGATCGGCCAGCCGCGCGCGGCTGGTGCGTTGCATGACATGGAACGAAGTGGCGATCAGCGCATTGCCGCCAAAGGCAAAGATCACGCCCGTCGTATGCACCGGGCGCAGCCGTCCATAGCCGGACCAGGCCTGGCCAAAGGTGGCATCCGGCCAGACCATCAGGGCTGCCACCCACAGCCCCACCGCCATTGCAAAGACCCCCCAGGCCATCGCCAGAACGATGCCCACCTTGATCGGATCGTCGTAATAGTTATGCAGCCGTGCCGGATCGGGCGGCGGCGCTGCCAGAATACCGCCAACAGCAAAGACCAGCGCCAACCCCAGCGCCAGTGCGATGAACCCATGCACCGCCATCGGATCGTGCCTGCCCGCAGCCGCCATCAACAGCCCCAGCAGCGTCAACCCGATCGCCAGCACAAAGCCAATATGACGTTCTCTGGGGGTTAGCTGCGCAATCATCGCGAACTCCGTGTCTTCCTGTTTTGTTGCAGCACAGATGTATCTTTTTGGGCAATCCAATACCTCAAAGGGGCCGACGTCAAATCAATCACGCCGGTATCGGTAGCGCAAATTCCGGCACTGACAGCGCGATATCGGCCAAGGTTGATCGGTCCAGATCAGCCAGAAAGGCCGCCTCGGCCGAGCGCAGCCGCGCCTTCAGGCGGCAACAGCCGGTGATGCTGCAATCCCCGCCCGAGGCCTGAAAACAATCGACCAGCGCCTGCCCGGTCTCCAGCAGGCGCACCACGTCGCCCAGTCTGATCTGATCCGCCGGTCGCGCCAGCATCGCCCCGCCCCCGCCGCCGCGCCGAGTGGTCACAATGCCCGCCTGCGCCAGCGTCGCGACGATCTTGGTCAGATGGTTGCGCGACAAGGCGAACTCATCGGCAAGATCGGCTGTGGAAAACGCGCGGTCAGGGGCAGAAGCCATCCGCATCAGCGCGCGCAGGCCAAAATCGGTGAAAGAGGTCAGGCGCATCGCAGCCTCGCATCAATTGGTATTTACAATACCTATTAACAGGGTTTATCCCTG
The DNA here is from genome assembly GCA_049291415.1 of Paracoccaceae bacterium. Taxonomy (GTDB): domain Bacteria; phylum Pseudomonadota; class Alphaproteobacteria; order Rhodobacterales; family Rhodobacteraceae; genus Pseudogemmobacter. The sequence goes on along the minus strand of JBATPI010000018.1, from coordinate 16,480 downwards.
ATGCAAGACCTTGAGTCAAGGACCAGACGAATGACCGCCACCGCCGCCGTGAACAGCGCCCGCCCCGCCGTGACCGCCGATCTGATGGCGCGGACAGGGCTGGATGATGCGGTGCTGACGCGGCTGGTGCATGGGTTTTACGACCGGGTGCGCGCCGACCCGCTGCTGGGTCCGGTCTTTGCCGACCACATCACCGATTGGGGCCCGCATCTGGACCGGATGGTCCAGTTCTGGTCGTCGGTTGCCTTGATGACCGGGCGCTATCACGGCGCACCGATGCCAAAGCACATGCCGCTGCCCGTAGACGGCCAACATTTCGACCGCTGGTTGGACCTGTTCCGCCAGACCGCCCATGACGTCTGCCGGCCCGAAGGCGCGGCTTGGGTGATCGACCGGGCCGAGCGGATTGCCGGGTCGATCCAGATGAACATCGAATATGCCCGCGCCCAAGGCGCGCATGCCGACCAGCCTTCACGGCTATGACAAAGGATCCCGCCATGACCACCGATGCGCCCATCAACGACTCTGCTGCCCTGACCACCTGGATCGAGCAGCGCTATCACCAGACCCACCGTCAGCAATTGCCCGAACTGGCCACCCTGTCGCTGAAGGTCGAGCGGGTGCATGGCGATCATCCGCAGGCGCCTGCAGGGCTGGGCGCGCTGTTGCAGCACCTGATTGGCGAGCTGGAAGTGCATATGAAGAAAGAAGAGCTGATCCTGTTTCCCGCCATCCGTCGCGGCGGTGGTCCCGGCATTGAAAACCCCATTGCCGTCATGCGCGCCGACCATGACGACCACCAGGCCGAGGTGGCGCAGATTCGTGCCATAACAAATAATCTGACGCTGCCCGAGGGCGCCTGCCGCTCCTGGACCGCGCTTTATGAGGGTGTCGGGGAATTCCTTGATGATCTTGACGCCCATATCCGGCTGGAAAACGAGGTGCTGTTTCCGCGTTTTGAACCCGCCTGACCCATTCCACCCGCACAGGAGGCTGCGATGACCGATATCTCGATGCCCAAGGCGACCCTGGCCTATGCTGAACAGCGCCACGCGCTTGCCCCTGCGGCGGATGACGCCTTTCATGCCTTCTCGAAGGCGGTCTTTGCACCCGGCGCGCTAGACGCCCGGACCAAGCAGTTGATTGCCGTCGCGGTGGCGCATGTCACCCAATGCCCATGGTGCATCGAGGGGCACGTCAAAGCCGCCCGCCGCGAAGGAGCCAGCAATGAGGCAATCATGGAGGCGATCTGGGTCGCCGCCGAAATGCGCGCCGGTGCCGCTTTTGCCCATTCGATCAAGGCGCTGGAGCTGCTTAAAGACAGCCCCGCGTCATGAAGCCGGCCTCACCCGCCGAACGGATCCACCTCTGCCGCGCCTACGATGCGCGTGCAGGGGTGGAGACGACGGGCGCGCGGTTGCTGATCGACAGGCTGTGGCCGCGCGGCATCGCCAAGGCGGATCTGCCGATCGACGCCTGGCTGAAGGACCTGGCGCCCAGCACCGCCTTGCGCAAATGGTTCGGGCATGATCCGGCCAAATGGGCCGAGTTCAGCCGACGCTACATTGATGAATTGCGCGCCAACCCAACGGCGGTTGATGCTGCGCTGGACTGGTGCCGCAAAGGGCCCGTCACACTGATCTATGGCGCAAAGGACACGCAGCATGCCAATGTGACGGTGCTGCACGATCATCTGGCCGCAAGGCTTGCTCAGGAGGCACCAAATGACTGAACCCCGTCTGCACACTCCGGTTTGCGATACTCTGGGCTGCGAGGTGCCGATCATGCTGGCGGGCATGGGCGGGGTGGGCCGGTCTGAACTGGTCGCGGCAGTGGCGCAGGCCGGGGGCTACGGCATCCTTGGCATGGTGCGTGAGACGCCAGAGTTGATCGCGCAGGAAATCGACGCGGTGCGGGCGCGCACCGACCGGCCCTTTGCGGTGAACCTGATCCCGGCGGCCACCGATCCCACGCTGTTTGACGCCGAACTGGGCACCTGTCTTGACCGCGCCGTGCCCGCGATGAGTTATTTTTGGGATGTGGTGCCGTCGGCGGTGGCGCGGGCCAAGGCGGCGGGCTGTCTGGTGCTGCATCAGGTCGGCTCACTGGCGGCGGCACAGGCGGCAGAGGCAGCCGGGGCCGATGTGTTGATCGTGCAAGGGGTTGAGGCCGGGGGCCATGTGCATGGCACGGCGGCGGCGCTGGTGCTGGTGGAACAGGTGACACGCGCGGTGAACCTGCCGATCTTCGCCTCGGGCGGGTTTGGCACCGGGGCCAGCCTGATTGCGGCCATGGCCCTTGGCGCACAGGGCATCCATTGCGGTACCGCCTTTCTGGCCACGAAAGAATCCTTTGCGCATGACGATCACAAGGCCCGCATCCTGAAAGCGACCGCCGAGGACACCGTCTATACCGACGCCTACGCGCTGAACTGGCCGCCGAACTCGCCGGTGCGGGTGATCCGCAATTCGGTGATCGACGCGCTGAACGGCAATCTGACCGGCCACCACCCTGACCGGCTGCCGCGCGAGGTGATCGCCGCAGAGGATGGCCGCCCGCTGTGGAAATACAGCACCGACTCGCCCCTGCGTACGACCACCGGCAATCTGGAGGCGATGGCAGCCTATTCCGGCCAAGGGGCCAGCCTGATCGACACAATTCCGACGGCGGCGGGGCGGATCGCGGAAATTCTGGCGCAGGCGCAGGCCGCACTTGCACATCTGGACCGCATGACAGGGAGGGCGTGATGACCAAAGACGATGACAAACCGCGCGGCTATGCCTCGCCCCCCTGCCTGGCCGCAGAGATTGACCCCACCTATTTCGACCCGCTGGCCGTTGATCCGCAGCAGGCAAACGATGTGGCGCGCTGGCGCAAGGCGGAACGGCTGCGCTTGCTGGACGAACGCGCCGCCCTGTCGGTAGCCGACCGGCACGCGGCATCCGAGGTGATCGCGGGGCATATCGACCGGCTGTTGACCGCGCGGTTCGGGACGGTTCAGGGGCTGACGATTTCCGCCTGGTGGCCGATCAAGGCGGAACTGAACCTGCGGCCCTACCTGACCGACCTTGTCGCGCGCGGGGCGGTGGTGGCGCTGCCGGTGGTGCTGACGCCAAAGACACCGCTGGTGTTCCGGCCCTGGACGCCCGATTGCAAAATGGTGCAGGGCTTTTGGAAGATCCCCGTTCCCGCCGAAGGGCCGGAGGTGGTGCCAGATGTGGCGCTTGCGCCGGTGGTGGGCTGGGATGATGCGGGATTCCGGCTGGGCTATGGCGGCGGGTATTTCGACCGCACGCTGGCCGCTCTTGACCCGCCTGCATTCGCCATTGGGATCGGGCTGGATTCGGCGCGCTTGGCGACGATTTTTCCCCAACCCCACGACATCGCCATGCATGTGGTGGTGACCGAGACAGGTCCGCAGGGCGCAGTCAGGCAGCGCTGAGCGTCCGCCAGAAGAAGATTGCACGCTTACTGACGCGGTCAGCAGCGGGACCTCTCCGCAAGGACCGCGTCGGACGTGCGCCGGAATGACCGCCCGCAATGTCGGCGCCCCCCCGTTGGCTGACGAAAACCCATCGCTTTGGCGCTTTACTCTGTTGATTTATTTGGATTTCCCCGGATCGGGCCGGGCTTAGCAGCACTATGCACTTGTGACCGGGAATAGCGATTATGACCCGGCGGCCGGTGCCCCTGGAGTGGCGTCCCATCTTGAAGGTTCGGGCGTTGCCTCTTGATTGTCACTGGGATCTGCCCCGGCATTGTCATCGAGAATTGACCCGCCCAGCCATCATGTTTTCGGCGTCACGATGTGGTCAATGCTGTTGTCGCCTTTCGTTTCGTTTTCGCTGTTTCGCAGCTTGCCTTGCGGTGGTAGCGGTCATTGCCGGTCTTCAGGATGTGGCACCGATGGGTGAGGCGATCGAGCAGCGCGGTCGTCATTTTCGCATCCGCTGCGCGGCAATGGTTTGCCTGCAAACCATGAGAGGGGGCAAACACGCTGGCCCATTCGCCGAAGCTGTAGGCAGGGAAGCGCGCGGCCATCATGTGATAGGCGACAGAGCGCACTTCACGTTCTGCCATTTCGGCCTTGAGCAGCGGTGACAGGATCGGCATGTCCGCCGCAAATGCAGGCCCCCCTCGCCATTGTTTTTGAACCCTCTCTCGGTGATTTCATGCAATCACCTGCCGGGCAGGAAATGGCGAACACTGATTCGATCCATCAGATCCTACATAGCCTGCGCCATGCCCGGCATCTTCAGGCTGCGCAACATGATGACAATTGCGGCCACAGCGGGATCATGACGCATGACGCGGGCCTTCCGTGGTGCGTAGGCCATCATATCTCGTGATATTGGCCTCTGGCTCATTGCGCATCGCCAAAGCTGCTCGCGGTGTCACATCCGGCGGACCGGTTAGGGTGCCATCTACCAGACTGTGCAACTGCGATGATGACGAGTTGGTGTTGCTTTCCGCGCTTTTTGAGACGGCAAGTGGCTCCGTCTGCACAATAACGCTTTCGATCCGCCGTGCGGTGACAGATGTCTGGGCGTCGATCACATCTTGGAGATTTTCCTCCATGGCCTCAACGTCGGCAGCAACACCCCACTTTTTGCGAGCGCAGATCTGAGCTTTGATCCGCTTGCGCATATCGTCAAGCTGGCCTTTCCGCGTCGCCAAGGTTGTGCGAATGCGCAGGTTCTCATCTGGCAGCTCTTGCCCGACTTCAGGTCTGAAAGCCATGAACCGTGTTATAAGTGCCCCAGCAATCCGGTCAGTCTTCGCCCGCATGCCCCGAGGGAGCGCGAAGGCCTTGATCCATTGCCCGGAACGGCACTGGATAGCATTGTCCCAAGAGGGTGCGCTGGAGGCAACTGAACTGCTGCGATTTCTGCGGCCGCAAGTTCCGGCCAGAGGACCCACTTCTAGCCACCCGCCGCTCAGGAAAGCGATCCCCCAGATCGATTTTTTATCTTCACGGCCCTCAAATCCAACTTTGACCTGACCGGGCTATCTGCCGGATCATCGCGACCTGCCCAATATGACCCGCTGCTGAATTGGAATGTCTAAACCGATTCTGGCCCGGAATGCAGAACCCGTCCAGCCAATCTCGCGATACGTCTATTCAAACAACGTTTGTCTCAGCTATCATGCCACTTTCTCTTCCTTATGCTTCGCGGTCCCGCAAAGCGGGCCGCCATCAATTGTTCAAGACGGTATAGAGAGGCGGGAGCGGCCTGCTAGAAAACGTGGTCACGCCACAAGGTGTTTAGCGCTTTATCCCACCCCGTCGCCGGTCCTGGCCGGGAGCGGTGACGGTGTATTCATAGCAGGGTTGAGACACATATGGTGTTAAGCCACGTCACAGCGGACAGGTCTCATTGATATGGGTCTCAAAAAAGTCTGAAAAGGTCGCGACCCGCAGCGGTAACTGCTCATAAGGCGGATAATAAAGCGTCAGCCATATTTCCGGCGCGCACCAGTCCGGTAGCACCGCGGCCATGCGCCCGGCGGCGAGATCGCCCTCGATGACAAAGCGCGGAAGCAGGGCAATGCCCTCACCGTTCAGAACCAGCGCCGCCAAAAGATCACCGTTATTGGCGCTAAGGCGCCCCTCGGCCTTGTGGGCCCGCTGGCGTTTGCCATTGGACAGCTGCCAGACCTCATGCCCCAAATCATTGCGGTGGCCGAGGCACTCGTAATAGCCCAGATCCTCTGGCTGCTGCGGCGTGCCGCGTGCGCGCAGGTATTCCGGCGTGGCAACGAGAAGGCGCGGCACCTTGCAAATCTTGCGCCAGATCGTCGATTTGTCACTGGGTGGGCCGGAAATGCGGATCGCCAGATCATACCCCTCCTCGACAATATCGACGAAACGGTCGGACAGGCTGACATCCAGATGTGTCTGCGGATACAGCGCCCCAAATTGCGATAAAACCGCTGGCATCACCTTCACCCCAAGCGACAGCGGCGCACTGATCCTTAGCCTGCCCGAGGTGATGCCTTGCGCTTCGCGTGTCTCATCCGCCGCCTCTGCCAACCCCTCGGCCAGCGGTGTCACCCGCGCCGCATAGGCCGCCCCGGCCGAGGTCAGCGAGACCTGCCGCGTTGTGCGCACCAGCAATTGCACGCCAAGACGCGCCTCCAGCGCCGCGATCGTGCGCGTGACTGATGCCGGGGTCATGCCCAGTTGACGCCCGGCGCCCGCAAAGCTTTGCAGCTCGGCGACAGTCAGGAAGACACGAATGGATTCAAGTTCGCCCATGCTGGACTGTTACATCAAGTGCAATAGTCAATGCAAGATTATAACTATTAACGAACATGAACTGCCTGCCTATATCTAATCTAGGAAACCACACCATTCGAAAGAAACGCCATGCGCACCCCGATCAAGTATCTGCTCCAGTCACATCATTTGTGCCGGACAGAAAGCAAAGCAAGGCGTTTTTCAACCGGGTCGCTTGGCTGGGGGAGTGAAACGGCACACTTCGTCGCTTCAGCAACCCACCACTTGACCGCGAAAAGGAAACCAGAATGACCACCAGCCAATTTGAGGCCATATGGGCCCCGCGCATGCTCAGCGTGTTGCGGATTGTAACCGCGCTGATCTTTCTTGCGCATGGATCGCAAAAGTTGCTCAATTTTCCGGCGTCTGACTTCTCACCCGCCGCCTTCACGATGCCGTGGATTGCTGGCGTGCTGGAACTGTTCGGCGGTGCCCTGCTGGTCGTCGGCCTGTTTACCCGTCCGGTCGCCTTTGTCCTTTCGGGTTTGATGGCGGTGGCCTATTTCATCGCGCATGCACCGCAAAGCTTTTACCCAACCCTGAACGGTGGCGATGCGGCGATCCTTTACAGCTTTGTGTTTCTTTATCTTGTGTTCGCTGGCCCCGGACCATGGAGCGTCGACGCGCTGCGCGATCGGCGCTAAGGTGATGGCAGCGACGAGCCGCCCAACGGGGCCGCAAATGTTACCGTAAAAGGTGACACCCAACCCTCAACCCACATGACAGGAGAACGGCCATGACCGTCAAACTCGCCATAATCTATTATTCCAGCTACGGCACCAACCATCAGATGGCCGCCATTGCAGCCGAGGCTGCAAAAGCCGCCGGCGCAGAGGTGCGACTGCTGAAAGCCCCGGAAACCGCCCCGGATCACGTTGTCGCCGGGGTAGATGCCTGGCAGGCACAAACCGAAAAGTCCGCCAATATTCCGGCTGCAACCGCCGAAGACATGGAATGGGCGAATGCCTATCTAATTTCGGCACCGACGCGTTTCGGCGTCATGGCCAGCCAGATGCGCGCCTTCATCGATACGCTCGGCGGTGTCTGGGGCAAGGGCGGGCTGGCAAACAAGCCGGTTTCGGCGATGACCTCGGCCCAGAATACGCATGGCGGGCAGGAAACGACCCTGCTTTCCTTCTACACCACCGTCATGCACTGGGGCGGGATCGTCGTCGCACCGGGCTATACCGACGGCGTCATCTTCAAGACCGGCGGAAACCCCTACGGCTATAGCCACACGCAGGGAGCAGAGTTCACCGATGATGTGAAATCCGCCATCGGCCATCAGGCGCGTCGTCTGGTCGAGATTGCCGCGAAACTGAACTGAAGCATCAGACCGCCGATTGTTTGCTGGCACGATCACGCATGTTGTTCGTGCCAGCACCGCGAGGCGAACCCTGCCCAAGATCATTCCAGCGGGATTGAGACTGGCCTTGCGTCTATTAGAAAGGATGAACCATCATGGGACTCTTGATAGATGGACACTGGCATGACCAGTGGTACGACACCTCAAGCACCGGGGGCAGTTTTGTGCGCAGTGATGCGCAGTTTCGCAATTGGATCACGCCTGATGGCAAGGCTGGCCCGACCGGCGGCGATGGTTTCAAAGCCGAGGCAGGTCGTTATCACCTCTATGTGTCGCTCGCATGTCCTTGGGCCAACCGCACCTTGATCCTGCGCGCACTCAAAGGTCTGGAAGACGCAATCAGTGTGTCGGTCGTGAACCCTTATATGGCAGAAAACGGCTGGACGTTCGAGCCCGGCCCCGGCGTGATTGCCGACCCCGTTGGGCAGGCGCGCTACATGTATGAAGTCTATCTGCGGGCCGAGCCGAATTACAGCGGTCGCGTGACCGTGCCGGTGCTTTGGGATTTGAAACGCAATACCATCGTCAACAACGAATCCGCCGAGATCATAAGAATGCTCAATTCGGCCTTTGATGACATTGCGACCAAGCACGTTGATTATGCCCCAACGACCTTGCTTGCTGAAATCGACGCCATCAACGCCTTTACCTATGACACGATCAACAACGGTGTCTACAAGGCGGGCTTTGCCACCGATCAGACCGTATATGAAAACGAAGTCCGTAAACTCTTTGCGGCGCTGGACAAGCTTGAGGTGAAACTAGGTCTTCAGCGCTATCTGGTGGGCGACCAGATCACCGAGGCCGATTGGCGTTTGTTCACCACGCTAATCCGTTTTGATGCCGTCTACTACGGCCACTTCAAGTGCAACCTGAAACGCCTGACCGACTACGAAAACCTGTGGAGCTACACGCGCCAGCTTTATCAATGGCCGGGCGTTGCTGATACGGTGAATTTTGATCACATCAAGCAACACTACTACCGCAGCCATGTGACCATCAATCCCAACGGCATTGTTCCCGCTGGTCCCGTTTTGGAATTGGATCTCCCGCCAAGACCGCGATAGTCGGCGATGCGTTCTACCAATTCGGCGCAGCGGGCAGTTTGTTCTTGAAACAACTCTACGCGATGAAGAACTGGCACCAACTAAGGTAAATTGTCAGAAAGCAACTCTGTCACCGTCCGCGACCTAAAAATTAACGTCGGCCGTTCCAGTGGCATATAGGATGGCTCTTGCCATATAAAGATCCTGGAGGGAGATGCCGGAGCTATCGAATATTGTGATCTCATCGTCGCTCTGCCGACCCTCGGCGCCCCCTGACAGCACCGCTCCGATGGCAGTCAAGACGGCGCCGGATGCCACGTGTTGAAACTCGCCGATGTGGGCCGATTGATCCGGCAGATCACAAAATAGCCGCGCGCGGGGAAAGAGTTCCGGGGGCAATTCCTGTTTGCCTTGCGCATCCGACCCCATGGAAGAGACATGGGTGCCGGGTCGCACCCAATCCGCGTTAAAAAGCGGTGCGGTGGCCGTGGTGGCCGTAACAACGATGTCTGCGGCACAAACGGCGGCTTCGGGTTCTGCAGTCTCGGCAGGCAATCCCCGGCTTTGCAGCGTCTTGGCGAACGCGGCAGCGCGGGACGGGTCGCGGCCGACCACCCAGATTCGGGACAGTGGGCGGATGCGGGCAATCGCTTCGGCCTCATAGGCAGCTTGATGGCCTGTTCCGAAAACCGTCAGAACCGCAGCGTCTCGTCTTGCCAAGGCGTCTGTGGCGACGGCATCGGCCCCCGCTGTGCGATAGCAATTGAGGGTCGATCCTTCTACCACCGCCCCGAGTCGGCCTGAAGTCTGATCGATCAACAGGATCGTCGAGGCATGGCGCGGCAGGCCACGGGCATCATTGGTGGGGAAATACGCGCCAACCTTGAGCCCCGCAAGATCAGTTCCCGCTGCCGATTTGATGGTGAACCGGTTCTGCGGATCACTGGCATGGGCGATGACTACCGGAAAGCTGAAAGCACCCGGCCCGATGGCCGCGATGAAGGCGCGGCGCATGGCATCAAAGGCAAGCTCGTGGGTGACGCACGCCGCAGACTGCGCCTCGGTGATAACGATCATGCCATGCTCCTTACCAGCCGCCGAAACGGTGCCAAGTCTGCAACGGGCCGCCCTCGGCAGGAAGCACGTTGTAGCGGTCATACTGGGCGGCGGTTGCGCAGGCATGGTTTGGCAGAATGCGCAGATGCGTGCCAACGGGCAGATCCGGCAACGCGCCTTTCGAACCAGGGCGCAGCGAAATGATCCCGTGCTCCTGATTGGCGCTGCTGACGATCAGATCGCCCAACACGCGCCCATCCGCATCACAAACCAGACCGTAGCCCTGATCCACATTCTGCGTTGCCGTTCCCCGGTCGCGTGACATCGCCATCCAACCGGCATCAATCATGATCCAGCCCTTGTCCTGCTGGTGGCCGATAACCGTGGTCAGGACACTCAGCGCAATGTCATCCGTGGTGCAGACGTCGATCCCAGCCATCACCAGATCAAAGAACATGTAGACTCCGGCCCGCAGTTCGGTGACGCCCGTCAGATCGCGGGCGGCGTGGGCCGTTGGCGTTGACCCGACGCTGACAACCGGACAGGACAACCCTGCAGCCCGCAAGGCATCGGCCGCGCTGACGGTCGCACTGCGTTCGCGTTCGGCAAATTCGGCGTGGGCGGCCTCACCCCGCACGTTGTAACTTTCGCCCGCATGACTCATCACACCACGCAAGCTACCCTTCGCGTGCAAAATGCGCCCGATCCCGACGAGCGCCGGGTCACCCGGAAGACGCCCGCCGCGATGGCCGTCGCTGTCAATCTCGATCAGCGCAGGCACGCTTGCTTGTGCGACCGCGCGGGCCTGTTCTGGGCTATCAAGGATAACGACCAAATCGCAACCTTTCGCGCGCAGCGCCTGCACCCGCGGCAGTTTTTGCGGGGCAATCCCCACGGCATATAGGATGTCGGTGAAGCCTGCGGCATGGAACGCCTCGGCTTCGGCCAAAGTAGATACGGTGATTGGTCCCGTCACGCCACCGCTCAGCCGCCGCGCGATCTCGGTCGATTTTGCCGTCTTCAGATGCGGCCTCAATGTCACGCCCAGTCCTTGCGCCCGCGCTTCCAGCTGTTCGATGTTACGCATCATCTTTGCCTCATCAAGCAGCAAGGCAGGTGTCAACAGGTTGTCAAAGCTGGTCTTTTCGGCGGGCATGCGGGGTTCCTTCTTTTCGCGTGGATCAGGCATAGCAGCAGTTACAGGGAATATGTATTGGTTTGAACCCTTGCAGGCGGACAGTGCCCAGGCGATTGGCGGGGGGACGCCCCCGGGCGGCATCGTTGGGCGTTGTTAAATAACTCTGCTCGTGGTCGATTCACATTGTGAATCCAGCCGGTTAGACTGGTAACATGAGCAAGCCATCACCCGCACGCGACCGCACCACGAACCGGCCCAGCTATGCCGCGTCACAGAAGAAGAATGGTTCTTTGCTGATCCGTTGCCCGGCAACGCATGCCTGCATGCGTGAGAGGGTGGCTGGAAAAGGAGTTGATCTGGCTTGCGCCGCATGAAGGGAACTCGGGCCGACCATCGATGTTCTGGATTTCAGCTGTTTGGCGGTCTGGGTCTCTTGCGCTTATGGGTTCCCCAAAAGCCATGAGGCAGCGCATCTTCGCCTTGAGCCTGTTTCGGACGTGGTGCCCGGTCCAACGCTTCCAGAACATACGGCCAGAATGGCGTGTGGCGCGCAGGGTCTGGAAAACGCTCTTGGCCAGATCGCCCCCGACAATAATAATATCTTCCATGGACACCCCTCCTCTGTGGCAATTTCGACATCACCACCGTGGCACATTACGGCGCCGTCGGGCCCCGGGGGTGTCCACCCCATCAGAACTGGATCGCTGCATCAGAGACCCTCTGGCCGTGCGGATGGATTTCCGCGCAGCCCCGCGCGTGAAGGACTTGATTGACCGCAACGTCGCGGAACATTTGCCCAAGCTGGCAAAGAACAACGCAAGTGAACAGATTTCGATGCTCAGGAAGATGCTGGAACCGTCCTGGGGCAACAAGCTGATGACTGAAATCACCAAGTCCGGACGTGGCGCGGTTCCTCGATTTCGTCGCCGAAAGCCGCCCCGTCCCTGCAAACCAAGCCCAACAACCGTGCGCGCAAGCTGCAGGGCCACAAGCCCACCCCGATCGGGGCCAATCGTATCTGCTTCGGGGTCGAGCTGAACCCGGCCTATGTCGATGTTGCCATCGAGCGCTGACATCAGTTCACCGGCGCCAATGCCGTGCTGGCCGACAACGGCGAAACCTTTGCAGACCCGAAGGCCAAGAGGCTGGCGGCATGAATGCGCCGCTGCTGAGGGTCGTCAGGTCTGGCTGCGAAATCGGCGCTGCTCGTTCAGCGACCGGCGGGCAGCGTATCGGATGGTCGCGTTCAAGGCGTTGGCGTGTCGGCCACCGAAGACTGCGAATGTCGGGCCGGTTGTTTCAGAAAAACCGCCACCGCGTCGCGTTCGGTTTGCCTGATCTCATGGTCGCCATCATGCAGGCGAAGATCAACCTGCGCGCCCTGGTCCTCCAGATAACGGGCCAGCGCGTCAGTCAGCGGCAGCGGGCAGATCGGGTCGTTGCGGCCGGCGGTGATCAGCACGTCGAGCGATTTCAGCGCCGGGTTCGGCCCTGGTGTCCACGGAATCAGCGGATGCATCAGCACCACCCGGTCGAACAGATCGGGCGCGTTAAGGATGACCGAGGCAAGGATGTTGGCCCCGTTGGAATAGCCCAGGCCATAGACCGGCGCACCGGCATGGGCCTGCCGATGTACCCTGATGAAACCGGTCATCTTTTCGGTGCGGGCCGCAAGGTCGTCCATGTCGTAAACGCCCTCGCCGGTGCGGCGAAAGAAGCGGTTCGCGCCATGTTCGGCACGTCGCCGCGCGGTGCGACGATGCCGGCATCGGGCAGGATCTGCCGGATCAGGCCGGGGAACTGGTGCTCGTCCCCGCCGGTGCCGTGAAAGGTAAAAACCAGCGGCGCATCGGCGCTAGGGGCGCGGGCGATATGATTGTAAGCGTCCAGAGACATCGTTGTTTCCTCCTGGCGAAGGGTCCAGCGGCACTGGCGGCGCTGCAATCTAGTCGGTGATGGCGGGCAGTGTTTGCTCCAGGCGGGCGCGCAGATGGGCATGCTGCGCGGGCAGTTTTAGCGCCTCGCCCAAATGCGCCACCTCCTCGTCCCGCGCAAAGCCCGGCTCGTGGGTTGCGATCTCGAACAGAATCCCGCCCGGGGTGCGGAAATAAATCGCCCAGAAATAATCGCGGTCGATCACCGGCGTCACATGGGCTCCGGCCTCCAGCAGCGCCTTGCGGACCTGCAGCTGCGCTGCGCGATCCTCGACCGCAAAGGCGACATGATGCACCGAGCCCGCGCCCTCGCGTGCCCGGGGCGCGTCGGGGCTCCTCTCGAGGTCGATGAGGTCCGCGCCGTTGCCACCTTTCAGGACAAGGCGGGTCAGGTCGCCGTCGCGGCCGACTTCGTCGTAACCCATGAGCTTCAGCAATGCGGCGGTTGCCTCCGTATCACGCAGCTGCATGGTCACACCGCGAAATCCGTGGATGCCCATGTCGGCCGGAACCGGCCCACTGGCAAAGGGCGCGCGTGCATCGCCCGCGACTTCGGCGAGCGCAAAGCCGTCGCCATCGGGGCCGAGGAAGCGCAGCCGCCTCTCGCCGAACCGTTCATCCGGAGCGATGCCATCGACCCCGGCGTGATCGAGACGTTCGCGCCAGAAGTCCAAGGCCCCTTTCGGCACGGCGAACACCGTTTCAGACACCTCACCGGTGCCACGATGGCCTTTCGTGATATGCGGGAAGGGAAAGTAGGTCATGACGGTTCCCGCCGACCCGGTCTCATCTCCGTAATACAGGTGATAGACGTCCGGCGCGTCGAAGTTCACGGTCTTTTTGACCCGTCGCAGGCCAAGCAACCCAGTGAAAAACGCGTTGTTCTGCAGCGGATCCGATGCCATCGAGGTCACGTGGTGCAGGCCTTTGATCTGGTTGATCATGACGTTTCTCCTGAATGGGTGGATGTTCATGCCTTCAAGATAAGGCGGCGGATCATTTACTTTAATAGCTATAGTGTTGCATTTACTATTGCGATTATTGTAACGATAACGCATGGACGAACTTGAATCCATCCGCGTTTTCCCCAGTGTGGCCGAGCAACAGAGCTTTGGCGGCGCGCCGCTGGCGCTGGGGTGAAGGTTCTGCCGGCGGTTCTGCCGCAGTTCGAGGCGCTGCATCCGCAGATCCATGTGGACGTCAGCCTGTCCGACCGCTTCGTTGATATTGTCGAGGAAGGATTTGATCTCGCGATCCGCGTTTCCGGTCCGCCCAGCGACAAATCCACGATCTGGCGCAAGATCTGCAAGGTTTCGCGCCTACTTGTTGCCACGCCAGATTACCTGCGCGCGCGGCACCCCGCAGCAGCCCGCGGATCTGGCCGGGCATGATTGCCTTGGTTACAGCGACGAGGTGTGGCAGCTATCCAACGGCAAGCGCCGACGCAGCCACAGGGCCGAGGGCCGCCTCAGCACCAATAACGGTGATCTTCTGGCGCGGCTGGTCCTGAACGGCGAGGGCATCGCGCTGCTGCCGCGCTTCATCGTCGATGCCGATCTTGGCGCCGGACGCCGGGTCGAAGTGCTGCCCGATTGGACCACGACAGAGATCTGGCTGACCCTCTGCTATCCCCTTACGGGCAGTTGCCGCTGCGTGTCGCGACCTTTTCGGACTTCTTCGAGGCCCATGTCGGCGAGACCTGCCTGGCGGAGCGCAAGTGGCAGGGACTTGCCGGCGCGAGGGCGCTCACACATCCCGCTTCGATCATTGCCTTCTTGGCTATTGTTTGCACTTGCGACACTGTCAAACCCGTTGGCCAAAGGTCTGCGGGACTCTGCCCTACCTGAAGGGGGAGATAGATGAGTATTGGCCAGTGCAAGGAGGGATGATCATGACGAAAGATACAAGAAAACCCACCACGACCGATGCGGGCATTCCCGTCGCGAGTGACGAACATTCGCTGACCATCGGCGCTGATGGACCGATCGTCCTGCACGATCACTACCTGATCGAGCAGATGGCGCAGTTCAACCGCGAACGCATCCCCGAGCGCCAGCCCCACGCCAAGGGCGGCGGCGCCTTTGGCCGTTTCGAGGTGACGCAGGACGTCAGCAGATACACCCGCGCGGCGTTGTTTCAGCCGGGCACGAAAACCGACACGCTGATCCGGTTTTCCACTGTCGCCGGCGAGAGCGGCAGCCCCGATACCTGGCGCGACCCGCGCGGCTTTTCGCTGAAATTCTATACGACCGAGGGAAATTACGACATGGTCGGCAACAACACGCCGATCTTTTTCCTGCGCGATCCGATGAAATTCCAGCATTTCATCCGCTCGCAGAAACGCCGGGCCGACAGCGGTCTGCGCGATCACGACATGCAATGGGATTTCTGGACGCTGTCGCCGGAATCGGCGCACCAGGTCACATGGCTGATGGGCGATCGCGGCATTCCGAAAACCTGGCGCCACATGGACGGATTTTCCAGCCACACCTACATGTGGGTCAATGCGGATGGCCAGAAGTTCTGGGTCAAGTATCACTTCAAGACCGATCAGGGGAATGAGTTTCTGACCCAGAAAGAGGCCGACCGCCTGGCCGGCGAGGATGCCGATTACCATCGCCGCGACCTGTTCAATTCGATCCGCGACGGCGATTATCCCAGCTGGACGCTGCACATGCAGATCATGCCGTTCGAACAGGCGCGCAGCTATCGCTTCAACCCTTTCGATCTGACCAAGGTCTGGCCGCATGGCGACTACCCGCTGATCGAGGTCGGCAAGCTGACGCTCGACCGCAACCCGACAGATTTCCACAGCGAGATCGAGCAGGCCGCCTTTGAACCCAGCAATCTGGTGCGCGGCATCGGCCTGAGCCCAGACAAGATGCTGCTGGGGCGCGGGTTTGCATATGCGGACGCGCATCGCGCGCGACTGGGCGCGAATTACAAGCAGATCCCGGTCAACCGGCCCAAATCGCCCGTCAACAGCTATAGCAAGGATGGCGCGATGCGGGTCGAGAACGTCTCGGATCCGGTCTACGCGCCCAATTCCTACGGTGGGCCCGCGGCGGATCCGTCGCTCACCGACGAGGCGGGGCTGTGGTATGCCGATGGCGACATGGTGCGCCAAGCCTATACCCTGCGCGCGGATGATGACGATTGGGGGCAGGCCGGCACCCTGGTGCGCGATGTGCTGGATGACGCCGAGCGTGACCGGCTGGTCAGCAACATCGTCGGACATCTCAAGGCCGGCGTGTCCGAAAAGGTGCTGAAACGCGCGTTCGAGTATTGGCGCAATGTGGATGAGACCCTTGGCAAAAGGGTCGAAAAGGGGGTCAGCGAAGGCTGAGCGCGGCGCCAGCACCTTACTTAAAATACTGAAGCCCTGCGGGATATATCTCGCAGGGTTTTCGTTATGTGCGGCAAGCCTTTCAGCCCATTGCGCCCCGCCTCAACCGCGTGCCGACCACCAGCCTTTCATGGTCGCGACAAGACCGGGCCGTGGTTTCGGAACCTCTCGCGCAATCCCGATCATGTCACCGACATCCCGGCGGAGCTGATCCTGCGTGAACCCGATCTCGAACATCCGGCGCAGGGTGGCGGACGGCAGCATCGCCGCCTTTCCGCTGTTCCGGATGTCCTTCAGAGCGCCGAGATAGGCAC
>JBATPI010000017.1:0-2336 GCA_049291415.1 Paracoccaceae bacterium | reverse complement strand
GTCGAGCTGCGCGGCGTGCGCGACAGCACCATCCGCTGGCCCGGGATCGGGCTCAGGACAAAGTCCAGCTCACCATCTGTTAGCCGGAACCCGTCATAATCGGCGCTGGCTGCTTCGCCATTCGGGAACAGAAGCTGGTTCGGCAGCGCTTCCAGGATCGAGCGGGCTTTGGATCCTCGGATCTGGCTTGGGAACTGGGTCATCATCACAACGACGACATTCTTCTTCCGAGCCGTCACCAACCATTCGGCGAGTTTCTTCGCGAAGTATTCGTCGTCGAGAACCTTCCAGGCCTCGTCGATGAGGATCAGCGTCGGGCGCTTTTCCTCAATCAGCATCTCGATGCGGCGGAAGAGATAGCCGAGGATCGCGCTGCGTTCGGTGCCGAGATCAAGGATTTCCGTGAGATCGACGGCCGTCACATCATGGCTGGTGAAATCCACCACCGGCTCCTCGGCCTCACCGAAAACCCAGCCATAACGACCCTCGGGGCCCCATTCGCTGATCCTTTGAGCCAGATCGAGGCCGTCTCCGACATCACCGAAGAGTTCCTGAAACGCCCGGAAATTCCGCAGACCTTCGCGGGCCTTTCCGTTCTGGGAAATCGCTGACTTGAGGGCTTCGGATTGCAACGGTGTCATCGGCCCGCTGCGCTGTTCAAGAAGGGCCACCAGCCAATCCAGAAACCATGCTTCGCCACGTTCACCGGACTCGGTCGCAAGTGGGTTCAGCCCGGTTGGCCGCCCGGCGCGGATTTCGGCGTAGCGGCCGCCGAGAGCACGGACGGCCATCTTGAGGCCGGCCTCTTTGTCGAAGATGATCGTGCGGCCCCCTGCCCTTTGGGCTTGGGCTGCGAGGAAGGCGACGGTGGTGGTTTTGCCGCCGCCGGATTTGCCCAAGACAAGAGTATGGCCGTTGGTCGGTTCCGCCAACGGATCACCCGGTTCATGGAAGCTGAACCGGTGCAAGCTGCCCTGCAGCGTCTGAAACAACGTCAGCGGCGTTTGCCACGGTAGGCGTGAGGCTTCGATCCCGGTGTCAGCGGCGTGCAGCGCCGCCATGTCGGCGAAGTTCAAGGACGAGACTGTCATGTCCCGCGCCCGGTAATCCATATTGCCGGGGTGCATGGCGAAGAAGGCAGCCTCGAGCGCGGTGACCTCGCGCACCAACCGCATGCCATTTTGATGGGCAATGCCGCGGATGCGGGCGACTTCGGTATCAAGTGCCGCCTGATCAGCGGCAAAGACCGTTATCGTCATCTGGTGGATGCCAAAGCCGAGCTCGCCGCTTTCGGATTTGTCGGCGGCCTCAAAGAGCTGGGCCTCGATCGTAGCAGCAATGTCTTCGGAGGCCCGCATCTGGGCAACGCGGCGTTTCACCCGTTCGGTGATGCTGCCGCGCTCGATGGGTGTGTAGCTGTGGATGATGATGGTGTCGCGGGACGCGCCCAATGCATCCAGCATGCCGGGCCAGGTCGAGGTCGCGTAGGATTTGACATAGAGGACAGCGCCGACACGCGGTGTGTCTGCCCCCTCCTCCACCGCGAACTGGCCTTTGCCAAAACGGATGGCGGCATCGCTGGCATCCTCGGCGATGATGCCAAACGGACTGCGCGGTTTGCTGCGCAACTCGCCAGTCAAAAGCGAGGCGTAGAAACCGATCAGGCTGCCATCGCTGATCTTGAGGCGGTGGGATTTCACACCAAGCCCGGTCTCAAGGATCGAGACCACTTCACGCAATTCTTCCAGCCGACGATCGGTATCTTCGCCCCAGACCTTTGCCGCCGCTTTGCCAAAGAGTGGCACAGCCAGCGGGGCAACCTGCCGCCGGACGACCGTGAGGATCAGAACAGATTCCTGCAGGTTGCGGCGCTGCAGTTCAGAACTCCAAGCCCGGTCGATATCAGCGGCAAAGCTTTGGCCGTGGATAGGTTTCAGCTGGGCTTGCGCCGGGCGCATCATGCGGTGCAGATAGAAGCTGAAGCGCTCATCCAGGGTGTCAAGAAGATGGGCGAACCCCGCCCGCAAAGCGGTGATCGCCGAAGACCCGGACGTGATCCCGTCAATGCCGGTCACTTCGAGCGAGATCATCAACCCGTTGTCTCGGGTGCGCACCACCTCGTCATCAAGTTCGATGACATAGGGCAGATGCGTATAAATTTTCGGATCCACCGGAATCAGCGCCCGCGCCCTACCCCGAACCCCCTCCCTCTCAAGAAACATGACGCCGCCCTTTCCGCAGGATGGCCATCGGCGTCACCTGCATCATCACGGCAAAGACATGATGCCCGTTCGGGTTCAGCTTCGTTGCAAAGCGCGCAAGCCCGTACCAGATCG
>JBATPI010000016.1:0-4579 GCA_049291415.1 Paracoccaceae bacterium | reverse complement strand
TGGTGATGTTATCCCAGGCTTCGGCATGGCCGACATATTGCAGCCGCAGGTCGTGATGGGCGCTCCAGAAGAACGGCACGTCGCGATAGGGCTTGTCGGTGCCCAGCATGTTTTCGGCCGCAACCTGGCCCTGACGGGTGGCGACCACCCAATGCTCGATTCGCACGGTGGTGCCATTCCACGGCCAGCGCGCGATGTCGCCCGCAGCATAGACGCCGGGGGCCGAGGTTTGCAGCCGGTCATTCACCACCACGCCATGATCCAGCACCAGCCCTGCCCCTTCGGCCAGTGCAAGCCGCGGACGCACACCGACACCCAAAATCACCAGATCGGCGGGCAGATCGGTGCCGTCTTTCAGCGCCACCTTGCCGCCCGCGATGGCGGCAATCGAATTGCCCATATGAAAAACCGTGCTCTCGACCTGATGCCGCGCCTGGATAGCGTCCCCCAGTTCCGCCCCCAGAATACGCTCCAACGGGCGGGCATCCAGCGAGACGACATGCACCTTCAGCCCGCGCTTGGTCAGCGCGGCAGCAGTTTCCAGCCCGATGAAGCCCGACCCCAGCACCACTGCAGTTTTTGCAGTTTCAGCCTGCGCGATAATGGCCCGCGTGTCGGCGATGGACCGCAGGGTAAAGACATGCGGCAGATCTGCACCCGGAATCGGCAGATGTACCGGCTCGGCCCCGGTGGCCAGCAACAACCGGTCATAGGCGTGGCGCGTACCGTCTTCGGTGACCACCTCATGCCGGGCGGTGTCGATGCTGGTGACCGGGGTGGCAAGGTGCAGGTCGATCTTTGCCTCGGTATACCAGCTTGCGGCACGCAGCGGCATCCAGTCTTCCTTTGCAGAGCCGGCAAGATAGTCCTTGGACAGGTTCGGCCGGTCGATGGGAACCGAGGATTCCGCACTGAACATCGTCAGAGCGCCAACATAGCCACGCCTGCGCAGCATCTCGGCCGCGGCAAAGCCAGCGGCCCCGCCGCCCACGATGATGATGCGCTGCGGCTGATCCACCACGGCGGCCTGAGCGGGCTTCGGTTGGGGCTGGATCTGTTCGCGCACCACAAAGCGGTCACCCTGCCGTTCCACCTGCCACACCGCGACCGGATCAAAGGCGGGGGCGCCCACCGCCTCGCCACTGCGCAGCGAGAAAAGCGCATGGTGCAGCGGGCAGCGCACGGTCTCGCCCTCGATAGCACCTCGGTCCAGCCTGCCGCCGTAATGGGTGCATTGGTTGCCGATCGCCACCACCTCATCGCCCAGACGCGCCAGCAAGATCTGCTTTTTGCCGACAAAGCCGCGCAACATGCGACTGGTGCCGAAATCGGCCAGCGTCACGCCTTTGGTCAGATCGGGGGTGTTGTCCTGTGGGGATGGGGTGGTCATGGCCGGTCTCCTTTCACGGATCGGCGCGGGCCAAGGTCGGGATTCGGACCCTGACCCGCGATGGGTTCAGACTTTGCTAAGACCTTCTGCCCCTGCACGGGCCAAAACTATGGCAGTGATACGGTCGCAACGCGCGCCATCGAAACTGAAAGCCTCGGTCAACGAGGTGTCCATCTTCTGGGCCAGGCCTTCGCGCAGCAGGCTGCGAGCGCGGAAAAAGCGGCTGCGCACAGTGGCTTGGGGGATATCAAGTGCCGCGGAGACCTCTTCGACACTCATCTCTTCTACCGCCCGCAACATGAAGACGGGGCGATAGACTTCGGGCAAGAGGTCGATTTGGGCCTCCATCATCCGGCGCATTTCGACGCGCAGCAACTCTTGTTCAGGACCACGCGAGGGGGCTTCGGTCAGGGCCGCTTGGGTCTTTGGGTCGGGGGAAAGCATGGCAGCCTCCAGCGGAATGATCTGCGCGGATGTGCGACGCAGACGGCCAAGGGCCTCATTCGAGACGATACGGACAAGCCAAGTTGACAGGCGGCTTTCGGCACGAAACCGTGCCAGCCCCCGCCAGGCATGCAACCAGCCCTCTTGCGCCGCGTCCTCGGCCTCGGCATCGCTGCGCAGGATTGCGCGGGCAGTGCGAAACATCAACTGGTTGTAGCGGCGCATCAGCACCTCAAAGGCCGCACTCTCGCCTGCGACGGCGCGGGCGATCAGTTCGGCCTCGGACACCGGGGCGGATGGTGGTAGGGCGTGGGAAGTCGCATACATGGGCAATCCTCCAAACTTGGATCCAAGTCTGACGTGGGGAGCGGGAAAAGCAACCTCCCCTTCAGACTCTTCAACGCTTCATCAGGCTTAGAAATTCACGGCGCAGGTCGGCGTCCTGTTCGAATGCCCCGCGCATCACCGAATTGGTCATCACCGCTTGCGCGTCCTTCACGCCGCGCCAATGCATGCAGAAATGGTCGGCCTCCATCACCACGGCCAACCCATCGGGGTGGATGCGGCGCTCTAGCTCATCCGCCAGCATCACCACCGCTTCTTCCTGTATCTGTGGACGGCTCATGATCCAGCCGCAAATTCGGGCGTATTTCGACAGGCCAATCAGATCAGATTTGGCGTTGGGCACCACACCGACCCAGACCCTGCCCATGATCGGACAAAGGTGATGTGAGCAAGCGCTACGCACCGTGATGGGGCCAATTACCATCAACTCGTTCAACTGCGAGACATTGGGGAAAGCGGTGACATCGGGTGCGGGCCGGTAGCGCCCGACGAACACCTCATCGACGAACATCTTCGCGACCCGGCGGGCGGTGCCGGTGGTGTTGTGATCATGGGCGGTATCGATCACCAACGCGCTCAGCATGCCCTGCATCTGCTGTGCCACCTCGTCGCGCAATGCATCCAACTCGCCCTCGCGCAGGAAGGCGGCGATGTTGTCATTGGCGTTGAAGCGCACGCCCGCGTCGATCAGGCGGGCGCGGATGCGGTCAGAGACCAAAGGTGCTGGCGGGCGGTCCTTGGGAAACGCAGGCGTGGCGAGGGGATGTATGGTCATGGTTTAATCCTTAGTTCCGCCGTCAACGGGCGATCTTGTCCGGAAAGGCGATGATCTTTTGGGTATCGCCAACGGCCACATCGGATGGCGTTCCGGCCTTTCATCCTGGCCTTGTTCCTCCCGTTCTACTCATTGGATGCAAGCGCACCGCGCCGCGTTCCCATCTTCCGGATTTTTGTGGGTTTGAGATGAAGATCTTTTCCACGTCATCAAGGAGATTCCGCGCTTGCCCCATACGGATACGCAGGCAGTGCCGCCATGCGGGGAGACCCACGAAACAAAGGTGGCATTCCTGAAAAGAACACTTATGTTTGATGCGCTGTCAATTAACGGCAGTGTTTGGAAGGAACCAGATCATGGCCAAGGGCATGACAAAACGACGACGTGACGAAAAGAAGCCGAAAAAAGAAGTGGTGAAAGTCATCGCCGCCGCACCCAGCATGAAGAACGCCGTCGCAGTCACTGCGGCAAGGCCGAAGTCCAAGTGATACAACAGGTCGGCGGCCGCTTCCGGCTGACCTGTCAGAAGTAGGTGTCAACGAAGGGCACCGCCGACCATTACCAGCAAGTTGCAACCAGACGATTGCGGACTCATCTCTGTCCGCCATGAATCGTTGGACCTGCTATTGCGACAGTTTCTTGCGGAACAGGACCGTTCCGCCTGCGGCCACGCCGTGCAGTTGGAACACATTCTTTGCCAGGCTGATGCCGATGCCGATGGTGCCAGTTTCCCTCATGGATGCCCTCTCGTTTTTCTTGTGACTTCAGCATCACAAGTTTGGCGCATTGCGACGCCGTTGGGGAAAGAGCGACATCCTCTCCATCACGGCGCGCTGCGATTTTTGTCGTCAATCCGGTTGAGCAGGAAGACCACGAGGCCGTTGCAATGCGAAAACGTCGGTTTCGTTCGTTGACTTGAATGATCCCCCCTGGGGGGATAATATCGCTCGATGACAAACCCGCACCAGCACGCAACCCATCCCGATCTGATCAAGCGGCTGAAGCGGGCCGACGGGCATCTGCGGCATGTGATCGAGATGCTGGAGGCCGAAAAGCCCTGCGCCGACATCGCCACCCAGTTGCTGGCGGTCGAGCGGGCCATCACGGCGGCCAAGCGCATTTTGATCCACGACCATATCGACCATTGCCTTGGGTATGGCAGCGACGGCGATCTTGCCGAGTTGCGTGCGCTTGCCAAACTGCTTTAGGGGCCGCCTCATGCTGTCAGTTCTCGCCAACCGCACCTATCGACACCTCTTTGCGGCACAGGTGATCGCGCTGATCGGCACCGGGCTTGCCACGGTGGCACTTGGCCTGCTGGCCTGGCAGATCGCGGGCAAGGAAGCGGGTCTGGTGCTGGGCACCGCGCTGGCGATCAAGATGGTGGCCTATGTCACGCTGGCACCCATAGCTTCGGCTTTTGCGGATCGGCTGCCATGGCGGACAATGCTGGTGGCGCTGGATCTGATCCGGGCAACGGTGGCCGTGGCCCTGCCCGTCGTGACCGAGATCTGGCAAGTCTATACGCTGATCTTTCTGCTACAGGCCGCCTCAGCCGGGTTCACGCCGACATTTCAGGCGACAATCCCCGATGTCTTGCCGGACGAGTCCGACTATACCCGCGC
>JBATPI010000015.1:0-7311 GCA_049291415.1 Paracoccaceae bacterium | reverse complement strand
GCCGGAGCGGCCGCGGCCGGAGCAGCAGGCTGGCGGCGCTGGGTGCCCAAAATGTCGGCTTTGCGCTGCGCGGCCTTGGAAACGGCATCGGCAGCCGCCTCTTGGCGCTGACGCTCTTCCTCTTCGGCGCGGGCACGCAGGGCGGCCTCGCGCTGACGATCTTCGCGATCCTTGGCCTCGATCTCTTCGCGGCGGCGCTGGCGCTCTTCGTCGCGCTCACGCTCATCGGCGGCGCGCTTGGCGGTCTCTTCCTGTTCACGTGCCTTGGCACTGCGCAGGGCGTCCAGTCGGCGCTGCATCTCCGCTTCGGAAATCCCCGCCGGGCGCTTTGATGGGTCGCTGAATGCCGAAGGGCCCGACCCACCGGCCGTGCCGCCCGCAGCACCTGCGGGTTTTGCCGCAGGAACAACCACGCGCTTGCGCTTGGTTTCCACCACCACTGCATGCGTCCGGCCATGGCTGAAGCTTTGCTTCACCGAACCGGAACGCGGGGTGCCACCCAAGCCGAGGGGCTTTTTGCCGTCAGTATCGCTCATGCGTCCTTCGTATCCTTCTCGGCGGTCCTGCCGCCGTCCTGCCCGCCAACTTCCAAACGAAGCCCGGCAAGCCTTGCCGCTTCCTCTACAACACGCGTTGTGAGTCCACCAGCCGCAAGCGCCGCGTGTATCGCACGTTCGCGCCCGAAAGCCAAACCGATTTCCCCTGCATTCAGGCAGGAAATCATGCTGTTTTCACGATCAGGCGCGCGCAATTTCGTCTTTCCGCGCTCTGACCCGTCACTGGCCTGAATCAGCACCGTTGCACGGCCCTTTTCCAGCCAGTCTTTCACCTTTTCATAGCCGGTCACGGCATTGCCAGCCTTGCGGTCCATCGACAACAGATCCGTCACCCGGCGCAGCACTAATGATTCGACCAGATCGGCCAGGCCATCGGGGGCTTTGACCGGCTGTTTGGCGGCCCGGGAAAAAAGCCCCTTAGTCGCCGCTTTGGTAATCGCCGCCCGGTCAGCGCTGACATAAATGCCCCGTCCCGGCAGCTTGGCCGCCACATCGGGCACCACCATACTGTCGGGTCCGACGACAAAGCGGATCAGCCCGACCTTCGGGCTGACCTCTCCCGTGACGATGCATTTGCGCTCCGCCCCAGTATCCCTGTCCTTTTCACGGCCGCCGCGCGTCATGCGCTGGAACCCGAGGTCTGAGATCAGACCTCGGCCTCCTCTTCGTCATCGGCGGGCTCTTCTTCGGCCGCCATTTCCGTCGGATCGACCCAGCCCAGCATGACCCGTGCCGTCATCACCAAGGTTTGAGCCTCTTCCAGGCTCATGTCGAACGGCTCCAGGATCCCATCGTCCTTCTTGCGCTGACCATTCTCGGTGGTCCAACCGCCGGCCAGTTCCCAATCGGCGCAGGTGGCAAAGTCTTCCAGCGTCTTGACGCCGTCCTTGGCCAGCGCCTCCAGCATCTGCGGAGTCAGGCCCTCAAAGTTGATCAGGCTGTCCTCAACGCCCATCGCGCGGGCATTCTCCAAGGCCTTCTTGGCCTGCTCTTCCAGATAGTCACGGGCACGCGCCTGCAATTCCGAAGCCGTGCCTTCGTCGAACCCGTCAATCGACAGCAATTCGTCCGTCTCGACGTAAGCCACTTCTTCCAGATTGGCGAAACCCTCGGCAACCAGCAGCTGGGCCATCATCTCATCCACATCCAGCGTGTCCATGAACAGTTTGGTGCGCTCGGTGAATTCAGCCTGACGGCGGGTCGATTCCTCGGCCTCGGTCAGAATGTCGATATCCAGACCGGTCAGCTGCGACGCCAACCGCACGTTCTGGCCACGCCGCCCAATGGCCAGCGACAGCTGCTCATCCGGCACCACGACTTCGATCTTGCCAGCGTCCTCATCAACGACAACCTTGGACACCTGCGCCGGTTGCAGCGCGTTCACCAGGAACGTCGCCTGATCCTGATTCCACGGAATAATGTCGATCTTCTCGCCCTGCAATTCATTGACCACAGCCTGAACCCGGCTGCCGCGCATACCGACGCAGGCACCAACGGGATCAATCGAGTTGTCATAGGAAATCACGGCGATCTTCGCGCGCGATCCCGGATCACGGGCAACAGCCTTGATCTCGATGATGCCGTCATAGATTTCCGGCACTTCCATCTTGAACAATTCAGCCATGAACTGCGGGTCGGTGCGCGAAAGGAAAACCTGCGGCCCGCGCGGCTCACGACGCACATCCTTGATATAGCAGCGGATGCGGTCGCCGATGCGATAGGCTTCGCGGCCGATCTTTTCGTTGCGGCGCAGGATGCCTTCGCCGCGGCCCACGTCAACGATGACGTTGCCATATTCCTCACGCTTGACCACACCGTTGATGATGGTCCCCTTGCGGTCACGGAATTCTTCATACTGGCGATCACGCTCGGCCTCACGGACCTTTTGCAAGATCACCTGCTTGGCGCTTTGTGCCGCGATCCGGCCCAGATCAACCGGGGGAACCTCGTCGATGATCTCATCGCCCAGTTGCGGATCGGCCAGATAATTCTTGGCCTGCTTGACGGTCAGCTGCGCGTGGTGGTTTTCCACCAGCTCATCCTCAACCACGGTGCGGATACGGGCAAAGCTGGCCCGCCCGGTCTTGCGGTCAATTTTGACGCGGATGTCCATTTCCGCGCCGTAGCGCGACTTGGCGGCCCGGGCCAGGCTGTCTTCCATCGCCTGGATGACCAGTTCCGTGTCGATCATCTTTTCCCGCGCAACCGCCTCGGCGGTCTGCAAGAGTTCCAGCTGGTTGGCCGAAGTGATTGCCATGGGTCCGCTCCCTAGTGTTTCGTCTCGGGGGAGGTGTCCTCATCCCCGTCGGTGTCCGTCTCGTCGATCTCGTCAAAGTCGCCCTCTTCGGGCAACTGGACCTTACGCTGCTTCAGCATTTCAGCGATCAGCGCTTCGGTCAGGATCAGCTTGGCGTCCGACAGCCAGTCGAACTGCAACCCGATGGTCACCTCTTTGCCGGCCTCATCGATCTCGATCAGCACTTCGTCGCCCTCAACGCCCATCAGCCCGCCCTTAAAGCGGCGGCGGCCGTCGATCAGTTCTGTCGTCTCGATCCGGGCTTCCCAGCCTTTCCAGGCCTCAAAGTCCTTCAGCCGCGTCAGTGGCCGGTCGATGCCCGGACTGCTGACTTCCAGCGTATACAGATCCTCAATCGGGTCTTCGACGTCCAGCACCGCCGAAAGCGCAGTGGAAATCACGCTGCAATCTTCAACGCCAATGCCGCCATCAGGCTTGTCGGCCATGATCTGCAAGGTTTTTTGAATCTTGCCATGCCCGCCCATCAACCGCAGACGGATCAGTTCATAGCCCAGACCTTCGATCACCGGTCCGACAATGTCGGCCAGGCGGCGGTCAATAGCAGTTTTGGCGATAAGATCGGCCATAAGTCTCCGTGACAAAAAAAGCGGACCCACAGGCCCGCTTGCGACTTTCGGTAGTTTCGAGTGTGGACCCCGAAACAGCTGTTAAGGCCATATACGCAAGCAACCCCGAGTCTGCAAGGCCTGATCCCACATTGCCAAACAGACCGGCGTTACGCGGGTCGCGCTTTGAAATCATGGAATCGTCGGAACCAACCGCCGATCTGCGCGTTACCCGGTGTATGCTGGATTGCGGCCTGAACATCCGTGCAATGGCTGCAAGGATATGCGCCGCCACCCCTGTGGTGATGGCGGCCACCCAGCGTCAAATGCGGTTGCCCTTCCTGGCACAGAGCCGCATAGTTATAGGGCGTGTGCATAGGGGAAGTGGTTGCCAAGATCCGTAACACAAAAAGCGGGTTTTACCGCGGTGCTGACCTTGGCGCTGGCATTGCCGGCACTGGCGTTGGATCGACTGGATTTCTCAGTCGCTGGACAGGACAAAGCGCTGACAAAATCGGTGCGCGCATCCTCTTTGTTGTTGTCGCAACAGGCCGATGGGGCGACTAACGCGCAGGATCTGTTCACCGCCGCCCGGTCAGACTATGCGCGCATTCTCAGCACTTTATATACTGAGGGGCACTATTCCGCGATCATCTCGATCCGCATTGATGGGCGTGAGGTGGCCGAGATTGCCCCCCTGAACGCGCCGTCGCGCATCGGAACCATCACCGTCAGCGTTGACCCCGGACCAACCTTTGCCTTTTCCCGCGCCACCATCGCGCCCGTTGCGCCTGACACCGATCTGCCATCGGAATTCGCCACCGGCCAGACCGCCCGCAGCACCGTGATAACCCAGGCCGAAGACGCCGCAATCCTGGCCTGGCGTGAGGACGGCCACGCCAAGGCCGTCGTCGCCGCCGAAGATCTGGTCGCCAACCATCCCGACGCCACCCTGTCGGCCGATATCCGCGTAGCGCCCGGCCCCGCCCTGCGCTTTGGCGCGCTGACAGTCACCGGAGCAGAACGGATGCGCGTCAACCGCATCATAAAGATCGCGGGCCTGCGCTACGGCGAGCGCTTCAGCCAGTCTGAACTGGACCGCGCCTCGCAGCGCCTGAAACGTGCCGGGGTGTTCAGCTCGGTCACCCTGACCGAGGCTGATTATCCCGTCGCGGGCGATCTGTTGCCGATCACCGCGACCGTCGTGGAAGAAAAACTGCGCCGCTATTCCCTGGGGGCTGAGATTGCCAGCCTGGATGGTCTGGCCCTGACCGGATATTGGCTGCACCGAAACGTCAACGGCGGGGCCGAGCGGCTGAAGATCGAAGGCAGCATCACCAATATCGGCGCCGGAACCAGTGGGATGGATTACAACCTTGGTGCCTCGCTTGAACGGCCCGCCACGTTTTCCCCCGACGCCACCGCCACGCTATCCTTCAACATCGGCCATCTGGATGAGGTGGACTATTACGCCGATTACGCCGAGATCGGACTGGGCCTTCGCTATTATTTCTCAGAACAGCTGACTGCCCGCACGGCGATCAACTATGAATATGCCGAAGGCAGCGATCCGGGCGGTAAATTCCGCTTTCGCAGCCTCGCGGCGCCCACTGGCGTGACCTGGGATCGGCGCGACGATGCCGCCGACGCCCACAAGGGGTTCTATCTGGACGCCACGATCAAACCGTTCTGGGGCTTTGACACCACAGGATCGGGCGCAAGGCTGACCCTTGACGCCCGCGGCTATCGCAGCTTTGGAGCGCGTGATCGCGTCACCCTGGCCGCCCGCTTTCAGGCCGGTGCCATTTTGGGGTCTGACCTGTTGGATACCCCGCGCGACGATCTGTTCTTTTCCGGCGGCGGCGGCACAGTGCGCGGCCATCCTTACCGCTCGCTTGGCGTCGTGGTGAACCGCGGCTTTGGCCCTGATTTCCTGATCGGCGGCACCCATATGCTGGCCATTTCAGCCGAAGTCCGTGCCCGCGTGACCGATACGATCGGCGTGGTCGCCTTTGCCGACGCCGGACAAATCGGCGCGGACGGGTTTTTTGACGATGGCGCCGATTGGCAGGCAGGTGCCGGTCTGGGCCTGCGTTATGCCACCGGTTTTGGCCCGATCCGGCTGGACATCGCGGCCCCCGTGCATGGCAAGACCGGCGACGGGGTGCAGTTCTACATCGGTCTGGGGCAATCGTTTTGATGCGCGCCGCCAGCCTGGCCATCGCGGTGGCTTTGACCTTGCTGCCGGGGTCCGCCCCGGCGCAAGAGGATGATCGCGACTATCTGACCGCCTTTCTGGAAGACAACCTGTCAGGTGACAACCAAAAGGTCACCATCACCGGGTTTGAGGGCGCGCTGTCCTCTCGCGCCACCATGTCCCGGCTGCAGATCGCGGATGCCGACGGCGTCTGGCTGACGCTGGACGACGTCGTGCTGGACTGGTCCCGCTCATCCCTGCTTTCGGGTGAGTTGGAGGTTAATGAGCTGTCTGCCGCCACCATAACGCTGGACCGGCTGCCCGCACCCGCCACTGACACCACCCCTGCGCCTGAGGCCGGCAGTTTCGCACTGCCCGACTTGCCGGTGTCTGTCGTCATCTCAAAAGTCGATGCGCCCCGGATTATTCTGGGCCCCAGCCTTCTGGGAGAGCCGGTGGAGGGCCGGTTCGAGGCATCCTTGTCTCTGATCAGCGGCACCGGAAAGGCGTCTGTGGTCCTGGAGCGGACCGATGGCCCGGTCAGCCGGATCACGCTGGACGCGGGTTATGAAAACGCCTCAACCCAACTGACGCTGGATTTGCACGCCACCGAACAGGCGGGCGGTATCGCGGCGCGGATGCTGGGCCTGCCCGGCACGCCCTCGGTCGATCTGGCGATCACCGGGGCAGGGCCGCTGGACGATTTCGCCGCCGACGTGCAACTGGCCAGCGACGGGGTGGACCGGCTGGCAGGCAAGGTCACACTAAGGGGGGGCGAGGAGGGCGCCACGGACTTTGCCGCCGATCTGTCAGGCGATCTGGCACCGCTGTTCCTGCCCGACTATGCCGCTTTTCTAGGCGACAAGGTGGTGCTGACACTGGCTGGCTCGCGCGCCGCCGGGGGGCGGGTGGCACTGGACCAGTTGCAACTAGCTGCCCGGGCGCTGGACTTGAACGGGTCAGCCCTGATCGCGGGTGACGGCCTGCCATTGGCGCTGGATCTGACCATTCGCATCGGCACGCCAGACGGTCTGCCCGTGCTGCTGCCGCTGACCAGTGACACCCGTCTGCGCACCGCTGACCTGACCCTGCGCTTTGACGCGGCCAAGGACAGCGCCTGGTCGCTGAAAGGATTGCTGTCCGGCCTGCAACGCCCCGACCTGACACTGGATCAGGCGCAACTGACCGGTTCGGGACGGATCAGCCGCACCGCTGGCCGCAATACCCTGGGCGGCACGTTCGGCCTGCAGGCCGAAGGGCTGGCGCTGGCCGATATGGCACTGCAACAGGCCATCGGCCCGGCCCTGTCCGCCAAGGCTGTCCTGTATTGGCGTGAGGGGGATTCCTCGCTCAGCCTGCCGCAACTGACGCTGACGGGCGCGGATTATTCGGCCACCGCTCACCTTCGGATCGGGGGGTTGGACAGCGCCTTGCAGACTTCTGGCAAGGCAACGATCACCGCGGCCGACCTGCGCCGCTTTGCCGCCGTGGCCGGACTGCCATCGCTGGCCGGAGCCGCCACCATTGCTATGGAGGGTGAAGGCAGCACCCTGACCGGAGCCTTTGATCTGGCGCTGGCCCTGGACTCGACCAGTCTGCGCATTGGCATTTCGCAAGCCGACCGGCTGCTGTCCGGTCCGGCGCGGCTGACCGGTGCCGCACGTCGCGATGAAACCGGCACCACTTTGCGCGCGC
>JBATPI010000014.1:0-24459 GCA_049291415.1 Paracoccaceae bacterium | reverse complement strand
ATGCCGCCGAACGAGACGCTGGTAAATTTCGCGGCCACGGGGGCGACCTTGGCCATCCACCTATCCATCCAGAACGCGGATCAGGTCATCACCGATCTGATGCCGGTTTACGGCGCGGATTGCCCTGTCGCCGTGGTCTGGCGCGCTAGTTGGCCCGATCAGCGCATTATCCGCACCACGATTGCCGGGCTGGCAGAGGCGATCCCCGAGGGGGTCACCCGCACGTCGCTTATTCTGGTGGGTCGGGTGCTGGGACAGGAAGGGTTCAGCGAAAGCTGTCTTTACGCGACGGACTACGACCGCCGTTACCGCCCACAGACCGCTGACAGCCCTTGGGCAGACTGGAAAGATGGCAATGACTGACTTTGCGGGCCAAGGCCTTCCGGGCCTGATGATTTCTGCCCCGGCTTCGGGGACGGGCAAAACGACGGTCATGCTGGGCCTGTTGCGCGCGCTGGTCGAGGATGGGCTGGCGGTACAACCGTTCAAAAGCGGGCCGGATTATATTGACCCCGCCTTTCATCGGGCGGCCAGCGGGCGGGCCTCGTTCAATCTGGACACTTGGGCGATGGACGCGGCCCTGCTGGATGCGATTTCGGCGCAAGGGGTGGGGGCTGATATTGCAGTGGCCGAGGGTTCGATGGGGTTGTTCGACGGGGTGGCCACGCGCGGGCAGACTGGCTTTGGGTCCAGCGCCGAGACGGCACTGCGGATGGGATGGCCGGTGGTTCTGGTGATCGATGTTGGCGGTCAGGCGCAATCGGCTGCGGCGACGGCGCTGGGGTTTCAGCGCTATAACCCCGATCTGCCCTTTGCCGGGGTGATCCTGAACCGCGTCGCCAGCCCGCGCCACGAGCGCCTGACCCGGCTGGGAATGCAGGCCGTGGGGATCGAGGTGCTGGGCGCCCTGCCCCGGCGTGGCGATCTGACCTTGCCTGAGCGGCATCTGGGTCTGATCCAAGCGGTGGAGCATCCCGATCTGGAGGCGGCGATTGCAGGCTATGCCGCGTTCTTGCGCGCGCATGTTGATCTGGGGCGGATCAAGGCGTTGGCGCGCGGCCATGCCTTGGGGCATGGCACGCTGCCCAAGCCCCCGGCGCAGCGGATCGCGCTGGCGCAGGATGCGGCGTTTTCATTTACCTACCCGCATCTGCTGGAAGGCTGGCGCGCCGCAGGGGCCGAGATCACGCCGTTTTCGCCCTTGGCCGATCAGGCCCCTGATCCGGTGGCGGATCTGGTCTGGCTGCCCGGTGGCTATCCCGAACTGCACGCGGGACGTCTGGCGGCGGCAAGTCAATTCCGGGCCGGGGTGACGCTGCACGCGCAAAGCCGCCCGGTGCATGGCGAATGCGGGGGCTATATGGCGTTGGGCCAGGCTTTGATCGACAAGAACGGGGTGCGGCATCAGATGGCGGGGCTTTTGGGCCTTGTGACCAGCTATGAGACCCGACGCATTCACTTGGGCTATCGTCGTGCTGTCCTGCGCAGGGCGCTGCCGGGGTTCGCCAAGGATCACGCGCTGCGCGGGCATGAGTTTCACTATTCGACCATTCTGCGGCAACCCGACGCAGCGCTTGCGGATGTGGCCGATGCCGATGGGGGTGCTGTGGCAGAAACCGGGTCGGTGCGGGGCCATGTCAGCGGCACCTTCTTTCACCTTATCACGGCAGAAGCCCCATGACCGGCTTTGTCAGCTTTGTAGGCTCTGGCCCCGGCGACCCCGAGTTGCTGACCCTAAAGGCGGTTGACCGGTTGAAGCGCGCCGATGCGGTGCTGTTTGATGATCTGTCCGCAGGCCCCATTCTGGCGCATGTGCGCCAAGGCGCCGATCTGGTGGGGGTGGGAAAACGCGCGGGCCGCCCCTCGCCCCGACAAGATCATGTCAGCCGGTTGCTGGTGGATTATGCGCTGACCGGCCAACGCGTCGTGCGGCTGAAATCCGGCGATGGCGGGCTGTTCGGGCGGCTGGAGGAAGAGATCATCGCCCTGAACGCCGCAGGCATCAGCTATGAGATCATCCCCGGTGTGCCTTCGGCCATGGCCGCCGCAGCCGCAGCCGGTCTGCCGCTGACCCGCCGCAAGACAGCACGGAGGGTGCAGTTTGTGACCGGGGCCGATACCAGCGGCGGCCTGCCCCCCGATCTGAACATGGCAGCCCTTGCCGATCCTTTGGCCACCACGGTGGTGTATATGGGAAAGCGCAGTTTTCCAGCCTTGGCAGCGGCGTTGATTGCCCATGGCCTGCCCGCCGACACCCCTGCCCTTTTGGCCGAAGGGGTCAGCACTCCGGACCAGAATTTGCACCTGTCCACAATTGGCCAATTGGCGCAGGTGCTGCTTATAGCAATCGGCAAAGCACCAGCCCTGATTATTTATGGCCCGCTGGCCACTGATTGCGCAAAGCTGGATTGAAACGCCCGTCGCCAACGGCCATACTGGCTGCGAACGGTTCCCGTTAGGGATCAAAAGGGAACGGGGTGAAATGCCCCGACTGCCCCCGCAACTGTAGGCGGATAGCGGCACTGGCATTACCACTGGCCCCCATTTGGGCCGGGAAGGGCCGGAACCGCGATAACCCGCAAGTCAGGAGACCTGCCGTTCATAAACGCAAAGCCGGAATATCCGGCACTTACGGTCGCCGGGTGGGCGACCCGGAGGGACTGACATGCATATCGAACCCGGCGTCGTTGACGGCGCCAAAATGGCCTTCGCCTATACCACGGCGGCGGCAGCGGCAGGCTATTCCGCCAAGCTGATCGTTGACGATCTTAAAATCCATTCCATTGTATCGCTGGCCTTGCGGGCCGTGATCGCAACGGTTGGAACCTTTGTGTTCTTTGAGGTCTTGCCGCATTTCGCGGTTGGCGTCTCAGAGGTGCACTTGATTCTGGGCACAACCCTGTTCTTGCTATTGGGCGCGCCCGCCTCGGCAATCGGTCTTGCGGCCGGGTTGTTGGTGCAATCGTTGTTCTTCGCGCCAACTGATCTTCCGATGTATTTCGTCAACGTGACGACGCTGTTGTTCCCGCTTTTCGCCATCAACCTGCTGGCGCGCCGCGTGATCCCCGAGAATATGGCCTATGTTGATCTCAGCTATGGCCACGTTCTGAAAATGTCGGTCGCCTTTCAGGGTGGCGTTGTGCTGTGGGTGGCCTTTTGGGCACTCTACGGACAGGGCGTGGGCGCCGAGAATCTGGCCTCCATCGGCTCGTTCGCTGCGGCCTATACGCTGGTGATCCTGATCGAGCCTTTGGCCGATCTGGGCGCGCTGGCGGCAGCCAAGACGCTGCGCGGGCTGAAAGGGTCGCCCATAGTGACCCATCGCCTTTATCATCACCACGCCTGATGGATGTGGCGTCCGGGCCGGTTCTCTGGCCCGGACATCTAAAATAATGCAGACGCTTTCCCTTATCGGCATCGGCACCGGCAACCCCGACCATCTGACGGTCGAGGCGCAAAAAGCGCTGGCCGCCGCCGATCTGATCCTGATTCCCCGCAAAGGCCCCGACAAGGCTGACCTGGCCGATCTGCGGTGGCAGATTGTCCATTCAGTGCTGGGGCCGAACGCGCCGGTCGTCGAATTCGACCTGCCGCGCCGCGACCCCGATCTGCCCTATCTGACGGCTGTTGACCGCTGGCATGATGCGATTGCCGATGTCTGGGCCCGGACCATCGCAACCGCCCCGCAGGCCCGGCGGGTGGCGCTGCTGGTCTGGGGTGATCCGTCACTATACGACAGCAGCCTGCGCATTGCCGCACGGCTGACCCCTGCGCCGCGGATACATGTGGTGCCGGGGATCACGGCCCTGCAGGTGCTGACCGCCGCGCATGGCATTGCCATCAACACGCTGGGCGCGGCCTTCACCGTGACGACCGGCCGCCGCCTGCGCGAGGATGGCTGGCCCGCGGGCGTAGAGTCGCTGGCCGTGATGCTGGATCAGGGCGGCGCCTTCCAGGTGCTGGACGGCGCGGAGCATGACATCTGGTGGGGTGCCTATCTGGGCATGGAAAACCAGCTGTTGCGCGCCGGCCGGCTGGGCGATGTGGGTGCTGACATCCTTGCTACACGATCAGCTGCGCGGGCGGCACATGGCTGGATCATGGATATCTATCTGTTGCGCCGTGCGCCGATAACGGCGGGCTGAGGGCTATCATCCCTGCGGAAAAGACCCATCCCATCATGCATGACTCATGATCTTTCCCGATTTATTTCGTATGAGGGGGGCGTTGTTCCACGACTCATTTCGGATACCGGTGCATGTGATGAATCCTGTGAATCAGGTGTTTTGAGAGAACAAAACCCGAGACTATCCGATGCCGCACGGCGAACTGGAAACCCGACACTGCCACACTGAAGCGGCGTGGCCTGCGACTGACTCTTTGTCCAAAAGCGCATGCCTGCATGCGTGAGAGGGTGGCAGGACTGGCATTGGTTTGGCTTGTGCCAAAACGGTACTGATCCCGGACGCCTGATTTTGTCCGCCGATACGGCGATCCATACCTATCCCACGGCCAAAGTTCCGTTCGCGCCGCCCCTGCGACAAACGGTTGGAATGGTGACGGGCATCCGCCACTATCACTCTGCGATCCTGGATCGCGACGGCTGGGCAATCAGACCCATCCGCAAGAACGACTGCCTCTGGAAGGGCGTTGCTGTGCGCCATGGACCGCAATGAAATCCTTGGCAACCCGACGCTTCGGACGAAGCAACTGAAAGCGATGATCTGAATCATCATTTCCAATCTCGAATCGGGCAAGTCCTTTCATGACTTAGCGAGCAGATTCTGCCAATTGAGGGCACCCGAATTGCTACATTTCGGACTACATACTCTGCTACATGGAAAATGTATTAATCATTGAATATCAATGTCTTAATAAAGTTTTCATGCGAAGATCGCGGACGGTATCTCCGCCGGAGCGACCCATGCCTGGTTCGATTCCAGGCTCACCTACCATTACCGTCTCGACGGGTTATGGTGGGCGGCACCGCCCGAAACGCGGGATAAACTGCGAAATACCCGCCAGATCTGGCCTGCTTAGCCCCAGGCCGTGCCGATAGCTGCAGCTGGCATCAGGAAACACTTGCATCCGCCGGGGGCTGCCACCATGCAAGGCGGGTGACACAACCATTTGACATATCACCGTCCCTGCTGGCCAGCCTGGGCTGGTCGCAGTTTTTTGCCGATCAGTCTGGCCCAGGGGATGAGGGGCTGGTTCCGGTGCGAATTGCGGGGGTTCACCGCTCGCGCCTGATGGCCGAAACCGGATCCGGCCAGATCCGGCTGGGCCTGCCGTTTCAGACCAATACGATGGATTTTGCCGTGGGCGACTGGGTCTTGATGGATCCGGTCACGCAGGTCGCCTCGCGCCGTCTGGACCGTGCCACCGTGCTGCGCCGACGGACCGAATCTGCCCATATCCCGCAACTGATCGCAGCGAATGTCGATACGCTGTTCATCGTCACCTCATGCAATGACGATTTCAACCCGGCCCGGTTAGAGCGGTATCTGGCGCTGGCGAATGAGGCCGGAACCCATCCGGTGATCGTGCTGACCAAGGTGGATCAGGTGGCCGATGCCGCCCCCTATCTGGCCGAAGCCCAGGCGCTGCAGCGCGGCCTTGCCGTGGTCACGCTGAATGCCAAGGCCGCCGATGCCGCCACCGTTCTGGCGCCCTGGTGCGGGCCGGGTCAGACCGTCGCGCTGGTCGGATCATCCGGGGTTGGCAAATCGACGCTGCTGAACACGCTGGCCGACAAGGCCCCCGATCAGGCACAGGCGACCGGCAGCATCCGTGAGGATGACGCCAAGGGCCGACATACCACCACGTCGCGATCGCTGCACGCCATCACCGGGGGCGGTTGGGTGATTGACACGCCGGGGATGCGGACGCTGCATGTCAGCGATGTGGCAGACGGTCTGGGCCAGTTGTTCGCCGAGATCACCGAACTGGCCCCCCTGTGCCGGTTTCGCGATTGCACCCATGCGCATGAGCCGGGCTGCGCGATACAAGCCGCCGTCGCCGCTGGCGATCTGTCGGCTGCGCGGCTGGACCGCTGGCGCAAGCTGCATGAAGAAAACCTGGCCAATACGCCGGTTTCAACCGGCCCCCGCGGCAACAAGACCTTTGCGCCACGCGGCAAGCGGCGCTAACCGGCTCCGTTGTCGATCCGCGGCAGGAACCAGGCCAACAGCCCCGCCAGCGGCAGGAATGAACACAGCCAATAGACCGTCTCAACGCCGTAGCTGTCAGCCAGCACGCCCAGAAACGCTGCCGCAATCCCGCCAAGCCCAAAGTTCAGCCCGTAGAACAATCCGCCGATCAGGCCGATCCGGTTGGGCAAAAGGTCCATCGCATAGATCAGGATCGACGCAAAGGCGCTGGCCATGATCAGGTTGATCATGATCGTCAGAACTCCGGTCCAGAACAGGTCCGCATAGGGCAGGATCAGCGTCAGCGGCAACGGCCCCAGAACCGAGATCCAGATGATCCGATAGCGCCCGATCCGATCACCGATGATCCCGCCGATCAGCACGCCCACCGCTGCGGCCACCAGAAAGACGAACAACATCATCTGCGACGCGGGGATCGACAGATAAAACCGCTCGATCAGATAGAAGGTGTAGAAAGACCGGAAACTTTCGCCATAGGTGTTCTTGGTAAACATCAGAAAGGTCAGCACGAACAGCCCGACGCCAATGGTCAGCGGCGCATGCGGCACCGGCGGCCCCCCGTCCTGCCGCGTGCACGCATGGCGGTAAAATCCGCCCGCAGCTGGCGTTGCTTGCTGCCGATCCATGCCAACAACACCATTGCCAACAGCGCGGTGACCGCGAACCAGGCCAGGCTGGGCTGACCCCAGGGCACCACGATCAGGGCTGCAAAAACCGGGCCCAGCGCCCCCCCGGCCTGCCCGCCGACCTGAAAGATGCCCTGCGCCAGCCCTTGTCGGCCGCCGGCCGCATAGCGCGCGGTCCGCGTGGCCTCGGGGTGAAAGATCGACGATCCGACCCCGATCAGCGCAACCGAAACCAGTATCGCCCCATAGCCGTGGGCAAAAGCCAGACTGACCAGCCCCGACAGGGTGAACATCATCCCCACCACAGGCGAATAGGGCGCAGGGTGGCGGTCGGTCACAATGCCGATCACCGGCTGCAGCATGGCGCCTGCAATCTGGAAGGTCAGGGTGATCATGCCGATCTGCACGAAATCCAGCGCATAGACCTGTTTCAGGATCGGATATGAGGCAGGGATCAGCGATTGCATCATGTCGTTCAACAGATGCGTCAAACCCAGAACCACCAGCACGGCCAGATGCGTCTCAGAGCGGGGCATGGTGGTCATGTCTTTGGGCTTTCACTGTCGTGGGGGCCGGGCGTCCCTGCGGTCAATTGCGCACACCATGCGGATCGCGGCAAGGGGCGGATCACGATGCATCCGGCGGTGAGGCCCCCCCCGAGTGGCCAGACGGCCAAAGGTCCGCTGCCCGGTGTTCAGCTGCGACATTTCAGCCCGGTTTTGCAAAACAGCCGCCGTTTCCAGCAATTCTGCGCGGTCTTTGGCACATGCGCAGCCGCGCCACACAACCGCACCTTGCACCTTTGGCGATCCACTCTCATGATTGAAGCTATGAAATTTTTGAAAGGACAAGCAATGACAGAGCCTTCAAATAAGCCCCGCAGCAGCACCAGCAGCGCGGCCTTTGCCCCGATGCAGGAGACGGCGTTGAAAGCCTGGGTCGACATGGGGATGCAGGCGCTGCAGTTTGCCTCATCCGGCCTGCAGAAATGCGTTGAGGCGCAGACCGCGATGATGGCCTGCAAAACGCTGGAGGATTTCCAGAAAGTGCAGACAGAGTTCTACTCCAGCGCTTTGGAAGACTATCGCGCACAGGTCGCGCGGATGATGGGCAGCATGTCCGCAACCAAGGGTGGCGGGCTGGGTGAAAAAGCACCAAAAATGAAACGCGGCTATGATGATGTGCCGATTTAGGCCGCACCGGAACCGCACCTGACCGCCTGCCTTTGACCCGCC
This sequence comes from Paracoccaceae bacterium, assembly GCA_049291415.1. Lineage (GTDB taxonomy): Bacteria > Pseudomonadota > Alphaproteobacteria > Rhodobacterales > Rhodobacteraceae > Pseudogemmobacter. The sequence goes on along the minus strand of JBATPI010000014.1, from coordinate 16,425 downwards.
GGTTTCGGTCGCCGGACGTGACCTTGGCCCCTGATGCCCTATGTGTTGGCGTCTAGGGCTGACCATTGGCATGGCCCGCGCGAAAGGAGAGTTGGCTTGGATCGCGCGTTGGTGATCGGGGCATCGGGCGGCATCGGCAGCGCCCTGGCAAAAACGCTGCAGCAGCGCGGGTCACAGGTGACCGCACTGTCGCGCCGCACTGATGGGCTGGATCTCACCGATGAGCGCAGCATCCGCGACGCGCTGGACCGGGTTGAAGGCCCGTTCGATCTGGTCATCGTCGCCACCGGGGCACTGGAGATCGCACCGCATGGCCCGGAAAAGACGATAAAGACGCTGGATCCGGCCGCCCTGGCCGCGCAATTCGCGTTGAACGCCACCGGCCCTGCCCTGGTTTTGAAACACGCCCTGCAACACCTGCCCCGTGACCGGCGCGTGGTCTTCGCGGCCCTTGGCGCACGGGTCGGATCAATCGGCGACAATCGGCTGGGCGGCTGGTATTCCTACCGCGCGGCCAAGGCGGCGCTGAATCAACTGATCCATACCGCCGCGATAGAGGTGGCGCGCAGCCACCGCCATTCGGTCGTCGTGACGCTGCATCCCGGCACCGTCGCGACCGGCCTGTCATCAGGCTATCCCGACCACGCTTCGGTTTCTGCCGACGTCGCTGTGGACAATATGCTTAACGTTATCAGAAGGTTGACGCCAACCGATTCCGGCTATTGCTTTGACTGGGCAGGATCCAGGATCGAATGGTGATGCCGTAAAACGGGGTCACAGACTGATCCCGGCACAGTCAGCGGTGTTGATGATGTGGCACTGCATCGCGGCCCGGGCCGCAGGGCCATCTCCGACCACAAGCGCCGCGATGATGTCGCGATGCTCGGCCACGGATGCGTGCATCCGGGTGGGGTTGGTGCGCGGAATCGGCTGGCGCTGGGTTTCGGCCAACAGGATCTGCACGGTTTCATACAGCGCCTGCAGCATCCGATTCGTGCAGCACCGCGCAATGGTCTGGTGAAAACGAAGGTCGGCTTCCACATTGGCCAGCCGATCTCCCGCGGTCCAGAACCGCTCCATCTCATCTGTCGCAAGGCGCAGGGCGTCCAATTCCGCCGGGCCAATCGCACGGGCGGCGTTTTCAACGATCCGGCCTTCCAGCATCAGGCGGGTCTCAAACACCTCAGCCATGGCAAAACTGTCGGAATAGCGCCATTTCAGCGCGCCATTCGGTTCAGACCTGCCTGCCGTGACAAAGGTTCCGCGGCCCGGTTCGGTCTTTATCAGACCCAGGGTTTCCAGCGTCAACAGAGCCTCACGCAGCGAGGCGCGGCTGACATTGAACTGATCCGACAGCACCCGCTGTGACGGAATGCGATCACCCGCTTTCAGGTCGCCATCCAGCAGCATCTGCTGAATGCGGCGCGCCACCACCTGCGGCAGCGGTGTCCAGGCGGGGGCGGGCAAAAGACTACGTATCACGGGGTCACCTTCCTGTCCGGCCTTGCGCCTGTGCCCCTTATGCAAGGTCAGGCCGGGTCGGTTCAATCGCTAGAATCTTGCATTCAAAAACAGGGCATGCTTAGCTTGGCCTGACCGGTCAGACCGGTTTGACCGTAACATATAAAACAAACAGGGTAAGGACCAACGACATGATGAGAAGAGTGTTCTTGCAAGCCGCCGCGATCAGCATGGCGATGTCATTCGGGGCCGCAGCTTCGGCCGAAAATCTGGTCGTTGGCGCCAATATCGGCAACGTCCCGTGGGAGTTTCAGGACGATACCGGTGCCATGGTCGGCTTTGAAATTGATCTGGCCACCGAAGTGGGCAAGCGGCTGGGCCGAGAGGTGACGTTTGAAAACATCCCGTTCAACGGCCTCTTTTCCGCCGTGCAGTCGGGGCGAATCAACATGGCGATGTCGTCGATCACCATCACGCAAAAGCGTCTGGCCGAAGTCAGCTTTGCCCAACCCTATTATGACAGCGACCAGTCGCTGACCGTCACTGCGGCCAGCGGGCTGAAGGGTCTGGCCGACATGAAGGGCAAGATCATCGGCGTGGATACCGGATCTACCGGCGACATGTGGGCGACCGAGCATAACGCCGAATACGGCTTTGCCGATATCCGCCGGTTCGAAGGGCTGGCACCCGCCATGCTGGATCTGGGCAACGGCCGCATTGATGGCTACATCAGCGACATTCCCGCGCTGCAATACTACGTCAAGGACAAGGCAGAGTTTGCCGTGGTCGAGCGTATTCCGACCGGTGAGCAATATTCGATGATGTTCGCCAAGGATGATCCGCTGGCCGCGCAGGTCAGCGAAACGCTGACCGCGATGAAGACCGACGGCTTTGTCGCCGCGACCCACAAGAAGTGGTTCGGCGCAGATCCCGAGGCCACCACCTCGACCGTGATGGTCATGGATATGCCCAAACTGAACTGATCCATCTATGACAAAAGGGGCGGCACGATGGGCCGCCCCTGACCCTGGTTGACGCATGACATGGGCGGGTTTGATGGATATTTTCGACACCTTTTTCAACTTGCCCGTCCTGATCCGCACATTCCCGCTGCTGATGGCGGGGCTGTGGATCACCATTCAACTGGGCGTGGTCAGCATCATCGCCGGTCTGGTGCTGGGGATGGTTCTGGCGCTGGTGCGCCTGTACGCCGCGACCTGGCTGCAGGTTATCGCCAAACTCTACATCAACTTCATGCGGTCGATCCCGCTGTTGGTGCTGCTGATCATCATCTATTACGCGCTGCCCTTTGTCGGCATCCGGCTATCGCCTTTCATGTCGGCGGTCTCGGCGCTGTCGCTGGTCTCTGCCGCCTATATGGCCGAGATTTTCCGCGCCGGGATCGAGGCGATCCCCAAGGGTCAGTTTGAGGCGTCATCGGCCTTGGGTCTGGGGTATCGGCATATGATGGTCGATGTGATCCTGCCGCAGGCGATCCGCATCGTCATTCCGCCGCTGACCAACAATTGCATCAATGTCATCAAGGATACAGCACTCGCCTCGGTGGTGGCGATGCCGGATCTCTTGAAACAGGCGACGCAGGCACAGGCGCTGGCCGCCAACCCCAGCCCGCTGATCGGCGCGGCCATCATTTATGTGGCGTTCCTCTGGCCCCTTGTGGCCGCCGTATCGCGGCTGGAACGCAGCTATGCCAAGGCGGATCACTGATGGGCAGCACCATTCAAATCACCAATCTGCGCAAGCAATTCGGCGCTTTCACCGCTCTGCACGATCTGGATCTGCAGATTGCCGAAGGCGAGGTGGTGTGCGTGATCGGGCCGTCCGGCTCCGGCAAATCAACGCTGATCCGCTGCATCAATCTGTTGGAACCGTTTGAGCCGCAAAGTGAAATCCTGGTCGGCGGGGTGCCGGTGCAGGCCGGGCGCAATCTGGAAAAGGTGCGCGCCGATGTCGGCATGGTGTTCCAGTCGTTCAACCTTTTCCCGCACCTGACCGTTTTGCGCAATGTGATGTTGGCGCCGATGCGTGTGCGCCATCTGACGCCCGCACAGGCCGAGGTGCGCGCGCGTGAACTTCTGGCGCGGGTGGGTATCGAAGGCCAGGCCGACAAATACCCCGGCAAGCTGTCGGGCGGCCAGCAGCAGCGCGTCGCCATCGCGCGGGCTTTGGCAATGGACCCCAAGGTGATGCTGTTTGATGAACCCACCAGCGCACTGGACCCCGAAATGGTGGGCGAGGTGCTGGACGTGATGAAATCACTGGCCGGCACCGGTGTCACCATGGTCGTGGTCACGCATGAGATGGGCTTTGCCCGTCAGGTGGCCGACCGCGTGGTCTTCATGGACGGCGGCCGGATTGTCGAAATCGGCACGCCCGAACAGATTTTCGATCACCCGCAGGAAGAGCGCACGCGCAATTTCCTGGGCGCGGTGCTGAACCATTGACCTATAGCCGGAGAGCAGAATGACCGCCCTGAACCTTGACCACGTCCGCAGCCACTTTCCCGGCCTGTCGCGCGGCTGGACGCTTTTTGACAATGCTGGCGGATCGCAGATCCTGCAAGGCGCGGTTGACCGGATGACCGAGTTTCTGCTGGAGAAAAACGTCCAGATCGGTGGCAGCTATGAGGTGTCACTGGCGGCGGCTGATGCGTTGCGGCAGGGGCGCGAAGCCGCCGCCACGCTGATGAACGCGAAGCGGACGGAAGAGATCATCTTTGGCCCCTCGACTACGGTTCTGTTGCAAAACCTGGCGCGGGCAATGCGCAGTCAGCTTTCGCCAGGCGATGAGATCATCGTCACTGGCGCCGATCATGAATCCAACATCGGCCCTTGGGTCAGCTTGCAGGAATTTGGCATCACGATCAAATTCTGGCCCTTGAATCGCGAAACCTACATGCTGGATCTGGCCGATCTGGCGCCCCTGATGACCGATCGCACGCGGCTGGTGGCGGTGACGCATGTGTCCAACATTCTGGGCCAAGTGAACCCGGTGGCCCAGATTGCCCGCTTTGTCCATGATCACGGCGCGCGGATTTGCGTCGACGCCGTGGCCTATGCCCCGCATCGCGCGATTGATGTGCAGGGATGGGATGTCGATTACTACGTCTTCAGCTTGTATAAGGCCTACGGCCCGCATTACGCCGTGATGTATGGTAAATACGATCACCTGCTGGAGCTGGACACGCTCTATCATTATTTCTACGGCAAGGACAAAGTTCCGGGCAAGATGGAGCCGGGCAATCCCAGCTATGAATGCGCCTATTCTACGGTTGCGATCCGTGACTATTTCGCCGGACTTGGCACGGGGCCGTCAGCGCGGGCCCGGCTGGAATCTGGCTTCACAGCCATGGCCGCGCAGGAAGATGCGCTGGTCGGGCGGCTCTTGTCCTATCTGACCTCACGCAATGATTGCCAGATCTTCGGCGCCACCCGCAATGAAGGCTCGCAACGTATTCCGACCGTCGCCTTCCGCTTTGACGGACGCGACTCCGGCGCGATTGCCAAGGCGATGGACGCCCATAAGATCGCCATCCGCCACGGCGATTTCCACGCTCGCCGTTTGGTGGAATCGTTGGATCAGATGGAAAACGGTGGCCTCTTGCGCGTCTCGATGGTGCATTACAACACTCTGGAAGAGGTTGACCGCCTTTGTGCCGCCTTTGACGAAATCCTGCGTAAGGCGGCTTGAGGGATGTTCGATCTGGTGGTGCGCGGTGGCACCGTCGTGACCGCCGCCGATGTGACACGCTGCGACATCGGCGTCCGTCAGGGCCGGATCGTCGCCTTGGGCGAAGACCTGGCCAAGGGCCATCAAGAGGTGGACGCCACCGGCCTTTATGTCCTGCCCGGCGGTATCGACAGCCATGTGCATATCGCGCAGCCCTCGGGCGATGGCATTGTGATGGCCGATGATTTCCAAAGCGGCACGCGATCCGCGCTCTTTGGCGGCAACACCACCATTTTGCCGTTCTGCCTGCAACAAAAAGGCCAAAGCCTGCGCGATGCGTTGACCAGCTATCACGCGCTGGCTGCGGGGCAATGCCTGACCGATATCAGCTTTCATATGATCATCACCGACCCCACGCCATCGGTCTTGGGGCAGGAAATCCCCGCGCTGGTGGCAGACGGTTACACCTCGCTGAAGGTGTTCATGACCTATGAGGGTCTGCGCCTGCGCGACGATGAGATCCTGGCCACCCTGGACGCCGCCCGCACCTCTGGCGCGCTGGTCATGGTGCATTGCGAGAATGAAGATGCGATCCGATTCCTGATCGGCAAGCATGAACAGGCCGGCACTGTAGCACCCCCAGCCCATGCCACCACCCGCCCCATCGCGGCCGAACGCGAGGCCACGCACCGCGCGCTGTCCTTGGCCGAAATTGTCGATGTCCCCATTGTCATCGTGCATGTTTCAAACCGCGAGGCGATGGAGGAAATCGCCCGCGCCCGCAAACGGGGCGTCAAGGTCACGGGTGAGACCTGCCCGCAATACCTGATGCTGACCGCCGATGATCTGGACCGCGACGGCTGGGAAGGCGCGAAATTCGTCTGCTCTCCGCCGCCGCGTGACGAGGCCAGCAAAGCCGCCTGCTGGGAGGGGATTGAGCAGGGCATCTTCGATCTTTACTCTTCCGATCACTGCCCGTTCCGGTTTGACGACCCCGAAGGCAAGCTGAACCCCAAGGGGCAAAAAAGCTTTCGCTGGATTCCGAACGGCATCCCAGGCGTGGAAACCCGCCTGCCGATCCTGTTCTCCGAAGGCGTGATGAAGGGCCGGATCGACCTGCCCCGCTTTGCCGCGCTGACCGCGACAAACCACGCCAAACTCTACGGGCTTTACCCGCGCAAAGGCACCATCGCCATCGGCTCGGACGCCGATCTGGCTCTGTGGGATCCCGGCGTGACGCGCATGATCCGCAATGACGCGCTGCACCACGGCGCGGATTACACGCCCTATGAAGGGTTGCAGGTGCAGGGCTGGCCGGTCACGATCATCCTGCGCGGCCAGATCGCCGTGAAGGACGGCGCGTTGCACCTGACGCCCGGCGCGGGAACCTATCTGCCCCGACAGCGCAGCACCGGCCGCCCCGCCCTGCAATCCTGCAGCGGCTGACAGAGCAGACCCGCGGTAACAGCGTTGCAGGCCAACCCACGCCATGTCAGACAGGGCCAACCACAGCCGGAGGCCCCGATGACTGACCGATCCTACCGTTTCACCCATGCCATCACCCGGCGCCCTGCGGCCTCGATCGTCGCCGGTCTGCGCGCGGTTGATACCGGCACCCCTGATCTGGCGCTGATGCAGGCGCATCATGCAGCCTATGTCGCGGCGCTGCAGGCCACCGGCGCGCAGGTGACAGAACTGCCCGCTCTGTCAGACTATCCGGATTCAGTCTTTGTCGAAGACACCGCCCTGTGCCTGCCCGAAGGCGCCATCATCATGCGCCCCGGCGCCCCCAGCCGTCTGGGTGAAGCGGCCGAGATGGCCCCTACCCTGTCCAGCCTTTACACCCATGTCCTGCGGATCAAAGGCGAAGACAGCCATATCGAAGGCGGCGACATTCTGGTGACCGAGCGGGAAATCCTGGTCGGGCGCAGTGCGCGCACCAATGCCGCAGGAGTTGCCGAACTGGCCCGCGCCGTCGCCCCTTGGGGCCATAGCCTGCGCGAAGTGCATACCCCCCCAGGCGTGCTGCATTTCAAGACCGATTGCTCCTTGATGGATGCCGAGACGGTGCTGGCAACCGACCGTCTGGCGGCCTCGGGCTGTTTTGATGGCTACCGGGTGATCGCGGTTGCGGCGGGCGAAGAGGCGGCGGCCAATGCCATCCGCTTCAATGATGCGGTGCTGTTCCCCGCCGGCTTTCCGCGCACCCGTGACCGGCTGGTCGATGCGGGCTATGCCGTGACCGAGATCGGCAACAGCGAATGCGCCAAACTGGATGGCGGCATGTCCTGCCTGTCGTTGCGTTTCAGCCCCAGCTGACGCCAAACACCCGCTATTGCCGAAAAATCCCGGCGCGGAATCTATCGCCACGCCGCATTGGCCCCTATAGTGTTGGCAAAAATCCGAAGGGGCAGGCACAGCTTGGCAGGACAGCCGCAAAAAACAGCACCCTACAACATCGCCGCCGTGATCCAAGGCGGGCGCCTGAGCTATGAGGCGCTGCTGCTGGCGGCGTCCTTGCGGGCCAGCAATCCCGATTTCGCGGGGCGGCTGTTGTTCATGGAACCCCAACCCGGGCCGCGTTGGTCGCATTCGCCGGTGTTGGGAAACCAGGCGCTGCGGAACCGATTGCAAGAGCTGGGGGCCGAAATCCTGCCCTTTCAATCGCAGGTGTTCGGCGCCGATTATCCCTATGGCAACAAGATCGAAGGGCTGTCCGCCTTGCCCGATCAACCGTTCCTTTTTCTGGACACCGACACGCTGGTGACGGGCGATCTGGCCAGCCTGCAGATCGACTTTGCCAAGCCATCGGCCAGCATGCGGCGCGAAGGCACATGGCCGGTGATAGAATTGTATGGGCCGGGCTATGGTGCAACTTGGAAGGCGCTGTATGATCGGTTCGGGCTGGAATTTGCCAGCAGTCTGGACCTGTCGCAGCCCGAAGAATACTGGCAGCGCTATCTGTATTTCAACGCCGGCTGGTTCTTTCACCAAAGCCCCGCGCAATTCGGCGCTCGGTTCCTGGATTATGCGCGCAGCATCCGTGATGCTCGGCCCCCGGCGCTGGTCTGTCAAGAGATCTACCCCTGGCTGGATCAGATTGCCCTGCCGCTGGTGGTGCATTCGTTTGGCGGTGGGCGGCCCGGACCGGGTCTGACAGGTCTGGACGGCGATGTGACCTGCCACTACCGAACCCTCCCGCTGTTATACGCCAAAGAGGGCGATCGCGCGGTGGCGATGCTGGAGGCGGTGGCCGAGGATAAGGACAACCGCCGGATCCTGCGCGATTGGGCACCGGTCAAGCAGATGGTCTACCAAAACAAGGGAAGAAAGGCGCGGGCGTTGTTTGACCAGTCCGACTTGCCCCACCGCGAACAGGTGATCCGCAACACGCTGAAACGCGAAGGCCTGTGGCTGCGGTAAAGGCACGGTGGGGCCATCCCTGAACAGACAATTCGCCTCGGTCCCGAACACGCGGCGATGCTCAAAGGTAGGATGGGCAATATTGCCCATCCTACGCGTTTGACTATAGTTTCATCGTCAACACCGGGTAAAGTGACACCACCAGCAGCGTGGCCATCGTCCAGTTGAACGCCCGCAGCCGGACCGGATCGGCCAACCAGCGCCGCACCCCCTGCCCTGCCGCCGCCCAGAGCGAGACCGAGGGCAAGTTGACGCTGGCAAACGTCGCCGCCACCGCCAGATACGCCAGCGCCGACGGGCTGGCGACATAGGCCGTCACCGCCCCCAGTGACATTGCCCAGGCCTTGGGGTTCACCCATTGAAACGCCGCGGCCTGCAGGAAGGTAAAGGGCTGCGGGCGCTGGCGCCCCTCGCCCGGGGCGCTGGCATGGGCGATCTTCCAGGCCAGCCACAGCATGTAGCCCACTGACAGCACCTTCAGACCCGTCAGCGCGGGCGGCCAGGCCTCGAACACCCCCGCCAGCCCCAGTCCGACCAGAAACACCATCAGCGAATGTCCAACCGAAATGCCCAGCATATGCGGCAGGGTGCGGCGAAATCCGAAGTTTACTCCGGACGCCAGCAGCATCATGTTATTTGGCCCCGGCGTGACCGAGGTGACAAAGGCAAAGCCCAAAAGGGCCAGAAACAGAGAGTATGTCATGGCCGCAATAATTGCGCGAGATTTACGCTGATGGATTGCAAATTTGCGAAATATCAATGATAATTCACAACTAATGACCAAAATTGACGATATAGGCCACCGGATATTGCGTGAACTGGTCCGTGATGGGCGCCAGACCAACCTGCAACTGGCTGACCGCGTCGGTCTGTCGCCCAGCGCCTGCCTGCGCCGCGTCCAAGAGATGGAGCGGGCGGGCATCATCACCAGCTACCGCGCCGTTCTCAGCAGCGAAAAGCTGGGCATCGGCTTTGTCGCCTATGTCACGGTCGGGCTGAACGCCCACACCAAAGCCGCGCAAGAGGCGTTTGAACGCGCCGTCGCCCGCGCGGTCCAGGTGCGTGAGTGTCACAACATCACCGGCACGGTCGAATACCTGTTGCGGGTCGAGACAACCGATCTGGCGGCCTACAAACATTGGCATACCGATGTGCTGGGCACCCTGCCGCAGGTGCAATCTGTCACGACTTTTGTGGTCATGGGCAGCCCCAAGGACGACCGCGCCTGACCTGCCGCAGAACGCAGGACCAGCCAGAACAACCGGCGGCGACAATCGTTCCGGCCGGACGCGCAGGTCCGCAAAGTTCTTCTGTTTTGCGCCAACCCCCTGCGCGCCCCTTCACAGCCCCCGCCGCTTCCCCTAGGGTTCGCCCCGAATTGGAACACGGAGGATGCGATGACCGATAAACCGATGGGCTTTGACACTTTGGCCATTCACGCCGGGGCGGCACCCGATCCGACGACGGGCGCGCGCAACATACCGATTTACCAGACCACGGCCTATGTGTTCAAAGACGCCGACCATGCGGCCCGGCTGTTCAATCTGGCCGAAGTCGGCAACATCTATTCGCGCCTGACCAACCCGACAGTGTCGGCGCTGGCGACGCGGGTGGCCGCGCTTGAGGGCGCTGCGGGCGGTATTGCCTGCTCATCGGGTCACGCGGCGCAGATCATGGCGCTGTTCCCGCTGATGGGGCCGGGCTTGAATGTCGTTGCCTCAACCCGTCTTTATGGCGGCACGCTGACCCAGTTCGGCCAGACCATCAAGCGGTTCGGCTGGTCGGCCAAATTCGTCGATACCGACGATCTTAGCGCAGTTGCCAAGGCGTGTGACAAGAACACCCGCGCGATCTTTTGTGAGACCATCGCCAACCCCGGCGGCTATGTTACCGACATTCCCGCGCTGGCCAAGATTGCCGACAAAAAGGGCATCCCCCTGATCGTTGACAACACCACCGCCACGCCTTGGCTGTGCCGCCCGATTGAGATGGGGGCAACGCTGGTTGTTCACTCGGCCACCAAATACCTGACCGGCAACGGTACCGTCACCGGCGGCATCGTGCTGGATTCGGGTAAGTTCGACTGGTCGGCATCGGACAAATTCCCCAGCCTGTCACAGCCAGAGCCCGCCTATCACGGTCTGACCTTCCACCCCACGCTGGGCAACATGGCCTTCACCTTCCATTCCATAGCCATCGGCTTGCGCGATCTGGGCATGACGATGAACCCGCAGGGCGCGCATTACACCCTGATGGGGATTGAGACGCTGGGCCTGCGGATGGAGCGGCACGTGAAGAATGCAGTCGCTGTGGCCGAATGGCTGGAAAAAGACCCGCGCATTGAAGCAGTCACCTATGCCGGGCTGAAATCCAGCCCCTATAACAAGCGGGCGAAAAAAATCGTGCCGAAGGGCGCAGGGGCGCTGTTCACCGTCTCGCTGAAGTCGGGCTATGACGGCTGTGTGCAGATGATCAACAAAGCCAAGCTGTTTTCCCATGTGGCAAACCTGGGCGATACGCGCAGTCTGATCATTCACCCCGCTTCGACCACGCACCGCCAGTTGACGCTGGAGCAACAAGTCAGTGCCGGGGCCGCGCCGAATCTGGTGCGGATCTCGATCGGGATCGAGGATGTCGCCGACATCATCGCCGATCTGGATCAGGCGATGGGATAAGCCAAAAAAGGGCCGTGTATTGCGGCCCTTTTACGCTGCCGCGATCAGAACAGCGGCGGCGCGGGGTAGATGCCTTTTGGCAAAGGCCCCAGCCGCCCCACCCTGATTGTCGATGAGACCTGGGTCGGATCCATCCATTCGACAGACATGCCAAGCACCCGGCAAGGACGGTCTGCGGCCTTATCGACCGCGCAGATCTCGCCCGCGGTTTTGATGACATAGGCCATGAATGCAGCGGGCGTTGCAGCGGCCGGACCGGCCTTATCGGCATCGCTGCGCACCCGCTGGTCAACAAAAACCCGCGTGGACAGGTCAGGCAACGCCTGCGCTTCAGCCTTTTGGGTATAGACCGCGCCGACCAGAAAGACCGCCGTTTGCGTCTGCGGATCATAGGATTTGTCTTTGAGTTGAACCTGGTAAAGCGCGCAGTCCTTGGCCCAGGCCGCCTGCATCAGCTGGCACAACTGCTGCCCGGCAACCCCGGCGCGCACTTCGGCAAACGCCTCAAGATAGGGCTCTCCTGGCAGCCCCTCGCCCAGTGACAGCAAGGACGACAGCGGCAACCGGACACTCAGGGTAACATCGCGATTTTCCACGAATTTTCCCTGCTGCAAGAACGCCCGTGCATCCCGCCGCGGCACCAGCCCGCCAGCAGCAGAGATCAGCCAGGCCTGGCCCGGCTCAATCGCCGTTTCCGCTTTGGTGTCAGCGTCAGAGTCATCTGCGGTCTCGGCCAGCGGCGCCTCAACCACCACCACGTCAGACGCGACCGGCAGGCCTTGCCAATATTGCCAACCCGCCGCGCCAAAGCCCGCCAGAACCAGCCCCAAACCCAAAAAGACAATGATCCGCAACAGCATCAGAAACTGACCTCCGGCTGGATGGATTTCAGATCACCCCCGGCAAAAGCCGTGGCAATGGCAACGACGCGGGTGGCAAAGTCTTCGCCCTTGGCCTTCAGCGCCGGATATTCGACATAGGTGTCGGTCGTGATCCGGGCGGCGGCCTCGGCGACAGGGGTGTATTTCGCGCGGGCCGCCGGGTCGGCAGGCACCGGGCCTGCAACGGCAATGGTGCCATCGCGCCAGTTTCCCGTCAGCGTTTCAGTTGCCTTCACACCAAAGCTGGCACGGAACCAGCGGTCATAGGCAGTGGTGGCGGCGGCAATCTCTGCCAGAGTGGCGTCCGCCTCTTCCTGCGGCAAGAGGCCGGCCTCCAGCGATTGGAACAGCATATGGCCGGGGGGCAAGGGATAGACCGCCTGCGGAATGCCACAGGCGTCCAGTTCGGCATTGCGCAACACCTCAACCGGCACGTCAGGGTCCAGATTGGCCACGCCCACCTGTGCGCCACCCAGCAGAACCACCCGCTCAATCTGCGCGCCGGGGGCCAGATGGATGGTCCACAGCCGATGATATCCGGTTGCCTCCAGCACCAGATAGACCGGCTTTTCAGTCTCGGTCACCACGACATCATAGTTGGTGAATCTGAGATTCGACAGGCCCTGCACCTGCTTGAGGCCGGTTTTACGGTAGACCTTGGCGAAATTGCGCACGGCCTCAGCCAGTTCGGCGTCACCATAGGTGGCCAGCGCCAATGCCGCATCCCGACTGCCCACTACCCCGATATGGGCCACCAGGCTGCCCGCATTCGGTGCGGTCAGACGGCAATCGGTCACCGGGGACAAACGGCCCACCGAGGCGGGCGCTACGTTCGAGGTGTCACGGCGGCGTCCCTCCAGCACATCCTTGACAAAGGCGGCCTTGTTGCCCGGCAGGGCGGCAATCTTGGGGGTGGCGATCCAGCCATCCTTGCCGGCGCGAAGATAGCTGTCCGGATCATTCGGGTCGCCCTTTGCAGCGCCCGAATCCATCATGTTGAACGTGCCCGACAGACTGAACAGCCCGCCAAAGCCGTCATTGTCATCAATCCAGACCAGCACGCGTTCGGGCATGATCTTTTCCAAAAAGCGCGGCCCAAAGCCGACCATGGCGAACATGAACAGGGTTATGATCCCCACAATGACCATGCTGACTGGTCCGCGTACCATGCTTTTGCCCCCGGCGATTGTTGCCCAACCGGGGATTTAGCAGCCAAATGGGGCAAAAGCGGGCCGCAATAGTGCCGGGATCGGGGTTTATGCCGATCCCGGCCCGGGTCTGACTACTCGGCCAGTTCCCACACCACGGTGACCGAGGCGGCAAAGGACAGCTCTCCCGCCTGGATCGGCACCGGCGCTGCGGCTTTGGCGTCAGCATACATCGGTGCGGCGCTGCCATAGCCGGGCCCTTCGGTTACAGAGACCAACCGCCCCAGCTCTTGTCCCAGTGCGGCGGCCAGCAGCAGGCCCTTGGCGCGGGCATCCTGAACCGCCGCACCACGGGCCGCATCCATCGCGGGGCGCGGCTCTGCCACACCAAAACTCAGCCCGTTCAAGGTGTTGGCCCCGTCGGCCACAGCGGCATCCAAGACCGGGCCCAGACTGTCCAGCGCGCGAATCTTGACCGTCACCATATTCATCGCCGTATAGCTGGTGATGTCGGTCACGCCTGATGAGGACATCTTGGAATTGCTCCAATCGGGGTTCACCGACAGGTTTGCGGTCTGCAGGTCGCGGTCCTCGATCCCGGCCGAGTGCAGACGGTCCAGCACGATAGCCAAGGCGGCCGAGTTCGAGGCCAGTGCCTCGGCGGCGGTCTTGCCGGTGGTGGTGACGCCGATCGACAGCATCGCCAAATCGGGGGCGACTTCGCTGACCCCCTCCCCGGTGACGGTCAGGGTGGCGGGGTCCGCCAGCAGCATCGGCGCGCTAAAGGGCAAGACCAGGCCAAAAGCCAGGGCCAGGGCGGGCAGGGATCGGGTCAGCATCGCAGTCTCCTTGTTGGGATCGAACGGTTCACTTGTTATGACGTCCGGGCTAGGGCGATCCTTGGCCAGATCACAGCCCTTTTTCTTTCTTTCGGCAAAAAGCTGCTGTAGGAAGGCCGCTACCTGCAAGGGCGCGTTTCCGCGCCCCTTTCCTCTATGTTAGACCCGTGGAATGAAACCTAGTTTTACCCTCAGCTTCACCGACGACGCGATCCAGCTTTTGCACCGTGTGGGCAGAAACTGGGTTGTGATCGGCGAGACGCCCTTTGCTGCCCCCGATCTGGACGACGCGCTGGACTATATGCGCAAGACCGCATTGGGGCTGGAACCGGGCGGGTTCACCACCAAGCTGGTGATCCCGAATTCGCAGATCCGCTATCTGGAGGTTGAGGCCCCCGGCCCCAGCGATGATGAGCGACGCACCCAGATCCTGGCCGCCTTGGCGGACAAGACGCCCTATGCACCCGAAGAGCTGGTCTTTGACTGGTCGGGCCGCCAGAAGACCGTGCGCGTGGCAGCCGTTGCCCGCGAAACGCTGCAAGAGGCCGAAGGCTTTGCCGTGCAGCACCGGTTCAACCCGGTCGGTTTTGCCGCAATTCCCAGCGAAGACGCCTTTGCAGGAGAGCCGTGGTTCGGCCTGACCGAGGGCGCACAGGCGCTGATCGGGGCGGATCAGACGGTGGAACGTGACCGCATCGCCGTGCGCATTCTGGCGCGCGAGATGCCAAAGCCCGATCCCGCCCCCGATCCTGCCGATGCCCCACCGACAGTGGCCGAGCCTGCGGCAAAAGCCGTCGCAGACCCACCGTCGCAGATGCCCCCCGAAACGGCGGCCGACGCTGCAGCCGAGACCGCCCCTGAAACAGCCGTCCCGGATCAGGCTATCTCGGAAAAAGCCTTGCCCGAGGCTGCCAGAGACCGGCAAGGACAGCTGGACATCCATGAACCGCTCAGCCCGGCGCAGGCATTTGCCCTGCGCGATCAGCCTGCGGGTGGCAACGCCTTCCCCGAATCGGACAGTGACGAAGATACGGGCACTGCAGCGGACAATCAGCCGGACGCAGCCGTGGGCCCGGCCGAAATAGACGCCGACGCACTGTTGGCGGCACTGCAGCCGATGGCAGACGCCCAGCCACCGCATACTGAAAAGACGGAAATACCCCAAGAGGCACCATTCACTCATGTGACCGAAGATGCGGCCCCTGCGGCTGACGCCGCCCCTTCGCCCAAGGCCGACCTGATGCCCGGGTCCGACCTGATTCCCGGCGGTGTCGGCATACCAGACGACGACGACATCCCACCCGCCCCGTCAGACGCGGCACGGGTGGCCTTTGCCAGCCGCCGCTCGGTCGATGGTGGGGCTGCACCCAGTCTGGGCGCTGCGGCGCGGCCTGATGCCAGCGCGCTAAGCGCAGCCGCGCGCGGCAAACCGATCGAAGATCTGCCCCCGATGCCACGCCCGCCCCAGGCGGGTGCCCGGCCCGCGGCCCCGGCTGCGGGTGCTTTGCGCGGTGGCATGGTCAAAGGGTTGGGCGCGCTGGTATCGACTCCGGTCGCCGGGGCCGCGAAAAAGGTCAAGATCAAGCCTGGCCCACTGCCGCCCCCCCCCACGCAAACGCCGCGTTCCCAATTGGCTGCTGCGGCAGCCGCACCCTCGGGTGCGGCGGATGCCGCCCGCTCGCTGAGCCGTCCGGGTAGTGGGTTGGGTGGCCGCCCGATGATGCCGAAAAAGTCCCGTGCGGGGCTGTTCCTGACGCTGGTGGCGGTGCTTTTGCTGTGTCTGGCGCTGATCGCGGCCTGGTCATCGTTCTATCTGGGGGCACAGGCCCCGACCGATCCGACGGCGGCCCCCGAGGCCGTTGCCGCCGATACAACCGCAATCCCGGCGGTTGAGGACGAAATGCTGGCCGACGGCGAAGGCGGATTGCTGGATGAGACCGCCGCCGCAGATGCCGCAGCAGATCCCACCACAGATGCCGCTGCCGTCGCCGATGCACTGGCGGACGTCGCTGCAGAACCGGCTGCCGATCCGGCGGCAGATGCCGGGGTCGCCCCGGAAACGGCCGCAACGGATGGCCCCGCCGCAGCCCCGCCTATCGAAAATCACGATGAAACGTTCCTGGCCACCTCGGACGCGCCACCACCCGCACTGGATGCCCTGTCACTGCCCGCGCCCGAGGCGGCGCCGGATGGCCTGCCCACGCCGCAGATGCCCCCGCCGCCTTTTGGCACGGTGTACGCCTTTGACGAAAACGGAATGCTCTTGCCAACGCCCGAAGGGATCACCAGCCCGGAGGGTGTTTTGCTG
>JBATPI010000013.1:0-11083 GCA_049291415.1 Paracoccaceae bacterium | reverse complement strand
CCTACCTGCAGGACTTCCACGCCATCCTCGTCCCCGGCGGCTTTGGCGAACGCGGCACCGAAGGCAAGATCAAGGCCGCCAAATTCGCGCGTGAGAAAAAGATCCCCTACCTCGGCATCTGCCTTGGCATGCAAATGGCCGTCATCGAATCCGCCCGCAACCTTGCCGGCCTGCCCAACGCGGGGTCCGAGGAATTCGACCACGACGCCAAACGCTTTACCCCCGTGGTCTATCACCTGAAAGAATGGGTGCAGGGCAACCACACCGTCACCCGCGCCAAGACCGACGCCAAGGGCGGCACCATGCGGCTGGGCGCCTATACCGCCAACCTGACCGAGGGCTCAAAGGTCGCCGCCATCTACGGCGGCACCGTGATCGAGGAACGCCACCGCCACCGCTATGAGGTCGACGTGAAATACCGCGAGGCTCTGGAGGCCAGCGGGTTGATCTTCTCCGGCATGAGCCCGGACGGGAAGTTGCCCGAGATCGTCGAGGTCAAAGACCATCCTTGGTTTATTGGCGTGCAGTTCCATCCGGAGTTGAAGAGCAAACCGTTTGCCCCGCATCCGCTGTTCGCGGATTTTGTAAGGGCGGCGGTTGAGGTGTCGCGGTTGGTGTGAGGGGGGGCTGCTCGGGAGTGACGCTTAAACCGTTTGCGCCACACTCGCTATATGGCTAATTCGAACGGGCAGCTTTGCTCCCCGGCGTGGTAATGAGGGATAAGGCGCAAAGGGTCTGCTGCATCGACGGCCCGGCCCGCGAAGGCGTTCGCGGGCGTTCGGCGGGGAAACGGTCCACTGGACCGTTTCCTGATCCGCCTCACCCCTTGCCACCCCCCCCGCTGCCCTGCTAACCCCACCCCATGCTGTCATACCAACACGCCTTTCACGCCGGGAATCTGGCCGATGTCCACAAGCACGGGCTGCTGGCATGGACGCTCAACTACCTGATTCAAAAAGACAAACCCCTTACCTATATCGAAACCCACGCCGGGCGCGGTCTCTACTACCTCACCGCGCCCGAGGCCGCAAAGACCGGCGAAGCCGCCGCAGGCATCCTGGCCCATGAAAACTGGTTCCCACCGGACCACCCCTACGCCCGCGCCCTATACGATTGCCGCCATATGAACGGCCCCGACAGCTACCCCGGCTCCCCCCTCATCGCCGCGCTAACCCTCAGGGAAACCGACAAAATCCACCTGTCCGAGTTGCACCCGCAAGAGGTTGAGGCGCTATCAGAAACCTTAACGCCCTGGGGCGCCACCATCCACAAACGCGACGGTTTCGACCTCGCCCTGGCCCTCACGCCCCCCACCCCGCGCCGTGGCCTCTTGCTCTGCGACCCCAGCTATGAGGTCAAAGACGACTACGACAAAATCCCCAAGATTTTCAGCCAGATAGCCCGCAAATGGAACGTCGGCACCCTGATCCTGTGGTATCCCATCCTGCGCGGGGCCCCACACCGCGCTATGCTCAAGACCCTGGAATCACAGCACGATTCCCACCTGACGCATGAAGTCACCTTCCCCCCCGCCCGCGAAAACCACCGGATGGAGGGCTCAGGCATGTTCTTCGTCAACCCACCCTATGGGCTGGACGCAGAAGCCAAGCGCCTGACTGCCCTTTACAAGGCATTGAAATGATTACCTTCCACACCCTCGACGTCTTCACCACCACCCCCTTCGCAGGCAACCCTCTTGCCGTCGTCCTGAACGCAAAAGACCTCACCACCGCCCAGATGCAAACCATCGCCCGCGAGTTCAACCTCTCCGAGACCATCTTCGTCCAGCCCCCGGCAAACCCCGCCCACACCGCCAAAGTCCGCATCTTCTTTCCCACCGCCGAAATCCCCTTCGCTGGCCATCCGACGATCGGCTGCGCCATCTTGCTGGCCGAAGACACCCACCAAGGCGACTTTGAGACCCTGATCACGCTGGAAGAAGAAGCCGGCCTCGTCCCCGTCACCATTCGCCGCCAAGGCGCTGAGATCACAGCCGAATTCACCGCCCCCGTAATACCCTATCCAACCAGCCACCAGCCCGACCTTGCCCTTCTGGCAGCGGCCCTCGACCTGATGCCCGCAGACCTTGGCCCCCACAAACCCGGCGTCCATGAGGGCGGGCCAAGGTTCCTTTATGCCCCCATCAAGACCCTGCAAGCACTGGCAAAAGCCCGCCCGATAGAGCCTCATTGGTCCGCCCTGATGGCAGCAGCGCAGGTGGACAGCGCCTATCTTTACACCGCCGCTGACGACTACCGCGCGCGGATGTTCAGCCCCACGGCGGGCATTCCCGAAGACCCGGCAACGGGCTCGGCCACCGCAATCCTTGCGTCGCAGCTTTTGGTTAATGGCGCATTGCCCAACGGCACGACGACCCTGCATCTGCGACAGGGTATTGAGATGGGCCGCCCGTCGGGTCTGCGGCTGACCGTCGATGTGGCCGATGGCGCGCTGCAAGCGGTGCGTATTGCGGGCTCTGCCGTGCGGATCGGTCAGGGGGAATTGCGCATCCCGTGACGTCTGGCGCGCGCCGCGCAAAGCCCCTATCTTGCGCGGATGTTTGACACCTTGATCCGCCGCCTGATGGCCCCCACCCCTGACCGCCTGCCCGCGCCGGACGCAAGGCTGGCGTTGGCGGCGCTGTTGGTGCGGGTGGCGCGCACCGACAATGACTATGCACAGGTCGAGATTGACCGCATCGACCGCACCTTGATGGCGCGCCACGGCCTCAGCCCTTTTGAAGCCGCCACCCTGCGCACCGCCGCCGAGGCGCTGGAGGCAGAGGCCCCCGACACCGTCCGCTTTACCCGCGCGCTGAAAGAGGCCACCGCGGTGGAGGATCGCGCCAGCCTGATGCAGGCGCTGTGGTCGGTGGCGCTGGCCGATGGGCAACGCGGGGCCGAGGAAGACCGCCTTATACGGATGGTCGCCAACCTGTTGGGCCTGACGGACGTGCAAAGCGCGCTGGCCCGGCAACGGGCGGAACGGGAATGATTGCCAGTCTGGGAATGTATGACCGCGCTGAGACCGCCGCCGCCAATGACCGGCTGTGGGGCCTGATCCGTGGCGGCCTGCGCGCGCGTGGCGTCAAAGCACCCGATGCGCTGACCCGCGGCGAAGGTGCTTATTGGCCCGCCTGGCAAAGCCCCGATCTGGTCCTGTCGCAGACCTGCGGTTACCCGTTCCGGGCCAGGCTGCATGACACCGTCACCCTGATCGGCACGCCCGATTACGGCGTGGCCGATTGCCCGCCCGGCCATTACCATTCGGTCTTTGTGGCGCGAACGGATGGCCCGAATGATCTGGCCACGCTGGCCAGCCAGCGTCTGGCCTATAACGAGGATCTGTCGCAATCTGGATGGGTCGGCCCTGCCAATCATCTACTGAGCCTGGGCTTGACGCCACGCCCTGCCTTGCGGTCTGGCGGGCATCGCGCCAGTGCGCTGGTCGTGGCCGAGGGCCGGGCCGATCTGGCCGCAATTGACGCGGTCACCTGGGCCATGCTGCAGAAATGGGATCCTGCGGTCACAAACCTGAAGGTGGTGGACCGCACGGCCCCCACGCCGGGCCTGCCCCTGATCGCCGCCAAAGGCGCGGACCGCGACGCCACCTTTGCCGCAGTGGCAGAGGCGATGGACCGCCTGCACCTCGCCGATCGCGCGCTACTGGGTCTGCGCGGCTTGGTTTTCATTCCGGTGGCGGACTATCTGGCGGTGCCCACTCCGCCGCCGCCCGACCATTTCGGCCTGCCAACTTAGGCAAAACGCCACGTTACCCGCCAATTTGACGCGGAATGTGCGTTGCAATGGGGGCAAATCTGTTCCCTAGTGACTGGCAATACCATCGGAGAGGCGCATAGAACGCCCCCGAACCATCAGGGAAGCTAGGGGACATATGACTGACACCCCCGTCATCGAAATTCGTGATCTACACAAATCCTACGGCAATCTTGAGGTGCTGAAAGGCGTCGATCTGGTCGCTCCGCGCGGCCACGTCGTGTCGCTGATCGGCTCCAGCGGCTCGGGCAAATCCACGCTGTTGCGCTGCTGCAACCTTTTGGAGGACAGCCAGCAAGGCGTGATCCGCTTTGAGGGTGAGGATGTGCATTGGAAGGGCAGCGGCCACCACCGCCACCCGGCCGACCGCGATCAGGTCACCCGTATCCGCACCAACCTTTCGATGGTGTTCCAGCAGTTCAACCTCTGGGCGCATATGACGATTTTGCAAAACGTGATGGAGGCGCCGGTGACGGTGCTGAAGCGCGACCCGAAAGAGGTCGAGGCGAAGGCGCGCGAATATCTGGAAAAGGTCGGCATTGCCGAAAAGGCTGACGCTTGGCCCGCGCAACTGTCGGGCGGCCAGCAGCAGCGCGCGGCCATCGCGCGGGCGCTGTGCATGGAACCGCGCGCGCTGCTCTTTGATGAGCCGACCTCTGCCCTGGACCCCGAGCTGGAGCAGGAAGTTGTCCGTGTCATCAAGGCCTTGGCCGATGAGGGCCGCACCATGCTGTTGGTCACGCATGACATGAAGCTGGCGGCGGATTGTTCCGACCACGTCATTTTCCTGCACCAGGGCAAGATTGAAGAAGAGGGCGCGCCTGCCGATCTGTTCGGCAACCCACAGACCGACCGTCTGCGCGGCTTTCTCTCGGCCACCGGGGCCTGAGGGGTGGGGTGCTTTGCCACCATCTCGGCCCTGGGGGCGGTTGTCACGCTGGCATCGGGTGGCGATGACCGGCTGACCATCGGCACCGAGAACGCCTTTCCGCCCTATGTGATGCAGGATGAGGCAAGGGGGTTGCACGGATTTGACGTCGATCTGATGACCGAGATCTGCACCCGCGCGACGTTTGACTGCCGCTGGCAGGTGACCACCTTTGACCAGCTGATCCCCGGCGTGGTCGAGGGGCGCTATGACGTGGTTCTGGGCGGCATGGCGATCACCGCGGAACGCCGCGCGCTGGTCGATTTTTCGGTCTCGTACCAGGAATCGGGCGATACCGAATGGTTCATTGGCCACCCCGGAGCGCCCGAACCCGCCGTCGCCAAAACCGCCGTTCAGGCCGGAACGCGGCACGAAAGCTATCTGCGCGCCGAAGGCTACCGCTACCGCAGCTATGCCACCGAAGCCGCGGCCCTGCAGGCCTTGGCAGCGGGTCAGGCCGATCTGGCCTTTGGCCCTTACACCGGGCGGCCCGATCTGGATGGGCTTTTTGCCGATGAGGGCTTTGACTGGTTGTATGATGCGCAGCTGACCGACGAAGGCACAGGCATCGCTGTCTGCAAGGGCAATGTCGCGGTGCTGACACGACTGAACACCGCCCTGGACGCCATGGCGGCGGACGGAACACTGGACACACTCGAATCCCGCTGGTTCTGAAACCGGGCCTGCGGCAGACTGAACGAACCAAAAACCAAATGGGAGACTTTGAAATGAAAAAGCTGCTACTTGCCTCGGCCGCCCTGATGCTTGGCACCTCGGCCATGGCCCAGGATGTTGTCCGTCTGGCCACCGAGGGCGCCTACCCTCCGTACAACTTCGTCAACGATGCCGGCGAAGTCGCGGGCATGGAGCGTGAGTTGGGCGATGAGGCGTGCAAGCGCGCCGGGCTGACCTGCACCTGGGCCGTCAATGACTGGGACAGCATCATCCCCAACCTGCAATCGGGCAACTATGACGTGATCATCGCGGGCATGAGCATCACTGATGAGCGTGAAGAGGTTGTCGATTTCAGCCAGGGCTATCTGCGGGCCGTGCCGTCGGGCTATCTGGCGCTGTCGGCTGACACCGATCTGAAATCGGGTCCGGTTGCAGCACAGACCGGCACAATCCAGGCCGCTTTCGTGGCCGAGAACGGCATGCAGCTGGTGGAATATGCCACGCCGGAAGAAACCGTTGCCGCGGTGAAGAATGGCGAAGCGGTCGCGGTTCTGGCCGACAGCGACTATCTCAAGCCGATCGCGGCTGAATCCGGCGGTGCTATGGTTCTGCTGGCACAGACCGAAAACATCGGCGGCGGCGTCGGCATGGCCTTCCGCGACAGCGATGACGCCCTGCGCGAAAAGTTTGACGCCGCGATCACCTCGATGAAATGCGACGGCAGTCTGGATGCGCTGATCACCAAGCCGGAATATTTCGGCGCGGATTCGCCCCTGGCCTGGGGTGAGGCCGGCAAGGAAGGCTGCTGATCCAGACCATCGGGGCGGAGCCAGTCTCCGCCCCGCTTTCCTTGCCCTTACGAAAGCCCGTAAATGTTCGCCGCCTGCGCCGATCCGAAATCCATTGAGGGCCTGACCTGGGCCATGTGCTACCTGACCTCAGGCAAGCATCAGGATTTCTATTTGTCCTTCGTGACCGTGCTGATCCTGTTGGCGATCACCGCCCCAACTGCGCTGGCGATGGGCTTTGTCGGGGCCAGTGCAGCGCGATCCCACATCGCGCCGGTCAGCTGGCTGGGCAAGACCTATATCTGGATGGTCCGCGGCATCCCTGACATCATCTTTTTCCTGTTTTTCGTCATCGCCCTGGATCAGGGCATCGAATACCTGAAATACTTGGCGGTCTGCCCTGCAACTGACCCCTCGCCCTGGCAAGGGCTGGAGTTCCGGGTCTGCCCCGCGGCCAAAGTGCCACTGTCGACCAGCTCTCCCTTCGTGCATCAGACCTATGGGTTCTTTCTGGCCGTCATCACCTTTGCCATCGTCTTTGGCGCCTTTGTTGCCAATGTGATCTATGGCGCCATGCAGGCGGTGCCCCGCGCGCAGCTGGAAACCGCCGAGGCCTATGGCCTGTCCCGCTCACAGGTGTTTCGCCGCATTCTGGTGCCGCAAATGTGGACCTATGCGCTGCCCGGGCTGGGCAATCTATGGATGATCCTGATCAAGGCCACGCCTTTGCTTTTCCTTCTGGGGGTCAAGGACATCGTCTATTACGCCCGCGAATTGGGTGGGTCAAAAACCCAGGTTTACGAATATCCGCATGGTGACTGGCGGCTGTGGTATTTCCTGGGGCTGATGGTGTTTTACCTTTTGTTCACCTGGGTATCAGAGATCGGCATCCGCCGCCTGACCGGCAAATTGTCACGCGGCCAGGCCACGGCGGCCGGCGAAGCGATGCGAAAGGCCGGCGCATGACCTGTTGGGAAACCGTCCAGGCCTATGGCCTTCGCTCTGTCGGCATCGGTGAGAACCTGTTGCCCAGAACCGATTTCACCCTGTGCCAGCAGTTCACGCTGATCGGGTCAGGCCTGATCTGGAACCTCTATTTCGGCATTGTGGCGCTGTTGTTCGGGTTCTTTCTGGCCAATCTGATCGCGCTGGCCAAGAACGCCCGCAACCCTTGGGTCCGCAAACCGGCCGAGTGGTTCGTGTTCGTGTTTCGTGGCTCTCCTCTCTTTATCCAGTTCTTTCTGGCATATGAGGCGCTGGTGATGCTGCCCAAGAATTTGACCGTGCTGGGCCTGCAACTGGACACCAGTTGGACCACGCGGGCCTGGGCGGGGGCGCTGTTGGTGTTGTTCCTGAACACTGCCGCTTATTCGGCCGAGATCTTTCATGGCGCGCTGAAAACCATCCCCAAGGGCGATCTTGAGGCTGCCGATGCCTATGGCATCTCGGGCTGGAAAAAGTTCACCCGCATCGAATGGCCCACCATGCTGCGGCTGGGCTGGCCTGCCTATACCAATGAGGCGATCTTTCTGTTTCACGCCACCACACTGGTGTTCTTTTCCGGCTTTCCGGCATTTGGTCAGCGCGGCGACGCGCTCTATTACGCCAATTATTTCGCCGACAAGACCTTTAACCCCTTTATCCCCTATCCGATCGTGGGGATGTATTTCATCGGCGTGACGCTGATCATCACCACCATCTACGGTGCGGTGAACCGACGGCTGAATCGGCACCTGCCGTCGAACCAGCGCACGAAAATCCGCTTGCGTCCGAACCTTGTCCGGTAGTAGGCTACTTTTGATCAAATTATCCGGGCCGTCGCCCGGACCGGTGACGGGCGATTGGGCCCCAACCGGAAGGCGATCAAAAACCAAGGGAAGGACCAAGGGCATGGTCCGAACGTGGCGTTCAGGCGGGCCTTTTGCGGGGCCCGCGGGCGCGGGTTCCGTGCCTTTCCTGTGAACAACATGATTATGAAAGATTATTTGCGCAAGCACCCTGATGTGCGCACCATCCGTGTGGCGGCCGCCGATCTGAATGGTCAGGCCCGCGGCAAGCGTGTGCCCGCCCGTTTCGCCGACAAGGTGGTGAAAGACGGCACCCGATTTCCCTATTCCGTCCTGAATCTGGACATCTGGGGTGAGGATATCGACGACTCCCCCATGGTGTTTGAGCAGGGCGACCAGGATGGCGTGTTGAAACCGACCGAGCGTGGCTTCATGCCGATGCCTTGGCTGGAGGCGCCCACGGCGCTGCTGCCGATCTGGATGTTCCGCGAAAACGGCACCCCTTATGAGGGGGATCCCCGCCATGCCCTGCGTGCCGTGGTTGACCGCTACAAGGCCCGCGGGCTGACCCCGGTTTGCGCGATCGAGCTGGAGTTTTTTCTGATCGACGACAGCGGCAAGACCATGCAGGTGCCCGCCAGCCCCCGGTCCGGCAAGCGCCGCAAGGCGGCCGAGACGCTGTCGATCCGCGCGCTGGACGCCTTTGATACCTTCTTCACAGATCTTTACGACGCCTGTGAGGCGATGGATATTCCTGCCGATACCACCACCTCGGAAACGGGGTTGGGGCAGTTTGAAGTTAACCTGATGCATTGCGATGATGCCCTGCGCGCCGCAGACGATGCCTGGCTGTTCAAGATGCTGGTCAAGGGTCTGGCACGGCGCCACGGCTTTGCCGCCAGCTTTATGGCCAAACCCTATGCCGATTACTCGGGGTCTGGCCTGCACACCCATTTCTCGGTGATCGACGCCAAGGGCGACAACATCTTTGATTCCGGTGGGCCAAAGGGCACCGCCGCGCTGCGCCATGCGGTGGCGGGCTGTCTGTCGGCCATGCACGATTCCACGCTGGTTTTTGCGCCGCATGCCAACAGCTATGAACGGCTGGTGCCTGACAAACACGCCCCCACCGCGATCAGTTGGGGGTATGAGAACCGCACCGCTGCCATCCGCATTCCCGCTGGCAACCCCGCCGCCCGCCGGATCGAGCATCGCGTCGCGGGCGGCGATGTGAACCCCTATCTGATGCTGGCCGCCATCCTTGGCGCCGCCCTGACCGGGCTTGAGGACGAGATCGAGCCGCCGCCGCCCGTCTCGGGCAATGCCTATGCGTTGGATCTGCCGCAGATCCCCAGCTCTTGGGCCGACGCGATTGACGCGTTTGAGCAGTCCGACATCGTCTATCGCTTTTTGCCCAAAGAGCTGGTCCGCAATCTGGTGCAGACCAAACGGCAAGAACTGCATTACATCGCAGAGCTGTCACCTGAAGAGCAGGTGGAACTCTATCTCGACACGGTCTAGGGGGCACCGCCCCCCGGACGACCCTCTTGACCACGGCCCCCCTCGGGGCCACCTTGACCCTCAGGCAACCTAAGGAACCGGCCATGCAGATCGGCATCCTCCAGACCGGCGCTTCACCCGACGCATTGCGCGCCGATCATGGTGACTACCCGGATTTTTTCGAAACCCTGCTGGCAGGCCGCGGGCTGACTTTTCGCACCTATAACGTCGAAGGGATGCAGTTCCCCGACAGCGTGCAGGACTGCGACGGCTGGCTGATCACCGGGTCGCGCCACGGCGCCTATGAAAACCACCCTTTCATCGCGCCGCTGGAAGAGTTCATCCGCACCGCCTATGGCGCAAAGGTGCCTGTGGTCGGGATCTGCTTTGGCCATCAGATCATCGCGCAGGCGATGGGCGGCCGCGTCGAAAAATACCCTGGCGGCTGGGCGATCGGGGCCACCGAGTATGATTTCGGCGGCCAAAAGATGCGGATGAATGCCTGGCACCGCGATCAGGTGGTGGCCAGGCCCGATATGGCCGAGGTCGTTGCCAGCAACGAATTTTGCGAAAATGCGGCTCTGCTTTATGATGACCGCATGTTCACCGTGCAGGCCCACCCCGAATTCAAACCCGATTTCGTTGAAGGTCTGATGCGCACCCGCGGCCCGGGCCTTGTCCCCGATCAGCTGATGGCCGAGGCGCGGGACCGCCTGAGCCAGCCGCTGGACAGCCAGACCATGGCCGACCGGATCGCCGCCTTTTTCCTGACCCACCAACCGACCAAAACAACTGGGGCCGAGAAGCTCCGCGCCTGATAGCGCGGGGGCCACCCCCCGAAAAACCAGTGTGACATATGTCCAAATGGACCGACCAGCTGCCGCAGGCAGCCCGCGACTACATCGGCAACCGCCGTGTGGACGAAGTGGAATGCGTGATCGGCGACATCGCCGGCGTGGCGCGTGGAAAAGCCATGCCCGCCGCGAAATTCGCCCATCAGAAGAACTACTTCCTGCCCAACTCGATCTTCCTGCAAACCATTACCGGCGAATGGGCCGACAGCCCGTTCGACGCCTTTACCGAACCCGACATGATCCTGGAGCCGGATTGGACAACCGCCACCGCGGCCCCGTGGACCGCTGACATCACCCTGCAGGTGATCCATGACGCCAAGGACCAGGAAGGCAATCTGGTGCCCTATAGCCCGCGCAACGTGCTGCGCCGGGTGCTGGCGCTGTATGAGGCGCAAGGCTGGAAACCCGTGGTCGCGCCGGAAATGGAATTCTTCCTGACCGCCCGCAACATAGACCCCAACCAGCCGGTGATCCCGCCGATGGGCCGATCGGGTCGCCGCGCTGCCGGCAAGCAGGCCTACAGCCTGTCGGCGGTCGATGAATACGGCAAGGTTATCGACGACATCTATGATTTCGCCGAGGCTATGGGCCTGGATATTGACGGCATCTTGCAAGAAGGCGGCGCTGGCCAGATAGAGCTGAATCTGGCTCACGGCGACCCGATCCGCCTGTCGGATGATGTGTTCTTTTTCAAACGGATGATCCGCGAAGCCGCCCTGCGCCACGATTGCTTTGCCACCTTCATGGCCAAACCGATCGCCGGAGAGCCGGGGTC
>JBATPI010000012.1:0-47951 GCA_049291415.1 Paracoccaceae bacterium | reverse complement strand
AGCCCACAAACTGTGAAGCTGACACCTGGATCATCGCCGAAGCTACCAGGTCGATATGCAAACAGTTAAACGCCGAAACGCCCAAACCGCCCACATATCCCTTCAAAATCAAACAGTCTCAAAGAGCATGGACACAAAATAAGCAGCACGCTGAACTTGTCAGCGCAACCACCGCCTTGCCTCCGGTATTATCTTGCCAAGGTCTTTGCCTTGGCTTCCGCAACGTTCCAAACCGCGTCACCGCGTCTCGTTCGCTTCGGTAAGGCGGTGTTTACGTCCGCGCCCCCGGGGCCGCAAGAGGAAAATTGCGCTTTCGGACATCTTTTTGCACGGGCCCTGCAAAACAAGGGTTTTCCCACCTCTACCCCTTACCCCGCCGCGCCACTGGTGCGGCGCGGTGGCGGCATTTTGTGGATAACTCAGGCGAATCGCGGGCCTTTATGCGTGATCCGCCCCCCCGATACGGTCAGAGCGATTCCCATGGCTCCTATTTGCCCGGCGGGAACCTTTTCAATATCCCCATCTATCAGCACCAGATCACCTGCCATCCCCGGGCGCAGGGTGCCGATCAGATCTTCCATATGCGCAGCCCAGGCCCCGCCGGCAGTATAGGCGCGCAGCGTCTGCATCAGATCCAACCGCTCATCCGCGCAGCCGGCAAAGGGCACCCGGGTCAGGGCGGCCTGAATCCCGCGCATCACACTTACATCGGTCACCGGCCAATCGCTGGCATAGGCGACAGGCGCGCCGTGATCGACCAGCGTCTTCCACAGATAGGCATCGCGCCAGCGATGGCGGTGCATCACCGTCTCCATGGTCGACAGCGGGAAGTCCATCGCGCCGGGCGGATGCGGCGGCTGCACCGATGCGGTGATGCCCAAGGCCCCAAGGCGCGGAATATCGCCTTGGTCGATCAGCTCGATATGCTCGATCCGGTGGCGGCTGTCGCGCGGACCATTGGCCGTTTGCGCCGCCTCATAGCCGTCAATTGTCACCTGCACCGCGCCATCGCCAATGGCATGCACGGCGATCTGCAGCCCACGCCTGTCAATCTCGGCGCAGATCTCTTTGAACCGCTCAGGAACAAACAGCGGCTCGCCGCGGGCCGTCGTGCCGGGGTAATCGTGCAGCATATAAGCCGTGCGGCTGTCCACCACGCCATCCTGGAACATTTTCACAAAGCCAGATGTCACCCAATCGCCGGTAAATTCGGCCGTCATGGCCGAAGCTCGGTCCAGCTCATCCAGGTCCATATGCGGCTTGAAATGGAACGGCACCTTGACGCGCGCGGTCAGCCGCCCCTCGGCCTCCAGCTCTTTCAAGAGAACACAAGTGTAGCGGTTGCCATCCATGTTCACCATTGAGGTGATGCCGTGTGCTGCGCAATGCGCCAGCCCCGCCGCCACCTTGTCACGATCTGCGGCCCGCAAGGCGGCATCGGGCCAGGGGTTCGGTTCGCCCCCCGTGGCGATCCCCAATTGCAGATGCGCCTCACCGCCCAGCGCCAGCACCGGACCAAAGGCCTCAAACTCACGCAGCTCACCCGTGGCAGTGCCATCAGCCGCCATCACCACCTCATGGCCATGCGGCATCGCGGCCCCGTGCAACAGCCCGGCCTGCGTCAGCGCCAGCGTATTGGCCCAGACAGTGTGGTGGTCCGGCGACATCATCGCAATCGGGCGTTCCGAAAGCACCGCATCCATATCCTGACGGGTCACCGGACGGTCCAGAATTTCATAGGCTGCGCCTTGCGCCATCAACAGGGCACGGTCGGGGTTCGCGGCGGCATAATCCGCAAAGGCCGTCTTCAGCGACTGCGCGCCCTCGACCCCGCCCAGTTGCAGTTGCACCAGCTCAGACCCGCCCAGCACCAGATGCAGATGGCTTTCCACAAAGCCCGGCAACAATGTCCGCCCGCCAGCGTCGATCATGCGGGTCTGCGGCCCGGCCAACGCCTCAACCTCGGCGCAGCTGCCGACCGCCAGAATTCGCCCCGCCGCCAAAGCCACCGCTTCGGCCCTTGGCCGATCCGGGTCCATTGTCAGGACCCGCGCATTGGTTAAGATCATCTCGGCTTTCATCGACTCTTATCCTTCATCTTGGTCCAAATACTCCGGAGACCGGGGCAGCGCCCCGGCCATTGAGCACGGCATCTCGAACATAAGCGAAACGCCCAGCCAGGCCGTCCCGCCTGAGGCATCGAACGGCGGCCAAAGCTCAACCAGATCCGCCCCCACAATGTCCAACCCGCGCAGGCCAAGCGCCACCTGCACCGAAACCCAGCTGCTCGGCCCACCCACTTCGGGCGTGCCGGTGCCGGGCGCAAAGGTCGGGTCGATAAAATCAATATCATAGGTGACATAAAACGGCCCCTGCCCCACAATCTGGCGCGCCTCAGCCATCACATCGCCAGCCTCACGGGCGTGGACCTCTTCCACCGGGATAATGCGGTTGCCGTTCGCGGCGGCAAAGTCCCAGTCCTCACGGCAATAGGCGATGCCACGGATGCCACGGATGCCGATCAGACAATAGCGCTTGGGGCCGATCAGCCCAACCTCGACCTTCGCAAAACGCAGATGCTGAAACGGCACATGCGGCAGCCGCATGAAGGTGGGGATGCCTGCGAATCGCGGCAGATCCAGCCCCGGCACCGGAATGAAGAACCCATCTGACAACGCACAGCCCTTTCCCTTGCCCGGCCTCAAGACGCATCCAATCATCTGTGCGCAGCCTTGTCAGGCCCTTTTGCGCCCCCCTGCGACGGGAAATCCGCCAATCACGGAATTGGCAGCCGCAGCCCCCTTGACCACCGGCCAGCGAATAGAGCTTATCAAGGGGTTGCCATACAGGACGGACCCGATGTTCTCGAAGACTGCTGACCCCACCGCCGCGCCCACTGGCGCCCCGCCATCTGCCCGCCCGGCCGGCAGCAGCAATGCCGACCGCTCTATCCTGGGTGGCGATCTGAAGATCACCGGTGACATCACCTCTTCCGGCACCGTCGAAGTGCTGGGTGAGATTGACGGCAACATCACCGCCAATATCGTGACCATCGGTCAAGAGGGCCGCATCTCGGGCGCTGTCAACGCGGGCGCGGTTGAGATCAAGGGCCATGTCGATGGCAAGGTTACCTGCGACAGCTTTACCATGCGCGCCTCGGCGCATGTCTCGGCGGATGTGACCTACGCCACACTGATCATCGAAAGCGGCGCCCAGATCGGCGGCCGCTTTGCCAAGGCCAAAAGCTGATCCATCGCCGTCAGGTTCAGGCCAGAGCCCGCCGCCACCCGGTCGCGGGCCTGGTCGTTGATACCGGTTGGCAAGGCCCGCCCTGCGGCATAGCCTTGCGCAAGTAACTCCATTAGCGAGGCCCCATGTCCGCTTCTCCCGAACCGATCCTGCTGCGCAGCGATGACGGGCCGATCGCCACGCTGGTGCTGAACGCCCCCGGCAGCCTGAATGCATTGTCCACGCCGATGCTGATGGCGCTGGGTGCGGCCTTTGAGACCCTGTCCAAAGACCCCGCGATCCGGGTGGTCATCTTGCGCGGCGCGGGCCGGGTGTTCTCGGCTGGCCATGATCTGAAGGAAATGCAGGCCGCCCGCGCCGCCCCCGATCAGGGCGCCGCCGCCTTTGCCACACTTTTTCAGCTGTGCGCCCGCGTGATGACGCGCATCCCCACCCTGCCCCAGACCGTCATCGCGCAGGTTCACGGGCTGGCCGCCGCAGCCGGCTGCCAACTGGCCGCCTCTTGCGACATGGTCACC
This sequence comes from Paracoccaceae bacterium, assembly GCA_049291415.1. Lineage (GTDB taxonomy): Bacteria > Pseudomonadota > Alphaproteobacteria > Rhodobacterales > Rhodobacteraceae > Pseudogemmobacter. Next base: position 44,184 of record JBATPI010000012.1, on the reverse strand, counting down.
GCCGCCGAAGACGCCCGTTTTGGCGTCAATGGCGTGAATATCGGCCTGTTCTGTTCCACCCCGATGGTGGCGCTGACCCGCAAGATCCCCCCCGCCGTCGCGTTCGAGATGTTGACCACCGGCGAATTCATCACCGCCCCCCGCGCCCGCGAGGTCGGGTTGGTCAACCGCATCGCCGCACTGGATGCGCTGGACCAGACCACGCAAACCCTGGCACGCACCGTGGCGGACAAGCTGGGCGCCGCAGTCAAGATCGGCAAATCCGGCTATTATGACCAGATCGGCCTGCCGCTGGATCAGGCCTATGCCGCAGCCGGGGCCAATATGGTGGAAAACATGCTGTGGCGCGACACCGCCGAGGGCATTCAGGCTTTCCTGGAAAAGCGCAAACCCGACTGGAGCTGACGGCGCGCCGGTTTGGCGCACCAGCAGACTTTTACAGATTGTAGATCTGGCCGAATTTGGCCTCCAGATAGTCCAGCAGCGGGCCCGCATCGGGCGCACGGCCACAGGCCCGGGTGATCACCTCACGCGGCTCATACAGACTGCCGTGGCGCTGCACATTTTCGCGCAACCATCCCGTGGCGCGCGCCAACTCACCCTGCGCCAGATCGGTGTCCAGATCCGGCAGATCAGCGCGCAGCGCCTGATGCAGGCAGCCGGCGTAGAGATTGCCCAAGGTATAGGTCGGGAAATAGCCAAATAGCCCGACCGACCAATGCACATCTTGCAACACCCCTAGGCTGGGCTGATCCACCACCACGCCGAAATCGGCGCGGAAGCGGTCATTCCAGGCCGCCTGCAGATCGCCCACCTGCAGATCGCCCCGCATCAACGCCCGCTCCAGATCAAAACGCATCATGATATGCAGGTTGTAATGCACTTCATCGGCCTCGGTGCGGATGAACCCGGGTTGAACCCGATTTACCGTCGCAAAAAACTCATCGTCAGAGGTGATGCCGAATTCGCCGAACCGCTCGCGCATCTGGTCAAACAACCAGCCGGTAAAGGCGCGGCTGCGGCCCAGCTGGTTCTCGTAGATCCGGCTCTGGCTTTCATGCACCCCCATCGACACACCGTGCCCGATCGGCGTCAGTGCATAGTCGGGGTCGATACCCTGTTCATAGGCGGCATGGCCGACCTCATGGATGGTGGAATAAAAGCAGTTGAAGGGGTCGCCTTCGGCCACCCGCGTGGTGATCCGCACATCATTGGCCGATCCTGAACTGAACGGATGCACCGCCATATCCAGCCGCCCGCGCGTCCAGTCATAGCCAAAGCGCGTGGCCAGATTGCGCGCCAGCCGCATCTGGGTGTCAGCCGAATAGCTGCCGGTCAGCGCGGCGGGGCGGCGGTCCGATCCCAGAACCCGCTCCCGCAGGGCGACCAGACGCGGCCGCATCGCGGCGAACATGGCGGCAATCTCGGCCCCGGTCATCTCCGGCTCATAGTCATCCACCAAGGCGTCATAGGGATCACCCCCTTGGGCCAAAGCCGCGCCCTCTTCGCGCTTTAACGCGATCACCTCGGCCAGCGTCGGCAAGAACGCCGTCACATCCTCGGCCGCGCGCGCCCGCGCCCAGATGCCTTGCGCCACACTGGTCACCCGTGCGATTTCCTGCGCCAAAGCGGCGGGAACCTTGCTGTCGCGCGCATGGGCCCGTGCCACCTGACGCAATTGCGCCGCCCCCGCGGGGTCCGGTGCCTCGGCCTCCGCCAACAGTTCAGCCAGCCTCGGATCGGTGCGCCGCGCATGCAAGACACCCTGCATCGCCGCCATCTCTTCGCTGCGCTGCTCGGCCGCGCCCTGCGGCATGGTGGTTTCCTGATCCCAGCCCAGACGGCCCGCCACCTGTTCCAACGCGGCCGTCTGCCGCGCCAGCGCCATCACTTCGGCAAAAGCATCATTCCGCATCAGGCCGTTCCTTTCCGAATAGATCCCGCAACCGGGTATTGTGCCGCATGCCGCGCGCGCAGGATCAGCACCCACAGGATGATCGCACCCAACTGATGGGTGATCGCAACATGCAGCGTGGCCGCCTGCAGCACCGTGACGATGCCCAGGGTGATCTGCGCCAACAACATGCCGAACGCCATATCAAAGGCAAACCGGGTGTTGCCATGCGGCGATTTGCGCCCCCGCAGCCAGACCACCATGCCAAAGGCAAACATCAGATATCCCGACATCCGGTGCATGAACTGCACCAGCCCGGCGTTTTCCAGGAATGCCATCCAGACCGGCAATTGCCCGCCCTGCCCGTCCGGCACATAGAACGCATCGGCCGGGAAGAACTGGCCGTTCATGTCCGGCCATGTCGGAAAGGCGCGGCCTGCGTCGATGCCCGCCACCAGTGCGCCCAGCAGAATCTGCAAAAAGGCAAAATGCATCAGACCGGTTGCCATGGAATACAGCTTGGCCTCGCGCCCGCGCCGCGCCGTCATCAACTGCGCCTCGCTGCGCGACAGATCCATCACATACCAGGCCAACAGTCCCAGAATGGCAAAAGCCAGCCCCAGATGCGTCGCCAGCCGCCAGGAGACCACATCAACCTGCGTTCCCTCCAGCCCAGAGGTTACCATCCACCAGCCGATCAAAGCCTGCAGCCCGCCCAAGGTTCCTACTGCCAGCAGCCGTACCGTCCAGCCCGCTGGGATCTGCCGGCGTAGCCAGAACCACACAAAACCCACCGCCCAGACCAGCCCGAGGACTCGCCCCAATGCGCGGTGCGACCATTCCCACCAATAGATGACCTTGAACTCTTCCAACATCATGGCCCGGTTTTGCAGCTGAAACTCGGGGATATTCTTGTACTTATCGAACTCCGCCATCCAAGCCGCTTCAGACAACGGCGGAATGGCACCGGTAAAGACGTTCCATTCGGTAATCGACAGGCCCGAATCCGTCAGACGGGTCAGCCCGCCTACCAGAATCATCGTGACAACCATCAAGAAGACCAGCACCAGCCAACCCCGGATCGCCCGCCGCGCGCCCTTTGGCGCGCCGTCGATCAGACCGCCAGCCCTGACCTCGACAGGCGTGGTCCCGCTGCCGACGTCTTCAAAGATGCTTCGTTTGCCAGCCATGGCGCCCCGCCCCCCGTATCATTCCGGGCCCTGTATCATTCCGGCCCCCGCATCAGTCCGGCTGGACACTAGGCCGCCGCCCCGCCCCCTTCAAGACCCCGCCCCCAAAGGAACGCCCCCAGTCGTTTGCTCTTTGACAAATACTCTCGCCAGAGGCGCCGCCCGCCGGGCCTAGCGCCGCAGCAGCGCCAGTAGATCCGTCCCGGGCACGCCCGTCACTGCCACCCCGCGGCTGGCCTGATAGGCCTCGATCGCGGCCTTTGATTTCGCGCCGATCACACCATCGGTGCCGCCGGTGTCAAAGCCTGCCGCCGTCAGCCGGCGCTGCACCTCTTGTCGGTCAGCCTTGGTCAGCCCGGTTGCATCGGGGCCGAAACTGGCGCTCAGCGGGCCGCGCCCGGTCAGGCGGTCGCTGAGGTGCCCCACGCCCAGCGCGTAATTCTCGGCGTTGTTATAGCGCAGGATCACCGCGAAATTCCGCGTCAGCAGAAAGGCCGGGCCGCCCAGCCCCCCCGGCGCGATGATCGACCCCGCCGCCAATGCCTGCCCGGTGGCCGAGCGCACACCCAAGGCGGACCATTCCGCCGCGGATTTTCCCTTGCCGCGCCCCAACAGGCCGCCCGAGAACCCGGATGGCAGCGCCACCTCCATCCCCCAGGGCAGCCCCGACACCCAGCCCGAGCGGCTGAGATAGGCCGCGGTTGAGGCCAACGAATCCGACGGATCCTCGCCCCAGATATCGCGGCGGCCGTCGCCGGTGTAGTCCACCGCAAACTCCAGATAGCTGGTCGGAATGAACTGGGTATGCCCCATCGCCCCCGCCCAGCTGCCGGTCATCTGGCCCGCCGTGGTATCGCCGCGCTGCAAGATCCGCAGCGCCGCGGTCAGCTGACCCTCAAAAAACTCACCCCGCCGCCCCTCATAGGCCAGCGTTGACAGAGCCGAGATCACCGGGACATTGCCACGCCGCGTGCCAAAGAAACTCTCCAGCCCCCAGACCGCCGCAATGATCTGCGAATCCACGCCATATCGCGATTGCAGCGCATTCAGCACACCCGAATACGCGGCATATTTAGACCGGCCCAGCGAGACCCGCTCATCCGACGCGGCGATGTTCAGATAATCTTCGGTCGAGCGTTTGAATTCGGTCTGGTTGCGGTCTTTTTCAATCACCTCAGGCAGGAAACCGGCACCCCGAAACGCCGCATCAATGGTGCCGCGCGACACGCCCCGCGCCGCCGCGCGGTCCTTGTAGGCCGCTACCCAGGCGTCCCAGCCCGCATCCGGCACGGGCTGCGGCGGTGCTGACTGCCCGCCCGAGCCAACCGAAGGCCGCCCCATCCCGCCCGTGGGCACACAGGCCGAGGTCAGCGCACCCAATGCGGTTGCGGTAAAGATGCGTCGCGAGATCATGGCCTGCCCCTTGTCGTGGTTTTGCGTCAGCCTATCGGATCCGGGCTGGCCCGCAAAGGGCAACTGCCCACCAGCTTTCGCTTTTCCGCCGATGGGTTGGGTGCGATCAAGCCTGCGGCGGACCGTCACCGCCCTGCCGCCTCAGCGCAAAAGCGATCTGGCGCAGCATGCCGTGAAAGGTCTGCACCTCGGCCCGGGTCAGGGCCAGCCGCCCCCACATGTTGCGCAGGTTGGTCTGCATCGCAGGTGCCTTGTCGGGCGGGAAAAAGAACCCCGCATCGGTCAACCGGTCCTGATAATGGTCACCCAGGGCCTGCACTTCGGCCCGGTCGGCCATGTCCTTGCCCGCCAGCTCCAGCACCGAAGGCGGCACATCCGCCCCTTGCCGCCCCCATTCATAGCCCATCAGCAGAACGGCCTGTGCCAGATTCAGCGAAAAGAAATCCGGGTTCACCGGCACGGTGACAATGGCATTGGCCTGCACGATGTCGTCATTCTCCAGCCCGGCCCGCTCAGGACCAAAGAGAACGCCGACCTTCTTGCCTTGTGCGGCCATTGCGCGGGTCATCGCCATGGCGCGTTCAGGCGTGACCACCTCTTTGACCAATTCGCGCCCCCGTGCCGTGGTGGCAAAGACGAAATCGCAATCGCCAACCGCCCCCGCCACATCGGCAAAAAGCCCGGCCTGATCCAACACCCGCCCCGCCCCCGAGGCCATCGCCACCGCCCTGGGGTTCGGCCAGCCGTCGCGCGGATCGACAATGCGCATCCGGTCCAGGCCAAAGTTCAGCATCGCCCGCGCGGCCCCGCCGATGTTCTCGCCCATCTGCGGACGGACCAGAATGAATACCGGAGAAATCATCGCGATGCGCCGCCCTTTGCCAAAGCTGCCCGTCTGATACGCCAGCCCCCCGCCCCAGACAAGGCCACGCGCGCCCCGTAGCCAAGCCCGCCAAAGGCTGCTAAGCGCAGGGCTGTCACGACACCCGAGGACCGCCATGGCCGCTGAAGACCGCCCGCAGATTACCCTGATCACGCCTCCCGCCTTTGAGTTGGAGACCTTTCCTGGCCAACTGATCCGGGTGCTTGAGGCTGTTGACGTGGCCTGCCTGCGGCTGTCGCTGGCAAGCAAGGATGCCGACATCCTGTCACGCGCCGCCGACGCCTGCCGCGAAGTGACCCATGCCCGCGACGTGGCCATCGTGATCGACAATCACATCGCCTTGGCCGAACGGTTGGGGCTGGACGGCGTGCATCTAACCGATGGCGCGCGCAACCTGCGCAAGGCCCGCAAGGATCTGGGCGCGGATGCCATCATCGGCGCCTTTTGCGGGGTCACCCGGCATGAAGGCATCTCGGCTGCCGAAGCCGGCGCGGATTATGTGGCCTTTGGTCCGGTCGGGGCCACCGGTCTTGGTGACGGGTCGATGGCCGATCAGCCGCTGTTTCAATGGTGGTCAGAGATGATCGAAGTGCCGGTGATTGCCGAAGGCGGGCTGACCGCCGAGCTGATCGCAACCTTTGGCACGATCACCGATTTCTTTGCCGTCGGCGAAGAAATCTGGGGCCAGGACGATCCCGCGGCCGCTCTGCAAACCCTGCTGGCCCCGTTGGGCTGATCCGTTCACCTTTGCACCATGCTTTGGCGCTTGGCCTCCGGCGGGGATATTTTTGCCAAGATGAAGGGGCACGGCCCGGTCAGCTTTCGGCCAGCACATGCGCGGTGCGGATCACCCGTTCGCAATATTGCGCCAGTTGTTTGCGATCGGCAAAGCCGTCAACCGGAACTGGCGGGTGCACAATCACCTCAACCCGGCCACGTCTGGGGGCGGCCAGAACCGTTTTCAAATGGCTGACAAAATCCATGTCGGACCACCAACCATAGAGCCGCGGATCCGTGCCTGCGGGCGCGTGATAGATCACCGTGACCGGCTGGATATGCAGCACGCGCTCCAGCCCATGGGTAAAAAACGCCTCAAACAGCGAGGATTTGAACGGCAGCACGCGCAGGGAATCCGTGCTGGTGCCTTCGGGGAAAAAGCACAGGCGGTGGCCGTCGCGCAGGCGGTCTTCAAACACGGTTTGCTGCAGCTTGGCCTCAACCCCGCGGCGCTTGATGAACACGGTGCCGGTGGCGCGGGCCAGCCAGCCGATGCCGGCCCAGGCCGAGACTTCGGATTTGGACACGAAATAGACCCGCTGCACTGCGTTCAGCACAAAGATATCCAGCCAGCCCGCATGATTGGCGACAATGGCGCCCTTGTCGCGCATCGCCACACCTGAAACGCGCAGCCGCAGGCCCATGATGCGCAGAGACGTCCGGCAGACGGTTTGGGTGATATGGGGGGTGATCGGGCGCGACGGGCCGCAGAGCGGCGCCTCAACCAGCCGCACCAGCAACAGCAGTGCCAGCCCGCCGTAGCAAACCACCGCCAAAGCCGCGCCACGCAAGATGATCCGCAGCCAGCCCCTCGGGCCAGTGCGCCGCGGTCGGGGGCGGTCATCAGCCCAAGGCACGCTCATCCAGCGGCCTTTTTGCGGATGTAGAAATCGCGGTGTTTGGCTGACATCCGGCCAGTGTCCATCACCAGACAGACATCGGTGGTGTTAAAGGCATGATCCACCCAGGCACCATCGCCGACAAAGCCGCCAAGCCGCAGATAGGCTTTTATCAGCGCGGGCATCAGCAGCATGGCGGCGCGGCGGTCCAGCGCCTCGACCGGGATCCGGCACATCTCGGCGCGATGCGGTGGACGGGCGGTGACCCGCATATCGGTTGGGGCCAGATGATGATGCGCCAGCCAGGACAAGGGCTGCGCCAGTGACGCAACATCGGTGCCATGAAACGAGGCCACGCCGAACAGCACCTCTATGCCGCGATCCAGCACATAGTCGGCCAGACCGTTCCATAGATGGAACATGCCGGTGCCGCCGCGATGATCGGGGTGAATGCAACTGCGCCCCAGCTCCAGCAGCCGCCGGCCAGAGGCGCGCAGCGGCGTCAGGTCATATTCGTCTTCCGAATAAAAGCGCTGTCCGGGCGCCAGCCGGTCCGAGGGCAACAGCCGATACGCCCCCACCACATGATCGCCACTGGCCGGATCGACGCTGTTGTCGATCAGGATCAAGTGGTCGGTGATCGCATCGAACGCATCGCGCTCCAGCCGGGCGGCATGATCGACCATCGGGCCATCTGCACCCAATTCCTGCACAAAAACCCGGTAACGCAAACGCTGTGCGCCCGCAATATCGGGTGTGCCAGTTGCAAGCCGCAGGCTATAGGGGCTGTCTTCCGGCTGCATGATCCTCTTGCCCATCCGCGCCGCGGAGGATCCGGGTCGCAACCGCCCCCTGACTTAGCCATGCGCGCGGTGCATTGCAACTGTGCCCGACCGCTGTTGCAGGCGCGCGCCTATCTCAGGTTGCAATGGCCGAAGGAATACCCACTATACGTGTCAGACCGTATAGTCCGGCGAAAGGGATACCTGGCTGATGTCGATCACTACCTTGCCGGCATGTTCAAAATTCACCGTGACGCGCGCGCCGATGACGGACTGCACCTGACCCGGGCCCCACTCGGGCCGCTGGGGGTGGCGCACGATCATTCCCGGCTCCAATAACGCGCGCATTTCCCCCCCTTAGTCACAGGCCCAGATGATGCAAGACAAGCCCGACCTCGCCGCCCTTATCGGATCACGGATCTGCCACGATCTTATCAGCCCGATCGGTGCGATCGGCAATGGGGTAGAGCTGTTGATGATGGATGGCGCGGCCGCGACGCCGGAACTGGCGCTGATTGCCGAAAGTGTGGCCAACGCCAATGCGCGGATCCGGTTTTTCCGGGTGGCCTATGGCATGGCCGGGGTGGATCAGCGTATCGGGCGCGGAGAGGCGGCGGGCATCATCGCCGACATGACCCGTGGTGGGCGATTGCAGGTGGAATGGATCAGCCCCACCGATCTGGCGCGCCGCGATGTCAAACTGGCGTTCCTGTTGCTGCAATGCCTGGAGACCGCCATGGCCTATGGCGGTCGAATCCGGATAGAGAAACTGGAAACCGGTTGGGTCATGCAGGCCGAAGCACCGCGCCTGAAGATCGACCCCGCCCTGTGGGAGGTGCTGAGCGAACGCCACGCCCCAGCCGCGATTGCCGCAGGCCAAGTGCATTTCGCGCTGGTGCCAGAAGAATTGCACACCCAGGGCAAGCGGCTGGTCGCCGAATTGCGCGAGACCACAATCAAGCTGAGCTTTTAAGGCGTTTTGCGTTTGATCGGATGCAGCAGGCCAAACGCAAAACGCAACATGGCCAAACCTGTGCATGTCTTGGTTTGCAATCAATCTGATTCAGATTGATTGCAAACCGCTTTAGCCGGACCCTCAGCTGCGGATAGTGCCGTCCCCGGTGACCAGATATTTGAAACTGCACAGCTGCTCGGCCCCCACCGGGCCGCGGGCGTGCAGTTTACCGGTCGCAATGCCGATCTCGCCGCCCATGCCGAATTCGCCGCCGTCGGCGAACTGGGTTGAGGCGTTGCGCATCAGGATCGCGCTGTCCAGCCGTTCAAAGAACCGCGCGGCAGTGGCGTCATTTTCGGTCAGGATGGCTTCGGTGTGCTGGCTGCCATACTGACGGATATGGTCGATAGCTTCATCCACGCCATCGACCAGCTTGACCGCGATGATCATGTCCAGAAACTCATGCCCGAAATCATCCGGCACTGCAGGGACGGTGCCGGGGATCTTGAGAAGCTCGCCGCTGGCACGGACCTCAACCCCCGCTTTCAGAAGGTCTTCGATCAGAACCGCCCCGTGCCTGGTGTAGAACTGCCAGTCCATCAACAGGCATTCCGCCGCACCACAGATACCGGTGCGTCGGGTCTTGGCGTTCAAGACAACAGCGCGGGCCTTTGCCAGATCGGCGTCGCGGTCCGCATAGATGTGGCAGATGCCTTCCAGATGGGCAAAGACCGGCACCCGCGCCTCGGCCTGCACCAATCCGACCAGCCCTTTGCCACCGCGCGGCACGATCACGTCAATGTAGTCGGTCGCGCGCAGCATCGCCGTGACCATCTGGCGATCACGGGTGGGGATCAGCTGGATTGCGGCCTCGGGCAGCCCCGCCTCACGCAGGCCCTGAACCATGCATAGGTGAATCGCCTCAGAGGTCTCAAAGCTTTCGCTGCCGCCGCGCAGGATCACGGCGTTGCCGGATTTCAGGCATAGCGCACCCGCATCTGCAGTGACATTGGGACGCGATTCATAGATCACCCCGATCACACCCAGCGGGGTCGCAACCCGTTGGATATGAAGGCCATTCGGCCTCTCCCATTCATCTAAGGTCCGGCCTACCGGATCGCGCGCCTCAGCCACCATGCGCAAGGAATCGACGATGCCCCGCAGGCGGGTTTCATTCAGGGTCAGACGGTCGATCATTGCGGGCGACAGATCTTTGGCCTTGGCGGCCGCCAGATCCATGACGTTCGCGTCCAGTATTTCCTGCCGCCGCGCCCAGACCGCCGCCGCTGCTGAGATCAGCGCCGCCGCCTTGCGCTCGGATGAGGCATAGGCCAGTTCCGCCGCAGCCGCCCGCGCTTTACCGCCGATGACGGCCATCAGATCGGTGATTTCGCTATTCATGACTTGCTCTCCGCGACCCCCGGGCCACAAACGTTTTCGACGAAATTTGCCTCTCACAACACCATATCGTCGCGATGCACCAAGGCAGCACGGCCCTCATACCCCAGGATCGCCGCAATCTCACCCGAGCGGTGGCCCGCGATTTTGCGCGCCTCAATCGCCGTATAGCGCACCAGCCCCTTGGCCAGAACCGCCCCCTCAGGCGACAGGATCGCCACCGGCTCTCCGCGCCCAAAGCTGCCCGTCACCTTGGTCACCCCGGCGGGCAACAGGCTTTTTCCCGCCCGCAGCGCGGTTACCGCGCCGGCATCCAGCATCAGCTCACCCTTGGGTTTCATCGCATTGATCCAGCGTTTGCGCGCCAGCTGCGGGTCAGCCCCGGCCACAAACCAAGTTCGGTTTGCGCCCTTGGCCAGCGCTGTCAGCGGCCGCAAGGCGCTGCCTTCCATGATCGCCATGGCGCAGCCCCCCGCCACCGCCGTGCGCGCCGCCATCAGCTTGGTCTTCATCCCGCCTTTGGACAGGCCTGAAATGGCATCCCCCGCCATCGCCTCAATCTGGGGCGTGATGGTGTGGACCACGTCAAAGCGGGTGGCCGAGGCGTCTTCTTTGGGGTTGGCGCTATAGAACCCGTCCACGTCCGACAGCAGCACCAGTTGATCCGCTCCCACCGTCACCGCAATCTGCGCTGCCAACCGGTCATTGTCACCAAAGCGGATCTCATCGGTCGCCACCGTATCGTTTTCATTCACGATAGGCACCACGCCATAGGACAGCAGCGTCTCCATCGTGGCGCGGCTGTTCAGATAACGCCGGCGGTCGGTGGTATCCTCCAGCGTGACCAGAACCTGCGCGGTGATGATGCCATGCGGCGCCAACACCTCTTCATAGGCGCGCGCCAGGCGGATCTGCCCCACGGCCGCCGCCGCCTGGGCCTGCTCCAGCGTCAGCGCGCCATCGCCCAGATCCAACACCTTGCGCCCCAGCGCGATCGAGCCTGACGACACCAGAACCACATCGGTGCCTGCCAGCCGGGCCTCGGCCACATCCAGCGCCAGGGCCGACAGCCAAGCCTGCTTCAACCCGGTCTTGCGGTCCACCAACAGCGCCGATCCGATCTTGACCACCAGCCGCTTGGCCGCGCGGATATCGGGCGCCGTCAGGTTTACGGCTGCCACGGGCCGGTCTCTTCTTGCGGGGCCTCGCCCTGGATGGTGGCGTAAAGATCGCGCAACACCTGCGGCAGGCCCTTGCCCGCCACGCCCGAGATCACATGCACTGCCCCGCCGCTGGCCTTTTCCAAGGCACGCTTGCGATCGGCGATCTGCTTGGCATCCATCGCATCAATCTTGTTCAAGGCCAGGATCCGCGGCTTGTCGCCTAAAATCTCGGAATAGGCCTCCAACTCCTTCACGATGGTGCGGTAATCCTTGGTGATGGTGGATGAGGTGCCATCGACCAGATGCAAAAGCACCTTGCACCGTTCCACATGGGCCAGAAACTGCATGCCCAGACCCCGCCCCTCGGACGCACCTTCGATCAGACCGGGAATATCGGCCATGACAAACTCATGCCCATCAATGCCGACCACACCCAGATTGGGCACCAGCGTGGTAAAGGGATAATCGGCGATCTTCGGGCGCGCATTCGACACAGCCGCCAGAAAGGTTGACTTCCCCGCATTCGGCAGACCCACGAGGCCCGCATCGGCAATCAGCTTCAACCGCAGCCAGATCGTCCGCTCGATCCCCTCTTGCCCGGGATTTGCGCGGGCCGGTGCCCGATTGGTCGAGGATTTGAAGCGCAAGTTGCCCCAGCCGCCATTGCCGCCCTCGGCCAGCCGCACGCGCTGGCCCACCTCGGTCAGATCGGCGATGACGGTCTCTTCATCCTCATCCAGAATCTCGGTGCCCAAGGGCACCTTCATCACAATGCTGTCGCCGGTCTTGCCCGTACGCTGGCTGCCCATGCCGTGCTGGCCGTTCTTGGCAAAGAAATGCTGCTGATAACGATAGTCGATCAGCGTGTTCAGACCTTCAACCGCCTCAACCCAGACATGTCCGCCGTTGCCGCCGTCACCGCCATCGGGCCCGCCAAATTCAATAAACTTCTCCCGCCGGAACGAAACACATCCCGCACCGCCGCCGCCCGAGCGGATATAGACTTTGGCCAGATCAAGGAATTTCATCGGTTCAGGCTTTCACGGAACAATCCGTCCCCGCGATAGAGGACAAATGCCTCAGGCTCAAGTGGCAGCACCGCGCCGTTTCGCCGACTTCATCTTGGCACAAATATCCCACGGGGGTCCGGGGGTGTGAAACCCCCGGCGTGCTCGGCGGTTCAGGTGGGGGAAAACCCCCGACTTTTCCGACGGCCTGGGGAACCGTCTCAGCCCATCTTTCGGGTATAGGTCCAGGTCGGCACCTGCGCGCCACGCGCCACCGAGAATGCCTCGGCGTCGCCCAGATACTGGAATCCCGCATTGGTCAGCACGCGGGCCGAACCGGGGTTGTCCTGAAAGACTTCGGCGAAATAGGTGCGGTCGCCCAAGGGGTTGGCGGCAATCAAGGCCCGCACGGCTTCGGACGCGATGCCGGTGTTCCAGAACGCCGGCGCCACCCAATAGGCGACTTCGGACTGCCCGCCCTGCCCCGGCTTGACCTCCATCGGCTTCAGGCTGATCACGCCCAACAGCTCGGACAATCCGGTCAGCGCGCCGTCCATCACCCAGACCGACCCCGGCCGCTCATGCGTCATGGCGCGGGTGACATAGGCTTCGGCAGCTCCCGGGGGGAACGGGTGGGGAATGTTCTGCGTGGCCTCGGCCACCCGGCGATCGCCGGCATGATGCGCGATCAGGCCCACGTCAGACTCTCTGACCGGGCGCAGCACAAAGCGGCCTGCGGCAATCTGGCCGTCCTCGGCTGGCGACATGTCTAGAACCATGGCCTCCTCCTGATGCAGCTGATGTGGGGGCTGCGCCCGCTGTTTACCATTACCACGTGTCGAAAATGAGAAAGGGACCGGCCTTTCAGCCGATCCCCGATAAACCTGAAAGGTAAAGGTTCGGCTTACTCGGCTGCCTTTGCGACGGGCAGAACCGAAATAAAGGTCCGACCATTGAGGCCCTTGCGGAAGCTTACCTTGCCCTCGACCTTGGCAAAGATCGTATGATCGGTGCCCATGCCGACGCCTTCACCCGGGAACCAGGTCGTGCCGCGCTGGCGGCACAGGATGTTGCCCGGAATGGCGGCCTGACCGCCATAAAGCTTGATCCCCAGACGACGTCCGGCGCTGTCGCGGCCGTTGCGGGAGGAACCGCCTGCTTTTTTGTGTGCCATGGGATGTTACTCCTTCGACTCAGCGGCCTTGCGGGCGCGCTTGGGTTTCTCGGCAGCCTCGGCAGCCGGGGCTGCTTCGGCCTTGGCGGCTTTGGCGGGCTTTTCGGCGGCAGGTTTTGCAACCCTGGCGGCACCGGGGGCCTCATGGGCGACAACGCGGGCAGCGGCGGTGCCGATGGCAGCCTTGACGCCCGATTTGTCAGCGCCCGCTTCCAGCACGTCGGTCACGCGCAACAGCGTCAGGTGCTGGCGGTGGCCTTTGGTGCGCTGGCTGGAGTGCTTGCGGCGGCGCTTGACGAAATGGATCGTCTTTTCGCCCTTGATCTGGTCGATCACCTCGGCCTGAACGGCCGCACCCGTGACGAAAGGCACACCAACGGTGGTGCCAACCATCAGAATTTCGTTGAACTGGATCTTGTCTCCAGCAGCGGCATCCAGCTTTTCAACGCGCAGAACGTCACCCGCCTGCACTTTGTATTGCTTGCCACCGGTCTTCAGGACCGCGAACATGGGTCTTCCCTTCAATTGCTCCGCATCCTGTGGCCCCCCCCGATCAAATGATCTTCGGGTGTTCATGGGGTTTTGCCCCGCCTCGGACAGCGCGTCCCTGTTGGGACGATTGTCAAAACAAAATCCGCCCGGGATTCGCACCCCGGGCTGGATGGGGGCTTATCCTCTGCCGCCGGCACCTTTGTCAAGCCGTTCGCCTAGGTGTCATTGCCGATCATCATCAGCGCCGCCGACCGGCCCAATTGATAAGACACATGGGCAAAAACCTTGTCAAAGGCGGCATAGACCGCACCATTCAGCCGCTTGCCCTCGGGCGAGGCGGCAAACTCCAGATAGGCCTGCAGATCCGCCTCGGGAGCCGGGCCATAGGCCAGCGCCAGAAACGGAACCAGCCATTTTGAGGTCTCGTCCCGGATGCTGGATTCCTGGCTCCACACTTCGGTCATCATGCCTTCGCGGTCCATAGGTGCGCCGGGCACCCGGACCGAGGCCATCCCCTCAAGAAACGCCAGATTGGCCGACAGCGCCCCCGCCACATTCATCTCGATCAGATCAGAGGCTTTGATCATATCGCGGATCAGCCGCATCTTGGGGTCACGCGCGGCCTGCATCCGCTCGGCCTCGACTTCGGCCGCCTCTTCCACAGCGGTGTCCAGCAGCGCGCGACGGGCCTCGACCTCCAGCTTCAGGATGGTTTGCATGCGGGGCGTGTCGAAAAACGCGAGTGCGGCGACAACCGTCTCGGGATCATCGGCCAGCTCTTCTTGCAGCCTGGCCTCAAACATGCCCTGCAAGGTTGCCGGATCATAGATCGCCGCCACCTGATCGGCCCAGCGAGTGCCGCCCTGCCCCGGAAACATCTGCGTCTCGATAGAGGTGCCGTAATCCTGCCCCTCTTGCACCATCACCGCAAAGACATCGCCCATCAGCATCGCCTGCGACAGGGCGTCAATTTGCGATGCGGGGGTGGTTTGTTCGGTTGGTGCCGTCTGGGCCATCAGCGGCACCAGCGGCGGTGCCAGCGCCAAAGCCGTGGCAAGAACGACCAGACATATGCGCGACATCAGACACCTCTTGGATCAGCAGACCGGCGCGGCACAAATGCCGTGCGACGGCGATAAAGCCAAAGGCTAAGCGTATCCGCCCTGCTTGCCAAGGACAGCCCGCCCCCCAGCCTCGTCACGACTGCGTCAGCGATTGAAACCCACCGCTTTCCGACCGCCTGCCAGCGCGTCGGAATTGCCCGCCAAACAGGGCTTGCGCTTGGACTGGCTCTTGTCTAAACCCCGCCTCCACGACGACCCCGAAGCGCGGAGAGGTGGCAGAGTGGTCGAATGCGGCGGTCTCGAAAACCGTTGTCGGTTTGCGCCGACCCAGGGTTCGAATCCCTGTCTCTCCGCCATCAACCCCTTGGGCGCATGTCTTCCGGTCCTCTGTGACCCAGGTTTGCTTGGATAGCCAGAGCGGGCTGTTCGTGGAAACCTCGTCTCACGCCATCATCCGTGCAAAGAAAACCCCGGTCCAGGCAGCAAATCCGGTCAGAACACCGCCCCAGATCGTATCGACGGCGACCTGTTGAAGGCTCCAGTCGCGCAGGGTTGCGTAATTGGTGAACTCATAGGTTCCATAGGCAAAGAGGCCCAAAAGCACACCACCGATCAGGGCCGACATCAGGTCATCGTTGCGCAGTGCTGTCAGCGACACAAACCACAGGATCCCCCCGAC
The DNA here is from genome assembly GCA_049291415.1 of Paracoccaceae bacterium. Lineage (GTDB taxonomy): Bacteria > Pseudomonadota > Alphaproteobacteria > Rhodobacterales > Rhodobacteraceae > Pseudogemmobacter. The sequence goes on along the minus strand of JBATPI010000012.1, from coordinate 28,474 downwards.
ATAGCCAAGATAGAACAATGCGGCCGGCACCACGCGGAACGGATCTGCGTAGAGATGGGCGACGTGGCGATCGAATACCGGCTTGACAATGTATCGCAGACCGATGGCGTCCAGGGCAAAGAAACCCACCGCCGTAATCAGATAAAGAACAAGGATTTTCATTGGCTTGATGCTTTCAGTGCGGCCAGGATTGTCCGGCGTAAAGGTGCTGCGATGCCGATTGCTCCCGGCAAGGCTGTTATGATGATCGGCACGGGGGTCTTGACGGGATCTCTGGTTTCGCCAGACGGCCAGTCAGAGGCATGACCACCCAATACGGCAAGGCCCGCAGCATTTTCAGCGCATAGGTCAGGCGGCGCGGGAAATGCACTTCAAAGCCGCGCCGGTTTAGACCCTTGATAATGGCGCTTGCGGCTGCTTCGGGGGTCAACAGGGCCGGCATGGTGAAATCGTTGCGCTGGGTCAGCCGGGTGTCGACAAAACCCGGGCTGATCAGCCGCACGTCCAGCCGCCCGGCCAGTTCGGCACGCAGGGATTCGGTCAGGTTGATCACGCCGGCCTTGGTCGCCGAATAGATCTGCCCCTGCGGCAGCCCGACATAGCCCGCCACCGACCCGCACAGCGCCAATTGGCCGCCCTTGCGCAGCAGCCCGGGCGCAATCTGGGCGATGTGAAAACTGCCGGTCAGATTGACCGAAACAATCTGCGCTGCAGTCTCGGGGTCCAGATCGGCAATCCGGCCCGGATCATACATCGCTGCCAGATGGACCACACGGTCAACGGACCCCAGAGCGGCAATCTGCCGGGCAGCCGCCTCCAGACTGGCGCGGTCGCTGACATCCAGCGGCACCGCCAGATGCTGCGGGCCCAGGCTGGTTGCCATGTCTTGCAAGGTGTCAGCACTGCGCGCCGACAGGATCAGCCGCGCGCCCTGCGCCGCCCAGGCGCGGGCCAAGGCCGCTCCGATGCCGTCGCTGGCTCCGATGATCCAGATCAGTTCTTGGTCAGACATGGCCCAGCTCTACCTGGACGACATCTGTTTGACCGACGGCGAAAGAGGCCGCACACGCCCCCAGATAATATTGCCAGTTGCGCAGGAAGGCGTCGCCATAGCCCAGCTTGCGGATCCGGTTCGATTGCTGTTTCAGCCGCACGTCCCAGGCGGCACAGGTCCGGGAATAATCGGTGCCGAAGGCGTGGCTGTCACGCACGACCAGGCCAGCGCGCCGCGCCTGATCGGCGATCACCGCATTGGACAGCAACATGCCGCCGGGGAAGATATATTGCCGGATGAAATCCGAGCTGCGCCGGTAGATGTCGAAATATGAATCTTGCACCGTGATTGCCTGGATCATCGCCGTACCGCCCTCGGCCAGCCGCGATTTCAGCGTGGAGAAATAGACCGGCCAGTAATTCTGCCCCACCGCCTCGATCATCTCGATGGAAACGATGCTGTCATATTTTCCACCGGCCTTGCGATAGTCCTGCAACCGGATTTCGGCGCGGCCATCCAGCCGCGCATCGGCATAGCCCTTTTGGCTGGGCGAGATGGTCAACCCGGTGACATGGCGGCCGGAATCGGCGGCGCGCTCGGCAAAACCGCCCCAGCCGCAGCCGATTTCCAGCACGCGTTCTTCCTGACCCAGCCGGTTCAGGATGCGGTCATATTTGCGGTTGTGACCACGGCCCAGATCACTGTCGCCCTCGGCAAAGATCGCCGAGGAATAGGTCATGCCGTCGTCCAGCCACAGCTGATAAAACTCATTTCCCACATCGTAATGCGCTCGGATGTTGCGGGATGCGCCGCGGGTGGAATTGGCCCGCATCAGCCGGTCAACCACGCGGAATTTCAGCCGGTTCCAGAACCCGGCATAGGCATAACCCCGAAAATGATCCAGGTTCATCAGGGCCACGGTCGCCAGATCCTGCACCGAGGGCGTGTCCCACAGCCCCGCGACATAGGTTTCCCCCAAGCCTACATCGCCGCGCGCGGCAACTGCGGTGACCACGGACCAATCGTTGATCTGCATCTCTGCCGCCGGGCTGCCCTGCCCGAAATCCAGCGTCTCGCCCTCGGGCGTGCGCAGGCGCAGGCTGCCGGATTGGATCCGCGCACAGGTTTCCAGAAAATCATGCTTTACGCGATTGCTGAGAAACAGCATCAGGTCACCTCATTCTTGGGGGGCGTGGGGCGGCTGCGATAACGCGCGCCCTTCAGTTTCAGGCGCAAGGCCTGCCAGTGGATCAGAATATAGCCGCGCAGGGCACCCAAGGGACGGCGCAGGCTGGCCTTCAGGATCAGCGCGTTGGTCAGCGGTTGGCGCGGCCCCGACAGGGTCGCCAGCACACCTTCAGTGCCGCGTTCGTGAAGGATGCGGATGGCAATCTGCGCGTCCGTGAAGTCGAAGGTAAACTTGTAGCTGCCCGCAACCTCCTGGAACGGCGAGACATGCAGCGTCTTGGGAGTCTCGATCCAGGTTGATGCGGTGATTGGGGCAAATCCGGGCAGGTGGCAGAAATAGCTGTGCCGGTCGCCAAAGGGCGTGGACACCTCGGCGATCACCGCGATCAGCTCCGACCCGCGCTGGATCAGCCAAAAGCTGACCGGGTTGAAGCCAAAGCCCAGATAGCGCGGCTGGGTCAGCAACAGCAGACTGAGACCGGGCTGGTCCAGCCCCTGTTCGGCCATCACCCTGCGCGCCCAGACCGGACCCTGCCCCTGCTTCATCGGCCCACCGTGGTCGCGGTCCTGCACCGATGTCAGGTTGAACCGGTTGCGTGAGAACAGGGCGGGCGCGGACAGCGCCGCCTCGGGGTCGATCATCACCATATCGACGCCATAGCGGAACCGGTGCCGGATCTCGCCCCGCCGGGAATGAACGGTCACCCCGGCCACATGATCAACGGCGCTGGTCATGCCGTCTGCCGGTCCATCATGCGGGCAATCCGCGCCGCACTGGCAAAACCGTCCTCGTGAAAGCCGTGGCGGGTATAGGCCCCGGCAAACCAGGTGCCGTTCTGGCCCTGCAACCCGCGCAACTGGCGCTGCGCCGCCAGGGCGGCTCCGTCAAAGACCGGATGGCGGAACGTGGTTTGATCATAGATCAGATGATCGGCCACCGGCGTTGAAGGGTTCAGGGACACGAACAGCGGGTCCGCCTCTGGGATGTTCTGCAACCGGTTCATCCAATAGGTCACGCCCACCGCGGGCTCAGGCCGGGTGGTATCGGCCTTGTAAACCCAACTGGACCACGCCGCCTTGCGCCGCGGCATCTGAGTCTCATCGCGGTGCAGCACCATCTGGTTGTCCTGAAACCGGATCGCCGACAAGGCGGCGCGTTCCTGCACCGTCGGCTGCGCCAACAGCCGCAGTGCCTGATCGGAATGGCAGGCGAAGATCACCTGATCGAATGGCGCCTCAGCCCCCGCATCGGTTTGAACGGTGACCTGCGCCCCGTCGCGCACCACACTACGCACCGCAGTACCGGTTCGGATCGCCACGCCATGCCCGCGCAGGAAATGTTCCAGCCGGCGCAGATATTCGATGCTGCCGCCATCGACCGTCCACCATTGGTGCTGGCCCGACGCACTCAGCAGCGCGTGGTTGCGAAAGAACTGCAGCAGCGACCGCGCCGGGAAACTGCGCACCTCGGCCGGTGGTGTCGACCAGATCGCGCCGCAGATCGGCATCAGGTAATAGCGCTGGAACCAATCGCCCAGACGCAGATCGTCCATCAATTCGCCAATTGTGGCTCTGTCATCCGTGGCCAGACTTTCGGCCTTGGCGTTGAAGCGCACAATATCTCGCAGCATCCCGACAAAGCCCGGACGCAGCAGATTGCGCCGCTGCGCGATCAACGCGCGAAAGCTGCGCAAGCCATATTCGATCTGGCCGCCGTTGATCGTCGCGCCAAAGCTCATATCGCTTTTGGCCACCGGCACGTCCAGGTCCTGAAACATCCGGGTCAGATGCGGGTAGTTGGCATAGTTGAACACAATGAATCCCGTATCGACCGGCTGATCGCCGTTCAGGCCCGCCGTCACCGTGCGCGCATGCCCGCCCAGTCGCGGCGCCGCCTCGTAGAGGGTGACCGCGTGGTGCGGTGCCATCAGATAGGCCGATGCCAGCCCAGAGATCCCTCCCCCGATGATGGCGACGCGTTGGGGGCGAATGGGGGTTGCGTCAAAGGACATGGGATCTCCGGCTGATGGGTTGAGCTTCTTACGCGTCAAACCCGCAACCGGATCAAGAATGACAGAATTTAGCAAGGTTCGTAGGCACAATTGTCCCGCCCCTTGCGCCGCCGCAGCCTGCATGCGACGAATTTCCGATGTCACGTTTTCTGACCCCTCATGCCGCCGCCCTGCCCGCCTCGGTTCCCTTCACCGGACCCGAAACGCTGGAGCGGCGGCAGGCCCAGACCTTTCGCGCCCGGCTGGGTGCCAATGAATCGCTGTTTGGCCCCTCGCCTCGCGCACGCGGCGCGATGCAGGCCGCGGTGGACGGGGTCTGGATGTATGGCGACCCGGAAAATCACGACCTGAAGCAGGCGCTGGCGGCGCATCACGGCTGCAGCCCGGACAATCTGGCCGTTGGCCCGGGGATTGACGGGCTGTTGGGCCTGATCTGCCGACTGACCCTGGCTCCGGGTGTGCCGGTGGTGACCAGTCTTGGGGCCTATCCGACCTTCGGCTTTCACGTTACTGGCAATGGTGGGATCCTGACCCGGGTGCCCTATTTGGGCGTCCATGAAGACCCGCAGGTGCTGCTGGATGCGGCCCGGACCACAGAGGCGCGGCTGATCTATCTGGCGAACCCCGACAATCCGATGGGCAGCCATCACCCCGCCACGGTGATTGAGGATCTGGTGGCCAACCTGCCCGCCGACACCCTGTTGATCCTGGACGAGGCTTATGCCGATCTGGCCCCGCCCGGCACCATCCCCGACATCCCCGCCGACCACCCGCAAGTGATACGGTTTCGCACCTTTTCAAAGGGATACGGGCTGGCCGGGGCGCGGGTCGGCTATGCGATAGCTGAACCTGCCTTGGCGCAGGCCTTTGACAGGGTCCGCGATCATTTCGGCATGGGCCGGATCAGCCAGATCGGCGCGCTGGAGGCCCTGCGCGATCAGGATTGGCTGGACCGGATCCGCCAGCAGATCGCGGCAGGCCGTGACCGGCTGTCGGCAATTGCACGCGAAAATGGGCTGATGCCCCTGCCCTCGGCCACCAACTTCGTGACCATTGATCTGGGCCGCGACGGCGATTTCGCCCGCCGCGTGCTGGCGCAGGCGCAGGTCCGCGGCCTCTTCATCCGCATGCCGGGGGTGGCGCCCTTGGACCGCTGCCTGCGCATCAGCATCGGCGACGACGCGGCGCTGGATGTGGTACAAGAGGTGCTTCCCGCCGCGCTGATGGCGGCTGGCTGACTACTCGGCCGCGACACCCTGCCGGGCCGGGCCCAGCGCCGGGGCCGCGCCCAACGGTGGCTCGGCACTGCCCAGACGCAGGGGCGGCAATGAGCTAACCTCGGGCGCGTCCTCATCCTGCGCGATGCGCAAGATGGGCGGGGCGGTGTCAACGGTTGGCAGGACCGCATCCGTCTCTGCGATTCGGCGAAACACCAGCATGTTCTGGAACGTGGTCCTCGATCCGGTCAGACCAGCGCGCTCATCACAGGGCAGCGCATCGGCGCGGACATAGTCCCAGCCCTCGGCCCCCAACCGGTTCATCAGCCCGGTCAGGGCCAGCGCAAACCGCTCTTCGGTCGTCTTGACGCCGCGCGCCTTTTCGCCGCGACGCGGGGCCGGAACAACCTTGTATTCAAAGCGAGTCATCACAGTCTCCTAACCGGCATGCGGCTGACCTTACCGAATTTTACCTCTCACGGGCAAATGAACAAAAGGTTTTTGGCAGCAACCCGCAGTATGGCTGCAACAGGCGCAGGATCTGGTGGCCGGTCCAGAGCCGCACCCCCAAAGATAGCGGATCACAGGCCCAGCTTTTTCACCACCAGATCATTCACCGCCGCCGGATTGGCCTTGCCACCTGTCGATTTCATCACCTGACCCACGAACCAGCCCACCAGTTTGGCGTTGGCGCGGGCCTTTTCCACCTGACCCGGGTTCGCGGCGATGATCTCATCCACCGCCGCCTCGATGGCTCCGGTGTCGGTAACCTGCTTCAGCCCGCGCTTTTCGACGATGGCCGCCGGATCGCCGCCAGTCGTATAGACAATCTCGAACACATCCTTGGCGATCTTGCCCGAGATGGTTCCATCCGCGATCAGATCGACGATACCGCCCAACTGGGCCGATGATACCGGGCTGGAGGTGATCTCATGGCCTTCTTTCTTCAACCGGCCAAACAGCTCGTTGATCACCCAATTCGCGGCGATCTTGCCGTCGCGGCCCTGCGCCACGGCGTCAAAAAACACCGAGGAATCCAGCTCGGCCGTCAACACAGAGGCGTCATAATCGGTCAGCCCGTAATCGCCGATAAAGCGGGCCTTCTTGGCATCGGGCAATTCCGGCATGCTGGCAGCAATGCCGTCAACCCAAGACTGCTCAATCTCCAGCGGCAACAGATCGGGATCGGGGAAATAGCGGTAGTCATGCGCTTCTTCCTTGGACCGCATGCTGCGGGTTTCATTCTTGTCAGGATCATACAGGCGGGTTTCCTGCACCACCTTGCCGCCGTCTTCGATGATGGCGATCTGGCGCCGCGCCTCGTAATCAATGGCGGCCTGAATGAACCGCATCGAGTTCATGTTCTTGATTTCGCAGCGCGTTCCCAAATGCGAAAAATCCTGGCTGGCCTGATATTTCTCGTACTGCCCCGGACGGCAGATTGAGACGTTGACATCGGCCCGCAGGTTGCCGTTTTGCATATTGCCGTCGCAGGTGCCCAGATAGCGCAGGATCTGGCGCAGCTTGACGACAAAGGCGGCGGCCTCTTCGGGGCCACGGATATCGGGGCGGCTGACGATCTCCATCAGCGCCACACCGGTGCGGTTGAAATCGACAAAGGACAGGTTGGGGTCAATATCGTGGATCGACTTGCCGGCGTCCTGCTCCAGATGGATCCGCTCAATCCGCACGAGACGTGCGCTGCGTTGCCCGTCCGCGCCGGGCGGCAGTTCCACCAGAACCTCGCCCTCGCCCACGATGGGGTGATAGAGCTGGCTGATCTGATAACCCTGGGGCAGGTCGGGATAAAAGTAGTTCTTGCGGTCAAAGGCCGAGTGCAGGTTGATGGCCGCCTTCAGCCCCAGCCCGGTCCGCACCGCCTGTTCCACGCAGAATTCGTTGATGACGGGCAGCATGCCGGGCATCGCGCAATCGACGAAAGAGACGTTGGAATTCGGCTCGGCCCCAAAGGTGGTCGAGGCGCCCGAGAACAGTTTCGCGTTGGACGCGACCTGGGCGTGGATCTCCATCCCGATCACCAGTTCCCAGTCATGCTGGGCCCCTGCAATGACCTTGGGCTTGGGCGCGGTGAAAGCAAGGTCAAGCATGGGCGTCCCTTCGACTGTCGTGCGATATCACGGCCCGGGTTTAAGGCGGGTGGCTGCGCGGGGCAAGAGGGGCGTTCAGGACGGGCGGGCGACCAGACCTTTGGGGCCGACAAAGATATGCTCGCCCCGGGCCAGCTCGTCACCAAACACCTGGGTCACGGCATAATGCATGCAGGGATGGCCGTTTTGCCATGTCGCAAAGTGAAACTCGCGCAAGTGGTCGCGCAGATGTCGGCCCAGTGCCGCGCGCACCAACTGACGGCTGGCCGGGTCGCAATCGACATCTTCGGCCAGCGAATGGTCCAGTTCCGACAGTGCATCTGCCACGATATTGGCACGGTGCTGACAGCCGGTCTGCCCCGCAAAATCCTGCAATCCCTGCACGAACAGCGCCAGATCCACGCGGACAGGCAGATCGCCCAAGGCCTCGGTCGCCGACAGATGAAAGACGGCATAGGCCGCGGCCCCGGTGGCCGCCCGCGTGCGTGCCATCGCCGCGCGGGCCTGCTGGTCCAACAGCGCATAGGTGCCAAACCAGTTCGGCAACAGATGCACCGCATGGGCCGCATGGGCAGCGGCGTCTGACGGGTCCAGATCCGACCAATCCTCATACCAGTCCAGATACAGCTCCTCACCATCTTCCAGCCCGCGCACCAGCAGATACCGGGTGCCAGCCAAAAGGGGCGACATTTCCTGCAATGGATCAAATGGCTCCAGCACCGCCTCGGCCAAGGCGGTCTGGTGCAAAAAGGCCAGCCAGCCCGCACGCGGCACATCTGCATCCGTGCTGGCCGAGGTGCTGCGGCGCGCCCAGCCCAGATCCAGATGCGCCTGCGCCAAAAGATGGGCTGCGGTGTAATCGCCGGGATGCTGGCCCTGAACCGCGGCAATCACGCCAAGGTCGGTGGCGGCGGCGGGCCAATCGCGCCGCGCCAGGCTTTGGCCCAGCGCATCGCGTGCGCCCTGGCTGATCAATATCGCCAGACGCTGCCCATCCGGCCCCACGCTGCGCGCTTGATCGGCGATCCGCAGCGCGGCCAGCAGCCCGTCCCACTGCCCCGCCGCCGCCATCGCCGCATAGGAGGCACGGATTGCCAGACCCGCGGCAGTTTCATCCGATTGGGCCAGTACCGGCACATGCAACCGCTGGGCCAAAGACGGCATTTCCATCACCGCCGCCGACGCGACGCCGCGCCCCTGCCTCGCGGCAAAAAGCCGCGCAAGCACGCCGGTGCGGGGTGTCAGGCCTGAAAGGGGCAGTGTAAAGACCATGATTGGATCGGTTCCGTCGAGGTGTTTCAGGTGACCTGTTTGCTGGAGGAAAGGGGCGGAATCATGGTTCAGCCGCGGAGTTCGCGTGGTGTCTGCGTGGCGCATCTGCTGCGCCGGGCCGGGTTTGTGGCGGTTTTGGCCGCTGTGTTAACGGGCTGTGTGGCACCAGGTGGCACTGTCATGGGCGCAGCCCTTGCCCGCACGACTGATCCTGCGGCACGCCCCCCCATGCGCTGGGATCACCGCGCAGAGGCCGCCCGCTGGACCGGGGCCGCACTGGCCGCCGTCACCCGCCATGACGCCCAACTGGCCGCCCGCGTGCCAAAGGACATTGCCAGCTGGTGCCCCGGCTATGCCACCGCCAGCCTGCCGGATCGTCGCGCCTTCTGGGTCGGGATGATGAGCGCGGTGGCCAAATATGAAAGCACCTGGAACCCGGCAGCCTCGGGCGCCAAGGGCAAGTATATCGGGCTGATGCAGATCTCACCGCAGACCGCCCGCCGCGAAGGCTGCGCTGCACAATCGGCCAAGGCGTTGAAGGACGGCGCGGCCAATCTGGCCTGCGCAGTTGAGGTATTTTCGGACAATGTCGCCCGCGACGGGATGGTTGCGGGCAATGGACGTCAGGGCATGGGCGGCGACTGGGCACCCTTCCGCAAATCGTCCAAACGCGCCGAAATGGCGGCTTGGGTGCGCGTGCAACCCTATTGCAAAGCCAAGGGCTGACGCGGCCCTGACAGAAGATGAGGGCGCGGTGACACCGCACCCCGCCTCGTCACCGGCTACTGCTGGCGCAGCCGGGCTGCCATTTCGGCCAGATCACGGCTGAGACCCTTTGTGGCAAGGATCCGGTCCAGTTGCGCCAAGGCGTGGCTCTGGCGGGTGGCGTCATAGCGGCCCCAGGTCTCAAACGCGGTCGACATCCGCGCCGCAGTCTGCGGGTTCAGCGGATCCAGCCTTAGCAGCCAGTCGGCCACGACGCGGTAGCCCGCGCCATCGGCCCGGTGGAACCCCGCATGGTTGGCGCTGATCGCCCCGATCACGCTGCGAAACCGGTTGGGGTTGCGGAAATCAAACTCTGGCAATGCTGTCAGCCGGGCCGTGATCTCGGCCGCCTGGTCCGGGGCGGCAAGGCTGACCTGCAGCGTGAACCATTTGTCCATCACCAGGGCATTGGCCTGCCATTTCGCCTGGAACGCGGCCAGTTCGGCCTGCCCCTGCCCGATCTCCAGCAAGGCCGCCAGCGCCGCGGTGCTGTCGGTCATGTTGCTGGCCGTGGCAAAAGCGGATTGCGCCGCCAGACCGCCATCAACCCGTGAGAGCAGCCGCAGCGCCGCCCCTTTCAGCGCCCGCCGCCCGGCCGCATCGGCATCGGGCGAGAACGGGCCTTGATCGCTTAGCGCCGCGATCAATCCGGGCAGTTGCGGGGCCAGATGCTCGGCCAGCCCTTGGGTGGCGCGGCGGCGGGCGGCGTAGATTGCATCGGGGTCAGGCGTGTGCCCGAGGTCAAAGAGCAGCTGGGCAATATCATCGTCACTGGGCAGACGCAGCGCCAGCGCGCGGAAATCCGGGTCCAGAGTGTCGTCCAGCGCCAGCCGCGCCAGCGCATCCAGCCAATCGGCTGCCGGATCCGCGCCCTCACGCACCATCGCGGCCAGCATGTCGCGGGCCAGATCGCGCCCGGCCTCCCACCGATTGAAGGGGTCGGTGTCATGCGCCAGCACCAGCGCGCGCTCTGCCGCACTGACCTGCCGCCTCAGCACCACAGGGGCGGAAAATCCGCGCAGGATTGACGGGACCGGGCGGCTGGCCAGACCGGGAAAGGCGAAACTTTGCCGCGCCTTTGTCATCTCCAGCATGGTCGTGGGCAGCACCTCATCGCCATTGGGGTTCAACAGGCCCACGGCAATCGGCAGCACCTTGGGGTCTTTGGCGGGCTGGCCCGGAGTGGGCGGGTTTTCCTGCACAAAGTGCAACGTATAGGTGCCATCAGCCCAATCATCGGTCACGTGCAGCCGGGGCGTTCCGGCCTGCGAATACCAGCGCTTGAACTGGGTCAGGTCGCGGCCCGTGGCATCCTGAAACACCGCCAGCCAATCTTCGATCGTGGCGGCATCGCCGTCATGGCGGGTGAAATACAGATCCAGCGCGCGGGCATAGCCGTCGTCACCCACCAGATTTTTCAGCATGCCGATCAGCTCGGCACCCTTTTCGTAGATCGTGGCGGTGTAGAAATTGTTGATCTCGACAAAGCTGTCGGGGCGGACCGGATGGGCCAGCGGCCCCTGGTCTTCACGAAACTGCCGGGCGCGCAATTGCGCCACATCCGAGATCCGCTGCACGGCAGCGCTGCGCATATCGGCGCTGAACTGCTGATCGCGGAACACCGTCAGCCCCTCTTTCAGGCACAGCTGGAACCAGTCGCGGCAAGTGATGCGGTTGCCGGTCCAATTGTGGAAATACTCATGCGCAATGACAGATTCGATGCGGGCATAATCATCATCGGTCGCGGTTTCCGGGCTGGCGAGGACAAGTTTAGAGTTGAAGATGTTCAACCCCTTGTTCTCCATCGCGCCCATGTTGAAATCATCAACGGCGACGACGTTGAACACATCCAGATCATACTCGCGGCCGTAAACCTGTTCGTCCCAGCGCATCGACCGGATCAGGCTGTCCATCGCATAGGCGCATCGGTCCTGATCGCCCGGGCGCACCCAGACCGCCAGATCCACCTTGCGCCCCGAGGCGGTGGTGAACGGCGCGCGATGCGCGGTCAGATCACCGGCGACCAGCGCGAAAAGATAGGCGGGTTTGGGCCATGGGTCGTGCCATTCGGCCCAACCCACGCCCGCGCCCGCCGGATTGCCGTTTGACAGCAGGATCGGCATGTCGCCCTCAACCCGCACGTTGAATGGCGCCATCACATCAGGACGGTCGGGGTAAAAGGTGATCTTGCGAAAGCCCTCGGCCTCACATTGGGTGCAATACATGCCCTTTGACATGTACAGCCCCTCCAGCGCGGTATTGGCGGCGGGGGCGATTTCAACCTCAGCCTCCCAGGTAAAGGCGCCGGCGGGCACCGTACAGGTCAGGCCATGCGCGGTAACCTCAGGCGTGACCGGCTGGCCGTTTATGCGGGCTGCGATCAGGGTAACATTCTCCCCATGCAGAAAGAACGGACCGGGTTTGGCCGCAGGATTCGGGGCAAAGCGGATGCGTGACATCACCCGCGTCGCCTGCGGGTCCAGCCGAAAAGTCAGGCTGACCTCTTCCACGGTCCAGCCAAAGGGCTGGTAGTCGGCCAGGTAGATGGTCTGCGGTGCGGCGGCGTCCATGGGTCTCTCCGGCTGTGATTGCGCGAACCCTATGCGTGCGACCGGGCAGGATCAACACCCCGCACGCAGCTGACTTGACGGTCGCGGTGCGGCGGCTATCTGGCCCCTCAGAGCCGAAGGAGGGCATCCGATGCCGCGCGGTGTGAAAAAGGCCGATCTGCCGCAAAAGACCTGCGCCAGTTGCGGACGGCCCTTTGGCTGGCGCAAGAAATGGGCGCGGGTCTGGGATCAGGTGCGCTATTGCTCTGACCGCTGCCGCGGCGCGCAGGGACCAAAGAACCCGCGCGCGGCCCCCTAATCAGCCCCCACAAACCGCGCCAGTTTGGCCAGCGTTTGCAGCCCCAGTGCGGGCGCACCAAAGCCGACAGCCTGATCGTGTTCATCCTGGGTCACAAAAGTCATCGACAGCACCAGCCGCGTGCGCCCGCCCAGATCTTCGAACGTCACCCGGGCGTCGGCATGTTTGGGGCCATTCTCGCCCCAGTGCAGGGTGTAATCAATGCACTGTTCGGCCTGCACATTGGTATAGAGATGATGGTTGGGAAACACCGTGCCATCGGGGCCGATCATATCAAACACCCATTCGCCCCCCTGCCGCAGATCAATGCGGCTGGTCCGGCAGGTAAACCCGTTGGGGCCCCACCACAGCGGCAAGGTCTGCGGGTTCATCCACGCCCCCCAGACCACAGCCACAGGGGCGGCGATCTCGCGTGTCATCACCATGGTGCGGGCTGCAGCGTCGCTCATCCCATCACCCCTTTCGCGTAATCTTCCAGCTGCGTTGTGGCCGTGCCCCAGCCGTCGAAAAAGCCCATGTCTTCATGCCTTTGGCAGATCTCTGGCGTGCGATGTCGGGCAATGGCGGTATAGGTCGTGCCGCCATCAGGGGCGTCAGAGAACAGCAGGATGGCGGTCAAGAAAGGTTCGGGCGCGGGCCTCCAGCCTTCTGTGTAAGTATCAGTGAAGACCAGCTTTTCCTGATGAATCAGGTCCAGATAGACGCCGTTGTTTTGTACCTGAGCCCCGTCAACATCAAAGGTGGTGTTGAAGCGGCCGCCAACGCGCAGGTCTATCTCACAGGCGGTGACGGTGTGAGGGCGGGGCACGAAGAAATGCGGGATGTGGCGGCTTTGGGTCCAGCACTCCCAGACCAGCGCACGTGGCACGGCCAGTTGGCGGGTAAAGCTGAGGTCAGTTTTCGGGTCCAGGTCCATCTGTCTCTTCCTTCATCAAGGTGGTCACATAGTCGTCCAACCGGTTCAGCCGCGCCTCCCAGAGCGCGCGCTGTTCGTCCAGCCAAGCCCGCATCGGCATCAGCGCCTGCGGCACCAGCGCGCAAGACCGCACCCGCCCGGATTTGGTCGTGACGATCAGTCCGACCTCTTGCAGCACCTCAAGATGCCGCATCACGGTGGGCAGGCGCAGGCCCGTTGGCGCGGCCAGATCGCTGACCGCCGCCTCGCCGTCCGCCAGCCGCGTCAGGATCGCCCGCCGTGTGGGGTCTGCCAGCGCATGGAACAGCGCCGAAAGGTCGGGATCATGCTTAGCCATATGGCTAAGTAACATGACATCACCCACGGACCAAACGGTTTTTGAAAGGCTCTGCTTTCAAACGCTGCGGGAAACTGCTTCACTGCATCTTGCGGCAATGGCGGCGCAGGCCGCCTTGCCCCAGCCCCTACCGGGGTTTATTGTGTGCCACGGTATGCAAGGAGGCGACAATGACAGCGCGCGTGACCAAATCCGGCCTGGCCGTTGACCCGCTCTTGGTCAACTTTATCGAAACCCGCGCCCTGCCCGGCACCGGCGTCAGCGTCGATGCATTCTGGTCGGGCTTTGCCGCTCTGCTGGCCGACCTTGCCCCGAAAAACCGCGTACTCTTGGCAAAACGGCAGGAGCTGCAGGCCCAGATCGACGCCTGGCACATCGCCCACCGCGACCGCCCGCATGACCATTCCGCCTATAAGGCGTTTCTGGCCGAGATTGGCTATTTGCTGCCCGAAGGCCCGGCATTCCAGATCGACACCACCAATGTTGATCCTGAAATCGCCACCGTCCCCGGCCCGCAGCTGGTGGTGCCGGTCACCAACGCGCGCTATGCGCTGAACGCGGCCAACGCGCGTTGGGGCAGCCTGTATGACTGCCTGTATGGCACCGATGCGATGGGGTCTGCCCCGCCCAAGGGTGGCTATGACCGCGGCCGCGGTGCCCGTGTCGTGGCGCGTGCGCGGGTGTTTCTGGATGACGCATTCCCGATCGACGGCGCGTCCCACGCCGATGTGCGGCGCTATTACGTCAAGGATGGCGCCCTGCTGATCGACGACCTGCCGCTGGTCAGCCCTGAGAAATTCGCCGGCTACCGCGGCAACCCAAGGGCCCCCGACTCGGTCCTTTTGCGCAACAATGGGCTGCATGTCGAACTGGTGTTTGACCGCGCCCATTTCATCGGTGCGCGCGATCAGGCCTGCCTGGCCGATATGCAGCTGGAAAGTGCCATGTCGGCCATCATGGATTGCGAGGATTCGGTGGCCTGTGTGGACGCGACAGACAAGGTTCAGGCCTATGACAATTGGCTGGGCCTGATGCGCGGCGATCTGGCCGAGAGCTTTGACAAGGGCGGGCGCACAATGACCCGCCGTCTGGCCGAAGACCGCAGCTATAGCGCCCCCGATGGCAGCCCCCTGCTGATCAAGGGCCGCGCGTTGATGTGGGTGCGCAATGTCGGCCACCTGATGACCAACCCCGCGATCCTGTTGCCCGATGGCTCTGAGGTCCCCGAAGGCATCATGGATGCCATGATCACCGTGCTGATCGCCAAACATGATCTGGCGAAAACCGACGGCCTGCGCAATTCGGTCCACGGCTCGGTCTATGTGGTCAAGCCCAAGATGCACGGCCCCGAAGAAGTGGCCTTTGCCGATGAAATCTTTGCCCGTGTTGAGGCGGCTCTGGGCCTGCCCCAGAACTCGGTCAAGCTGGGAATCATGGACGAAGAGCGCCGCACCTCGGTGAATCTGAAGGAATGTATTCGCGCCGCCCGCCACCGCGTCGCCTTCATCAACACCGGCTTTCTGGACCGCACCGGCGATGAGATCCATACCAGCATGGAAGCCGGCCCCTTCAGCCGCAAGGATTTCATCAAGCGCAAGGCCTGGATCCACGCCTATGAAACGCTGAATGTCGATATAGGTTTGGAATGCGGCCTGTCGGGGCGGGCGCAGATCGGCAAGGGGATGTGGGCGATGCCCGATCTGATGGCTGCAATGCTGGACGAAAAGATCGCCCATCCGCGGGCCGGGGCCAACACCGCCTGGGTGCCCTCACCCACCGCGGCCACGCTGCATGCGCTGCATTACCACAAGGTCGATGTGATGGCGGTGCAGGCACGTCTGGCCAAGGGCGGGCGCCGCGCCCATGTTGATGCGGTGCTGGACATTCCCCTGGCCGAATTCCGCCGCTGGTCGCCAGATCAGGTCCGGCATGAGGTGGAAAACAACGCGCAGGGTATTCTGGGCTATGTGGTGCGCTGGATTGATCAGGGGGTAGGCTGCTCAAAGGTGCCCGATCTGAACGAGGTGGGCTTGATGGAAGACCGCGCCACCTGCCGCATCTCGGCGCAGCATATAGCCAACTGGCTGCATCACGGCATTGTCAGCTCCGATGAGGTGATCGAGGCGATGAAGAAGATGGCCGCCGTGGTGGATCGGCAGAATGCTGGAGATCCGGCCTATACGCCGATGGCCCCCGGCTTTCAGGGAATCGCCTTTCAGGCCGCCTGCGATTTGGTGATGAACGGCCGCCAGCAGCCCTCGGGCTATACCGAGCCCTTGCTGCACGCCTATCGGCTAAAGGCCAAAGCGGCGGCCTAGGGCCGCCCTTCGGGCCTATCCGTCGATATCCAGCGCCAGCGCGTGGATACGCTGGGTCAAATCACCCAGCGCCTGATGCACGGCGCGGTGACGGGCCACCCTGCTCATCGGGGCAAAGGCAGCGGCGCGGATCATCACGCGAAAATGGCTTTCGCCCGACCCGTCGTCGCCCGCATGGCCGGCGTGGCGGTGGCTTTCATTCTCAACCGTCAGCGAATGAGGCGCAAAGGCACTGTGCAATCGTGCCTCTATTTCAGATGTGATGGTCATTTTTCGCTTAGCCCCTTCAAACTGCCGGAGAAACTTATAAACTCTCAGGCCCGAGTCGGAAAGGCACGGAAAGGCCAGCAGAATCCATGTCGACAAAGCCTCCCTTCAGTTTCGACCTGCGCGTCAGCGCGGATAAAAAACGCAAACAAGCCACAAGACGTGGCGCCACCGCACCCGAGCCGACAGGTCGGCGGTGCGACAATCCCGGCTGTGATCGCCCTGCGTCGTATCGCGCGCCAACATCGCCCGATCTGCTGGATGAGTTCTTCTGGTTCTGCAAGGACCACATTCGCGACTACAACCTGAAGTGGAATTTCTTTCAGGGCTCATCCGAAGATGATTTCCAGAAATTCATTGACAAGGACCGGGTCTGGGGCCGCGAGACAAAACCGTTCTCGCGCCAAGGCGACGGCAATGCCTGGGCGCGGATGGGGGTGGATGACCCGATGGCGATTCTGGGCGAAAAGGCCACGATGAACCCGGGCGCGGTGAATCCGACAGGTGGCGCAACCCGCAAGCTGCCGCCGACCGAACGCAAGGCGCTGGAAATCCTGGACGCCCGCGACACCATGACCAAGACCGAAATCCGCAAGTCCTACAAAGTCTTGATCAAGGTTCTGCACCCCGACATGAACGGCGGTGACCGCAGTCTGGAAGAGCAGCTGCAAGAGGTGGTCTGGGCCTGGGACCAGCTAAAGGACAGCCGCTTTTTCCGCGACTGAGCCCAGCCGCTGCACCCGCGGAAGGGCGCTTGCGACCGGGCGGGTAAAGGTCGGCCGCCTCAGGCCGCTTTGAAGGTCAGGGCAAGACCGTTCAAGCAATAGCGTAGGCCGGTGGGTTTGGGTCCATCATCGAAGACATGGCCGAAATGCCCACCGCAGCGGCGGCAATGCACTTCGGTCCGGCTGCCGAAAATACCGGGATCGTTCTTGGTGCCGACCGCATTGTCCAGCGGCTGATAGAAAGATGGCCAGCCGGTGCCGCTGTCGAACTTCGTCTCGGAGGCAAAAACCGCCAGATCGCAACCCGCGCAATGGTAGGTGCCCGCGTCATAAACCTTGTCCAGCGGGCTGGAGCCTGCCCGCTCGGTGCCCTCTTCGCGCAGAATGTTGAACTGCGCATCACTAAGCCGTGCGCGCCATTCAGCCTCGCTGAGCGTGACTTCATAGCTTTGCGCGGCGCCAACCCGTGGCAGGGCAAAGAGAGCAGCAGCAGAGAGCAGTAGTGAGCGACGGTTCATCGGACGTTCCTTTCAGTCTAACTGCAGAACTATACGCACCAGCGCAGCAAAAGGTTTCACGCTCACGACATTGGGAACGGGGCAGCTGCTCTTGCACCCTCCGCCGGAATGCTCCATGAAAACGGGAATGGATATTTTCTGGGCAGGGCAATGCTGGACACTGTTATGAAACCCACCGAAGACATCTCGGTCCGCGACGTTTTCGGCATTGATACCGAAATGCGGGTCAAGGGGTTTGCTGAGCGCACCGACCGCGTGCCGGAACTCGACCCGACCTATAAATTCGATCCCGACACTACTTTGGCGATTCTGGCGGGATTTGCCTACAACCGCAGGGTGATGATCCAAGGCTATCACGGCACGGGCAAATCAACGCATATCGAACAGGTGGCGGCCCGGCTGAACTGGCCTTGCGTGCGGGTCAATCTGGACAGCCACATCAGCCGGATCGACCTGATCGGCAAGGATGCGATCAAGCTGGAAGATGGCAAGCAGGTGACGAAATTCCATGAGGGGATTCTGCCTTGGGCGCTGCGCAACCCGGTCGCCATCGTGTTTGACGAATATGATGCGGGCCGTGCCGACGTGATGTTCGTGATCCAGCGCGTGCTGGAGCATGACGGCAAGCTGACACTGCTGGACCAGAATGAAATCATCACGCCGCATCCATCGTTCAGGCTGTTCGCCACGGCGAATACGGTGGGCCTGGGCGACACCACAGGCCTTTACCACGGCACCCAGCAGATCAACCAGGCGCAGATGGACCGGTGGAGCCTGGTGGCGACGCTGAACTACCTCAGCCATGATGCCGAGGCGGCGATCGTGCTGGCCAAGAATGCGCGCTATAATAACGAGAAGGGTCGCAAGACGATTGGCCAGATGGTGACGGTGGCCGATATGACGCGGACGGCGTTCATGAACGGCGATCTGTCCACGGTGATGAGCCCGCGGACCGTGCTGAACTGGGCGCAGAATGCCGAAATTTTTCACAATGTCGGCTATGCGTTTCGTCTGACCTTTCTGAACAAATGCGATGAGCTGGAGCGCCAGACCGTGGCCGAATTCTATCAGCGTTGCTTCAACGAAGAGCTGCCCGAGTCGGCCGCATCAATGGCCATGCGCTAGGCCGGATGGGCAGCATTGCCCATCCTACGCTAACTCTGCCTTAACCAATTTGCCGGATTATTCCGGCATGACCAGTTATCACCGCCTCAAAAGCCCGGGATCGACCTATTTCTTCACGCTCTGCGTGCAGGATATCGAGACTGCATCCCTTACCCAGCATATTGATCTACTGCGCGCAGCGTGGCGTGTGACTTTTGCCGAACTTCCGGCCATTCCGCATGCCGTGGTGATCCTGCCTGATCACATGCATGCCGTTCTGACCGAGCCTGAGGATGAGGTGAATTTTTCCGAACGATGGCGGCGGTTCAAGGCGCGGGTGTCGCACGCAGCACCGGTGGTGCAGACCCCATGCAACAGCCAAAGGGCGCGGCGCGAACGCGGGTTCTGGCAACGCAGGTTCTGGGAACACCGGGTGCGCGACGACCGTGATTACCATGACGCTGTGGCCTATTGCCGTGCAGACCCCGTGCGGCATGGTCTGGTGACGGAACCAGCGGACTGGCCCTATTCCAGCTTTCGTAGGATGGGCAATATTGCCCATCCTACCTGAGCCACAACGCATCGTCTGCCCTTGCTCCTGACTGGCGCCGATGCCATGCTCAGACCATGAACAAATCGACAGACAACCCCGCTGATCCGTTCAAGAAGGCTCTGGCCGAGGCCACCCGCACCATGGCGGATGATCCCGACATGACGGTGACCTATTCCGTTGATCCGCCGGGAATGAACAAGGACGGCGTGCGCTTGCCCCAGGTCAGCCGCCGCATGACCCGCGATGAGGTCTTGTTGGCCCGCGGCACCGCGGATGCCTTTGCCCTGCGCCGCAGGTATCACGATGAGGGCGTCTCGGCCCGCTATGCGCCAACGGGGCCACTGGCGCGCGACATCTATGACGCGATGGAAACCGCGCGCTGCGAGGCGATGGGCGCGCGCGACATGCCCGGCACGGCGGGAAATATTGACGCCAAGATCGGGCATGAGGCTGATCGCAAGGGATATTCCCAGATCACCTCGTCACAGGATGCGCCCTTGCCCGTGGCTGCGGGCTATCTGGTGCGCCATCTGGCCACGGGGAGGGATCTGCCGCCGGGCGCACAGAACGTGATGGATCTGTGGCGGGGGTTCATCGAGGAACAGGCGTCCGAGACGCTGGGCAACATCGACCACACTCTGGCCGATCAGGCGGCTTTTGCACGGCTGGCGCGGAAGGTGATTGCTGATCTGGGCTATGGCGATCAGCTGGGTGACGACCCCGACCGCGCCGACGACGACGATCTGGGTGATGAGGCCGAGGAAGATCAGGACTCGCCAGAATCGAGCGGCGAGGAAGAGCAGGACTCTGAAGAGAGCGACGCCAGCCCCGAGCAGTCGCAGGAAGATCAGGAAGACCAGTCCCAGGCGCAAGTCACCATGGAAGACAGCGCCGATATGGAACAGGGCGATGAGGCTGAGTTGCCCGAAGGTGAGGCCCCGCTGGAGCCGCCGCCTCCGGCCCCTCATTCTGACGCAGACCCGGACTATGCCGTTTATACCACTGATTTCGATGAGGAGATCAAGGCCGAAGACCTGGCCGAACCGGCCGAATTGGAGCGTCTGCGCGCCTATCTGGACCAACAGTTGGACCCCTTGAAGGGGGCCGTGTCGCGCCTGGCGAACAAGCTGCAGCGGCGGTTGCAGGCGCAGCAGAACCGCAGTTGGTTGTTTGACCTGGAAGAGGGCATTCTGGATGCTGGCCGGCTGGCCCGTGTGGTGGCAAACCCGACCACGCCTTTGTCATTCAAATGGGAAAAGGACACCGAATTCCGCGACACGGTGGTGACGCTGCTGTTGGACAACTCGGGCTCTATGCGGGGTCGTCCGATTTCCATCGCGGCGATCTGCGCCGATGTGCTGGCGCGCACGCTGGAGCGCTGCTCGGTCAAGGTGGAAATCCTGGGCTTTACCACCCGCGCCTGGAAGGGCGGTCAGGCGCGTGAACGCTGGCTGGCCCAGGGGCGGCCGCAAGGCCCCGGTCGTCTGAACGATCTGCGCCACATCATCTACAAATCCGCCGATGCGCCCTGGCGTCGGGTGCGGCCCAATCTGGGGCTGATGATGAAAGAGGGCCTCTTGAAAGAAAATATCGACGGCGAGGCGCTGGAATGGGCACATCGCCGCATGATGGCCCGGCCCGAGGCGCGCAAGATCATGATGGTGATTTCCGATGGCGCGCCGGTCGATGATTCCACGCTGTCGGTGAACCCCGCCAGCTATCTGGAAAAACACCTGCGCGACGTGATCGCCATGGTGGAACGGCGCAAGGCGGTGGAACTGATCGCCATCGGCATCGGCCATGACGTGACGCGCTATTACCAACGGGCAGTGACGATCACCGATGTCGAGCAATTGGCCGGGGCGATGACCGAACAACTGGCCGGGCTGTTTGACAGCGATCCACGGATGCGGGCCCGGGTTCTGGGTATGCGCCGGGTCAGCTGATGCGCCAAGACGGGGGCGCCGCCCCCGCGCAAGACTGCACGCAGTCATGCTGCCCCCGGGATATTTTTGCCAAGATGAAGGGCCTTTGATGTTTCAGACGTTCGACAGTCCGGCCTCGCCGGAACAGGGTCCGGGGCGGCTGGCCAGTCTGCGCGGCGTTCTGCAGGCAGAGGGGCTGGCCGGGTTCATCGTGCCACGTGCCGATGCCCATCAGGGGGAATACGTCGCGGCACGGGACCAGCGCTTGCAATGGCTGACCGGGTTCACCGGATCGGCAGGGTTCTGCATCGTGCTGCCTGACCGGGCTGGAGTGTTCATCGACGGGCGCTATCGCACCCAGGTGAAGGCACAGGTCGATCTGGGCTGTTTTACGCCCGTCCCCTGGCCCGAGGTAGCAGCCGGCGACTGGATCCGCGACAATCTGGACGCGGGCGAGATCGGCTTTGATCCCTGGCTGCACACCCGTGATGAGATTGCCCGGATTGAAACCGCGCTGACAGGCAGCGGCATCACCCTGCGCGGCACCCGGAATTTCGTCGATATGATCTGGCCCGATCAGCCGCCTGCCCCGCAAGGACTGGCCTTTGTACATCCCGATGCGCTGGCCGGGGATAGCAGTGCCACGAAACGCGCGCGGCTGGCCGAAATCTTGCGTGCCAAGGGTGAGCGGGCTGCCGTCATCACCCTGCCCGATTCGCTGTGTTGGCTGTTGAACATCCGGGGCGCGGATGTGCCGCGCAATCCGGTGCTGCAGGGCTTTGCCGTCCTGCATGACGACGCGCGGGTCACGCTGTTTGCCGATTCCGCCAAGATTGACGCCGATGTCCGCGCCCATCTGGGCGACCATGTCACCCTGCGCCCGCCCGGCGCGTTGGTGCCGGGGCTGCATACGCTGCAAGGGCCGGTCCGGGTGGACCGCAGCACCGCCCCCCTGGCCATCTCACAAGAGCTGACCGAGACCGGGATCGAGGTGTCCTGGGGCGATGATCCCTGCCGCCTGCCCAAGGCATTGAAATCGAACGCGGAAGTGCAGGGCATGCGTGAGGCGCATCTGCGCGATGGGGCGGCGGTGGTGGAATTTCTGTGCTGGCTGGACAGCCAGCCCGCGGGAAGCCTGACCGAAATCTCGGTGGTGCGGGCGCTGGAGGGCTATCGCAGGGCCACCAATGCGCTGCATGACCTCAGCTTTGATACCATCTGTGGGTCAGGCGCGAACGGCGCGATCATGCATTACCGCGTCACCGAAGAGACCAACCGCGTGATCGGCCAAAATGAGCTGTTGCTGGTTGATTCGGGTGCGCAGTATCGCGACGGCACCACTGACATCACCCGCACCATGGCGATTGGTGATCCGGGTGAGGAGGCGCGGCAGTGTTATACCCGCGTGCTGCAGGGGCTGATCGCAATCTCGCGGGTGCGCTGGCCACGCGGGCTGGCGGGCCGCGATCTGGACCCGCTGGCGCGCTATCCGCTGTGGGTGGCGGGGCAGGATTTCGACCATGGCACCGGGCATGGCGTGGGCGCGTTTCTGTCAGTGCATGAAGGGCCACAACGGCTGAGCCGTCTGTCCGAAGTGCCGCTGCAGCCGGGGATGATCCTGTCGAATGAGCCGGGTTATTACCGCGAGGGGGCCTTTGGCATCCGGCTGGAGAATCTGATCGTGGTGCATGACGCGCTCACCATGGGCGACAACCGCGCGCAGCTGGCGTTTGAGACGCTGACCTTCGTGCCCTTCGACCGTCGCCTGATCCTGCCCGAACTTTTGTCCGCGGCCGAACTGGACTGGCTGAACGCCTATCATGCGCAAGTGCTGGCGCTGATTGCGCCGCGACTGGCACCGCCAGCGGCGGATTGGCTGGGCCAGGCCTGCCAGCCGCTGTAACGCAGACCGCAGTACCTATCCCGCCGCGGTCAGGCGAATCCGTTCCACCATAGCGCGCAAACCGTTTGAGCGTTGGGCCGAGAGATGCTCATTCAGCCCCAACCGCGCCAGTTCGGCCGGCGCATCCACTTGGCCGACCTGCGCCAAGGGCAGCCCCGCATACAGTGCATGCAGGATGGCGATCAGCCCGCGCACGATCATCGCATCGCTTTCGCCCTGAAAATCGAACCGCCCGTCCGACACCATAGGGCGCAACCAGACCTGACTGGCACAGCCCTCAACCTTTAGCGCGGGCACCTTGAAGCTGTCGTCCAAGGGCGGCATGGCGCGACCCAATTCGATCACGTGGCGATAGCGATCCTCCCAATCGTCCAGAAACTCGAACGTCTCGGCGATGTCTTCAAAGGCGGGGCTGGCCATGGCGCGATCCTTTCGGGCGGGCAGGTTCGGACCCTGAGGTAGTGGCTTGGCCCTGCGCTGTCCAGTCCGCGCCCGGGATCATTGCTTTTCAAACGCCGCGCCATGGGGTAGCCAAGGGGCAGACCCTGGAGACTGTCCGATGAAGCGCCTGTCCGCCCTGCTGTGCCTGACCTTGATCCTTGCCGGTTGCGGAGGCTTCAAGGACAGCAAGATCAACCCGTTCAACTGGTTTGGCCGGTCTGAGGAAACGCAGAAGGTGGCGCTGCCCGCCCGGCCCGCGGACAGCCGCGCGCTGGTTGAATCAGTGCTGTCGCTGCAGATCGAAGAGGTGCCCGGCGGGGCCATCGTCCGCGCGACCGGGCGCACCCCCACCCAAGGCTGGTGGAAAGCCGATCTGGTGGCCCAGCCGGTGGATGAAAACGGCCGTCTGGTGCTGGAATTCCGGATTTTCCCGCCGATCGAACGCACCGCCGTCAACACGCCTCAATCGCGCGATGTGGTGGTGGCGCTGTATCTGTCGAACATCAAACTGGCCGATGTGCGCGAAGTGATCGTGCAAGGCGAAACCAATGCCCGCGCCGTCCGCCGCTGAACCGCCCGCTGTGGCGTCACAGGCGGATGATGTGAATCTCGCTGCCCTTGGCTGACAAGGCGACCTCGCCTTTGCACAGACGCAGCGCGTCATCGCCAAAGGCCTCATAGCGCCAGCCTTGCAGCGCCTCAACCGTGCGTCCACCTGCTGCAATCACATCCAGATCCGCAGACGACGCAATCAGCCGGGGCGCAACGCCCAGGGATTCCGATTTCGCCTTCAACAGCACGCGCAAAAGATCGGCCAGGGCACTGTTGACCTGCAACTGGTCTTTGGCCGCATCGACCCGTGGCATGTCTTCGGGCTTCATCTCCATCCCGGCCTTGACGGCGGCCAGGATGCCCTCGGCAATCTCGGGCTTGCGCCCTTCGCGCAGCAAGAGGCGTGAGCGGCCCAGCTCTTCGGTCGACGTCGGCTTGGTCGAGGCCAGCTCCAACAGCGCGTCATCTTTCATCACCCGGCTGCGCGGCACGTTCTGCGATTGCGCATAATGCTCGCGGAATCGCGCCAACTCTTTGACAATGGCCAGAAAGCGTCCCGAAGAGGTGCGTGTCTTGATCCGCAGCCAGGCGTCTTCCGGCGTGGTGGTATAGGTGCTGCCCTGGGTCAGGATCTTCAACTCTTCCTCAACCCAAGGTCCGCGGTCGTTTTTGGCCAGTTGTGCCGCCAGCCATTCATAGATCACCCGCAGATGGGTGACATCGGCCAGCGCGTAATCCTTTTGCGCGGTGCTAAGCGGGCGGCGCGACCAATCGGTAAAACGGCTGGTCTTGTCCAGATCGGCCTTGGCAATCTTTTTCACCAGCGTCTCATAGCCGACCTGTTCACCAAAGCCGCAGACCATGGCGGCGATCTGAGTATCAAACAGCGGCTTTGGAAAGCTGTTGCCCTCGACAAAGAAGATCTCCAGATCCTGCCGCGCGGCATGAAACACCTTGACCGTGGATTCATGCCGGAAGAGGTCATACAGCGGCTCCAGGCTCATATCCGAGCCCTCAATCGGGTCAACCAGAACGGCATCGCCATCCTTGCCGGGCAGCGCCATCTGGATCAGGCACAGCTTGGACCAATAGGTCCGCTCTCGCAGGAATTCGGTGTCAATGGTGACATAGGGTTGGCTTTTTGCCGCCTCGCAAAAGGCGGCGAGGTCTTCGGTGGTGGTAATGGTGCGCATGGGCCGTCCTTCGGCTGTCACGGGGGCATCCCGCAAAGTGCGATTTCTATAAGCTGCCGGGGTGAAAAAGAAAAGACCGCGGCTGGCCTGCCCTTGCGCTGGCCGCACAGGCGTGGCTTGATCGCCGCCCTGCCCCTGATGCGGAGAGCGTGGTGCGGACGTTATGGCTGGCCATCGGATTGCTGTTTCTGGCCTTGGGACTCGTCGGTGTCGTGCTGCCGGTGCTACCAACAACACCGTTCTTGTTGCTGGCGGCGGCGGCCTTTGCGCGGTCTTCACCGCGGCTGCATGGCTGGCTGTTGGCCCATCCCACCTTGGGCCCCCCGATCCGCAACTGGCAGGAAAACGGCGCAATATCTCTGGCAGCCAAGCGGCTGGCGATTGGCACCATGGTGGTGGTTTTCGGGCTTAGCCTGTGGCTGGCGTTACCGGGAAAAGTGTTGATCGCCCAAGGGGTTCTGATGGGCGTGGGGGCAGCCTTCATTCTGTCGCGGCCCTCTGGCCCGCGGGGCGGCGCCTAGGGCAAGGTGACCGGACGGCGGTCGCCCGCCGCATAGCGGCGCAGCACGGCGGGATAGAGCTGATGTTCCATCACCAACACCCGCGCGGCCAGTGTTTCAACCGTATCACCGGACAGAACCGGCACCCGCGCCTGACCCAGAATGGGGCCTGCGTCCAACTCTGCTGTCACCTCATGCACGGTGCAGCCCGCCTGCGCATCGCCAGCCTCCAGCGCGCGCTGATGGGTGTGCAGCCCGGGATATTTCGGCAAGAGCGAGGGGTGGATGTTCAGCATCCGCCCCTGAAATTGTCGCACGAAATCAGCCGTCAGCACCCGCATGAACCCCGCAAGGCACAGGATATCCGGCTGGGCTGCCAGAATCGGGCGCAACAGCGCCGCCTCAAACCCCGCGCGGTCGGCCCCAAAGGCGCTGTGATCCACCGCCGCCGTGGCGATCCCGCGCGCCTGCGCATGCGCCAGCCCCGCCGCCATCGGGTCGTTTGACGCCACCAGAACCGCCCGCGCCGGGTGATCGCCCGCCATGCTGTCGACCAGCCGCAGCATGTTTGAACCACCCCCCGAAATCAGGATGGCGACACGCTTCACAAAAGCTGTCCTTGGTAGATCACGCCGTCACCCGGCACCACATGACCCAGCTGAACAACGGTTTCTCCGTTCAATTCCAGCAGCTTGGTCAGCGCTTGTGCCTGATCCGGCGCCACCACCAGCATCATCCCGATACCGCAGTTAAAGGTCTTCAACAGCTCTGCCTGCGCCATCTGCGCCGTCTCGGCCAGCCAGCGGAACACCGGCGGCAAGGTCCAGGCCCCCAGATCAATCTGGCAGGCCAGCCCTGCCGGCATCACCCGCGGCGGGTTTTCGGTCAGCCCGCCACCGGTGATATGGGCCATCCCATGCACCCCACCCGCACGGATCGCGGCCAGCACCTGGCGCACATACAGCCGCGTCGGTGCCAGCAGCGCCTGGCCCAGATCACCATCCGAAAATGGCGAGATTGAGGACCAGTCCAACCCCGACAATTCCACCACCTTGCGCACAAAGCTGTAGCCGTTCGAATGCACCCCGCTGGAGGCCAGACCCAACAGCACATCGCCCGCCGCCACGCCCTGCGGCAGATGGCGGCCCCGCTCCATCGCGCCAACGGCAAAGCCCGCCAGATCGAAATCACCGCCGTGATACATGCCCGGCATTTCCGCCGTCTCCCCACCGATCAGCGCACAGCCCGAATCGGCACAGCCCTGCGCGATGCCCCCGATAATGCGGGCAGCCTGTTCCACCTCCAGTTTGCCAGTGGCGAAATAGTCCAGGAAAAACAACGGCTCAGCGCCCTGGCAGACCAGATCGTTCACGCACATGGCGACCAGGTCGATGCCGATGGTGTCGACATTGCCAGTGTCGATGGCGATCTTCAGCTTGGTGCCAACGCCATCAGTGGCGGCAACCAGAATGGGGTCGCTAAAGCCCGCCGCTTTCAGGTCAAACAGCGCGCCAAAGCCGCCAAGGCCGCCCATCGTGCCGGTGCGGTCCGTGCGTTTGGCCGCCGGTTTGATCCGGTCCACCAGCGCGTTTCCAGCATCAATATCAACGCCCGCCGCCGCATAGGTCAGCCCGTTTTTGCCTGTGGTCATGCACCCGCCCCCGGTCCGGAAATCCATTGCCGCTCGCATAGACCAAAGCCCTCGCTGGTGCAACGACCGCTCGCCCCCGCTTGACCGCGGGGCGCTATCTGCTTACCCAAGGGCGCAAGAGCGATCAGGGGCCTGTAGCTCAATTGGTTAGAGCAGGGCGCTCATAACGCCTTGGTTGGGGGTTCGAGTCCCTCCGGGCCTACCAACCTAACTCATTGGCACCAAAGAAAACCCTTGATTTATGCCCGGTTGTGCCGTTTCTCGTGCCAGAGGCGGGGTGAACGGTGGCTGGAAAGTTACGTTACTGAAAAGAAAAGAGCGGCAGATTCTATGCAAGAATCGCAGTTCCAGCCCCACTTCGACCTTTTCTCGATCAACCACGTTCAGAGTTAATCGAGGCTCTCGGTTCAGATCGTCGTGCAGCAATCCGTCTTCACCCTGCCGCCGTAGCGCGCCTTCAACACCTGCTCGCGCTCGCTGAACGAAAATCGAGCTCTGGGAAGACTGTGTCACCCGAAGGGCGTTTGCCTATGACGCCGGCTCAGCTGGCAGCCACACTCTATGCGCAACGTCTTGAGCTGGACGAACGGCTGAGGAACGTTTCACGCTATGCTACAATAAGGGTGGACGACCAATTCGCTCAAAGCCTTCGCGATGGGATTTCTGGCAAACTTGGCGATCAAGCACTGATGGAACTTGTCGGCAGCCACATAGAGCGTTTCAGGAACGCAGGAAACCTATCGGCGAAATGCGAAACCGACGAGTGGCGACAAGTCGCTCGGGCCTTATGTGTGGCAGAGTATGAAGCGCTTGCACGTGTAATGAAACGTGATGAAGCAGATTTTGATGGAAAGCCGGAACATCCGCTCCTCGCCAACGCCGTGCTTCCAGAAGATCCACCCTCCCAAGTCAGCATCTCGTAGCTTTGGGACGATTATCTCACATCAAGGACGCAAGCAGGCTTCAGCAAGGACGGTGGTAAACGGCAAGAACCAGCTATCAAGAAACTAAAAGCGTTTCTCATACCGATCCGCAAGAATGGGCGACCGTGGAAAGAGGACTGCCCGGCCGCGATTGCCAGAAACGAAACCTTGCGCGCCACCCGGCACTATGGCCGGGCATTCTGGAAGCGCTGGACCGGATATCA
>JBATPI010000011.1:0-7046 GCA_049291415.1 Paracoccaceae bacterium | reverse complement strand
CGCCGGGGCTGGTAGGGTTTCTGGATACGGCCCTGCGGGCGGGGCTGTTGCGGAAAACGGCTGGCCCCTTGGCCGTGCCCGCGCAATGCGGCGCGGATGCGGGGCTGTTGGGTGCGGCTTTGGCGGGGGCGGCGGCATGGGAGTGAGGATTGAGGTTTGCGTGGACAGTGCCGCCAGTCTGTCCGCAGCCGTGGCGGGGGGCGCTGATCGGGTCGAGTTGTGCGCGGCGCTGGCCTTGGGCGGGTTGACCCCTTCAGCCGGGTTCATGGCGCAGGCGGCGGGCTATGGCGTGCCGGTGCTGGCGATGATCCGGCCCCGGGCAGGGGACTTTGTCTTTTCCACCGACGAGGTGGCGCAGATGTTGACCGATATTGCTGCTGCCCGTGCCGCCGGTCTGGCGGGCGTGGTGTTGGGGGCCAGTCTGCCGGATGGGCGGCTGGACCGGGACATGCTGGCGCAATTGATGCGGGCGGCTAAGGGCATGGACTGCACGCTGCACCGCGCCTTTGATCTGACGCCTGACCGCGCCGCGGCGTTGGAAGCGGCGGTGGAATTGGGGTTTTCGCGCATCTTGACCTCGGGCGGGGCGCTGACGGCACCTGCGGGGATGGCAGAGATTGGCGTGCTGGTTGCGCAGGCCGGGGGGCGGATTGGAATCATGCCGGGGTCAGGTGTCACGGCGGCCAATGCCCGCGATCTGGTGGCGCTGGGGGTGACGGAATTGCACGCCTCATGCAGCATACCGGTGCCGACGCCGCCGCAGGCCGCTGCGATGGGCTTTGGCCCGCGTGACGAACGGCGCACCAGTGCCGATCTGGTTCGGGCGCTGCGACAGTCGGTTCATTGACGCGGGGCCCCCTTTGGCGCAACCCTGCGCCGCAACGG
Organism: Paracoccaceae bacterium; assembly: GCA_049291415.1. Classification (GTDB taxonomy): domain Bacteria; phylum Pseudomonadota; class Alphaproteobacteria; order Rhodobacterales; family Rhodobacteraceae; genus Pseudogemmobacter. Next base: position 6,161 of record JBATPI010000011.1, on the reverse strand, counting down.
TAGATCACGAGGCTGAGCATGGATTTCAACATCGACTTTGAGCGCCCCGAAGAGGGCCCCGGTTCCGGCCCGATCATGGTTGGCTGGTTTCTGGCATCCGATAAGGGTGCCATCATGTATGACGCGCCCGAGCGTGTTTCCCTGCGCCAGACCAACAAGACGCATGCCAAGTCAGCCAGCCGCTGCCCCGGCGTGATCCAGCTGGAAAGCCGATATTTCCAGATCAAATGCCCCTTTGACATCCACGTCGGTTTTAGCCGCGATGACAAGGGCAAGCCCGTCTTGGTGAACCGCGCCGGCACCGCCAGCCCGATCCGGTCAAACAAGCTGGGCGAGGTGCTGACCCTGGTGAACGAGGCCGAGTGGCGTTACCCCGACCGGCCCACGATCCAGCTGCACCTGCCCTATACCTTCATCGCCGATGAGATGGTCTATGTGACACAACTGTCGGCTTTCATGCATTACCGCCCCGATCCCTTGCCCGGCACCATCTTTGGCGGGCGGTTCCCGGTGTCGATCTGGCCGCGCCCGTTGATGTGGGCGTTTGAGTGGCATGAGCCGCAAAAGGAAATCATCTTGAAGCGCGGTGAGCCGCTGTTTTATGCCCAGTTCGAAGGCACCGACCCCAGCCGCCCGGTTCAGGTGGTGGAGGCCGAAAAGACCGCCGATCTGAACGCCTATCTGGAAAAGATCAGCGGTGTGGTGAATTACGTCAACCAGACCTTTGGTCTGTTCAAGGCCGCTGAGGCGATCCGCCCGAAAAAGCTGCTGTCGCCGAAGATCAGGGACTAGCGGTCCTGCCGCGCCGCCTTTGGGTAGGGCAGCGAAGTGCCCTCGGGCAGGTTCAGGAACGGCGTCAACAGGCGTGGGTCACCCCAGATTGAGACGTGGATCTCGGGTTGGTTCTCACCGGCCAGATGCTCGGGCGTCAGCATGACGACTCGGACGCGCAAGGGGGCGCCGACCTCCAGTGCATGGGTGGCAATCAGCCCGGCAACGGGCCCCAGATGGCCCAGCAGCACATCGCGCCGCCTTGGCACCAGCCCCAGGAAGGGCTGGCTGAGCCGCGACCAGATGCCGATGCGCCCGTCAGCCATCAGGCGCGCCTCGGCAGCGTCGCCCATCGACAGCCCGCTGCGCCCGATGTGCAGGGCAATCCCCTCAACCGGGACCTGCGGCAAGATCGGCTCCATGATGTCGTGCATAACCATCCCGTTTTGACCAAGGGCCACAGGTGCGCCGGGACAGACCCCGGGGGCAAGCCGTTCCTGCCCTGACCAGCGCCAGGGCCCGGATTCCCGCCGGTATGGCCTGGGCCACCCGGCGGATCCCTGCCGACGCCGCAGGACCGATGCGTGGGGCGGGCAGAAATATTGCACGCGGACGGCGCTTTGCCGCTTGAAGGCAGGCGCGGGCCGACCCATCTTTGGATCAAGGCCGGGGCGGGCGTGCCTTTTCAGGGCGTCCGCGGACGGTGCTTTGCAAAAGGAGAATGCCGGTGAATCTGGAAAAGTTCACGGAACGGTCGCGCGGTTTTGTTCAGGCTGCCCAGACCATTGCGATGCGCGAAAGCCACCAGCGCGTGCTGCCCGACCATCTGTTGAAAGCGTTGATGGATGACGATCAGGGCTTGGCCGCCAATCTGATCCGCAAGGCCGGTGGCTCGCCCGAACAGGTGAATGTTGCGGTGAATGCCGCCATTGCCAAGCTGCCAAAGGTTTCGGGCGGCGATGGCCAGACCTATATCGACCCGTCGCTGGTGCGCGTGCTGGATGAGGCCGAGCAGGTGGCGAAAAAGGCTGGCGACAGCTTTGTTCCGGTGGAACGGATGCTGACTGCGCTGGCCTTGGTGAATACCCGGGCCAAGGACGCGTTGACCGCAGGCGCGGTGACAGCCCAAGGGCTGAACAGCGCCATCAATGAGGTGCGCAAGGGGCGCACGGCGGATTCGGCCAGCGCCGAGGACACCATGGAGGCGTTGAACAAATACGCCCGCGACCTGACCCAAGCCGCGCGCGAGGGCAAGATCGACCCGATCATCGGCCGCGACGAAGAGATTCGCCGCACCATGCAGGTGCTGTCGCGCCGCACCAAGAACAACCCTGTGCTGATTGGTGAGCCGGGCGTTGGTAAAACTGCGATCGCCGAGGGCCTTGCCCTGCGCATCATCAATGGCGACGTTCCCGAATCCCTGCGCAACAAGAAGCTGATGGCGCTGGATATGGGTGCCTTGATCGCGGGCGCGAAATATCGCGGTGAGTTTGAAGAGCGGTTGAAAGGCGTCTTGAAAGAGGTTGAGGCGGCAGCCGGTGAGATCATCCTGTTCATTGATGAGATGCACACGCTGGTCGGCGCGGGTAAATCCGAAGGCGCGATGGATGCGGCCAACCTGATCAAGCCCGCCTTGGCGCGGGGCGAATTGCATTGCGTCGGTGCCACCACACTGGACGAATACCGCAAGCATGTGGAAAAGGACGCGGCCTTGGCCCGGCGGTTCCAGCCGGTCTTTGTGTCAGAGCCAACGGTGGAAGACACCATCAGCATCCTGCGCGGCATCAAGGAAAAGTATGAACTGCACCACGGCGTGCGGATCAGCGACTCGGCTCTGGTTGCGGCGGCAACGCTGAGCCACCGCTATATCACCGACCGGTTCCTGCCGGACAAGGCGATCGACCTGATGGACGAAGCCGCCAGCCGGTTGCGGATGGAAGTGGACAGCAAACCCGAGGAACTGGACGCGCTGGACCGCCAGATCCTGCAAGGCCAGATCGAGGCCGAGGCGCTGAAGAAAGAAGATGACGTGGCCTCGAAGGACCGGCTGGAAAAGCTGGAAAAAGAGCTGTCCGATCTGCAGGAACGCTCATCCGAGATGACCGCCAAATGGCAGGATGAGCGCGACAGTCTGGAAGCTGCGCGCGGGTTGAAGGAACAATTGGACCACGCCCGCAGCGAGTTGGAAGCCGCCAAGCGCGACGGCGATTTCGGCAAGGCGGGCGAATTGCAATATGGCCGCATTCCGGGGCTGGAAAAGGATCTGGCCGAGGCTGAGGCCCGCGAGGGTGAGGCTTTGGTTGCCGAAGCCGTGCGGCCCGAGCAGATCGCCGAAGTGGTCGAGCGCTGGACCGGCATCCCCACCACCAAGATGCTGGAGGGTGAGCGCGACAAGCTGTTGAAGATGGAAGATGAGCTGGCCAAGCGAGTCGTCGGCCAAAGACCCGCAGTTGAAGCGGTGTCCAAAGCCGTGCGCCGGGCGCGGGCGGGTCTGTCGGATGAGAATCGCCCGTTGGGGTCGTTCCTGTTCCTGGGGCCGACCGGCGTGGGCAAGACCGAATTGACCAAGGCGCTGGCCCAATACCTGTTTGATGACGACAATGCGATGGTGCGCATCGATATGTCGGAGTTCATGGAAAAACACTCAGTCTCGCGTCTGATCGGCGCGCCTCCGGGCTATGTCGGCTATGATGAGGGCGGAGTCTTGACCGAGGCCGTTCGGCGCAGGCCTTATCAGGTGGTCTTGTTCGATGAGGTGGAAAAGGCCCATCCCGATGTCTTCAACGTGCTGTTGCAGGTGTTGGATGACGGGCGGCTGACCGACGGTCAGGGCCGCACGGTCGATTTCAAGCAGACGTTGATCATCCTGACCAGCAATCTGGGCGCGCGGGCGCTGTCGGAGCTGCCGGACGGGGCGGATGTCGCGGCGGCCAAGGCCGAGGTGATGGAGGCGGTGCGGCAGCATTTCCGCCCCGAATTCCTGAACCGTCTGGATGAGCAGATCATCTTTGACCGGCTGAACCGGGCCGATATGTCCGGCATCGTGGAAATCCAGCTGCGCCGGCTGGAGGCGCGTCTGGCCCTGCGCAAGATCACGCTGGGGGTCAGCGATGAGGCCAAGGCCTGGCTGGCTGACGAAGGCTATGATCCGGTTTTTGGGGCGCGGCCTTTGAAACGGGTGATCCAGCGGCAGTTGCAAGACCCCTTGGCCGAGATGCTGCTGGCTGGCGACATTCTGGATGGCGCCACGCTGAACGTGACGGCCGGTCCCGAAGGGCTGATCGTGGGCGACCGCATCATTTCCAGCCGGCGAGAGCGGCCGGATGAAGCGGTGGTTCACTGAACTGACGGAAAGGGGGCCCAGCGGCCCCCTTTTCATTTCAACCCCGCACAGTCGCGTGATGGCTGCAACCGATTGCCTGTTTCCCCCGTAGTGTATGAAGACGGATAAAACAGGAGACGCCGATGCCCCGCCTATATAAGCCCGATCTGCGCTGGTCCGATGTGACCCCAAAGGCCGATTTCCTGAACCGGCGTCAGCTGATGACAGGGGCGATGGCGCTGTTGGCAACCCCGGCGCTGGCAAAGATCGACGCGGTGAAAAGCCCGTTTTCCACCGACGCTGCGCCCAATAGTCTGGAAGACATCACCAGCTATAATAACTTTTATGAATTCGGCACTGGTAAAGAAGACCCCGCCGCCTATGCGGGCGGGCTGACCCTGTCGCCGTGGTCAGTGATGATCGACGGGATGGTGGACAAGCCCGGTGCCCGCGATCTGGCCGACATCGAAAAGCTGCACCCGATGGAAGAGCGCATCTACCGCCTGCGCTGCGTTGAGGCGTGGTCGATGGTGGTGCCTTGGGTCGGCTTTCCGCTGGCCGCGCTCTTGGACAGTGCAGGCGTGCAGTCCGGCGCAAAGTATGTGGCCTTTGAAACCCTGGTGCGCCCGTCCGAGATGCCGGGACAGAACAGCCCCTTCATCGATTGGCCCTACCGCGAGGGCTTGCGTCTGGATGAGGCGATGAACCCGCTGACCATTCTGGCGACCGGTCTATATGATGAGCCGCTGCCAGCGCAGAACGGCGCGCCGATCCGGCTGGTGGTGCCGTGGAAATACGGCTTCAAGTCGATCAAGAGCATCGTGAAGATCACCCTGACCGACACAATGCCGCAAACCACCTGGAACATGCTGCAGCCGCAGGAATACGGTTTCTATGCCAATGTGAACCCGCAGGTGGACCATCCGCGCTGGAGTCAGGCGACCGAGCGTCCGATTGGCGGCGGCTTTTTCGCCGGACGTCAGGATACGCTGATGTTCAACGGCTATGGCGATCAGGTTGCGCAGATGTATGCGGGCCAGGATCTGGCGGCGGATTTCTGATGGCCGTCCTGGACCGCGCCAACCGGCTGTTTCGCCGCCTGCCCACCGGGGTGGTCTATACCGCCGCCATGTTGCCGGTGCTGTGGCTGATCTGGCAAACGCTGAATGGCGATCTGGGGCCTGATCCGGTCAAGACGATGGAGCGGTCTTTGGGTGAATGGGCGCTGCGGTTCCTCTTGGCGTCGCTGGCGATCACCCCTTTGCGGCGGGCGGGGCTGAACCTGCTTCGGTTCCGCCGGGCGCTGGGGCTGATGGCCTTTGCCTATGCGGCGCTGCATCTGACGGTGTGGATCTGGCCCGACATGGGGCTGCGCTGGGCGCAGATCACCGCGGATGTGTTCAAGCGCCCTTATATCCTTCTGGGGATGGGCGGGTTTCTGGCGATGCTGCCCTTGGCGCTGACCTCTTCCAATACCGCGATTCGGAAGATGGGTGGGCGATCATGGACCCGGCTTCACCGTCTGGCCTATGCGGCGCTGGCCTTCGGATCGCTACATATGGTGTTGCAAGCCAAGCTGTGGGGTTATGAGGTCGTGATCTATGCTGGGCTGGCCGTGCTGCTTTTGGCGCTGAGGTTGCGCAAACCCGCCGGCCGATCCCGCACGGCCACAGCGCAGCCGTAACAAAGTTACCTTTCCGACAGAGGTTCAGCCATAGAATTGCGCGCAACCCTGCGATTTTCCTGTATTTTCAGGAAAATGCAAAAATATCGTCGGCTTTGTGTTTTTCCTCTTGCGGCCCGGCGACGGTCTTCGTAAACACCGCCTCACCGAAGCGGAGACGCCTAGGCACCGACCTGAAGAGGTTGGAAAATCTGAAGACAAGGCAAGCGTGGATACGCTGGGAAACCGGCGGATCGCATCTTTTTTGTCTGACGATCGCTCTTTGAGACTGTTTGATTTTGAAGGGATATGTGGGCGGTTTGGGCGTTTCGGCGTTTAACTGTTTGCATATCGACCTGGTAGCTTCGGCGATGATCCAGGTGTCAGCTTCACAGTTTGTGGGCT
>JBATPI010000010.1:0-1555 GCA_049291415.1 Paracoccaceae bacterium | reverse complement strand
CCGCGCGCCGAAAGCCGTGAAGGAGTACGCCCGCAAGCACCCGCACAGCATGGGCAAGTGGTCGATGGCCTCGCGGACGCACGTCGCGCACATGACCGAGGGCGACTTCTACCACGGCGAGAAGTCGATGACGCTCGACCAGGACCGGGACGTCCGCATGGAGCTGACCGGGGTGAACGGCGAGACGGTCGTCCTCAAGCCGCACGTCAAGCTCGGCAAGGGCGACGTCGCGGACTCGATGTTCATGAGCAAGAAGAAGCTCTGCGAGTTCTACGAAGAGCAGTTCGAGGACGCCTACGAGACCGGCGTCATGCTGTCGCTGCACGTCAAGGCCACCATGATGAAGGTCAGCCATCCGATCGTGTTCGGCCACGCCATCAAGATCTTCTACAAGGACGCCTTCGAGAAGCATCAGGATCTGTTCGACGAGCTGGGCGTGAACGTCAACAACGGCCTGTCGGATCTGTACGCCAAGATCGAGACGCTGCCCGGAACGCTGCGCGACGAGATCATCGAGGATCTGCACAAGTGCCACGAGCACCGGCCGGAGCTGGCGATGGTCGACTCGGCGCGCGGCATCACCAACTTCCATTCGCCGTCGGACGTGATCGTCGACGCCTCGATGCCCGCCCTGATCCGCGCGGGCGGCAAGATGTACGGTGCCGACGGCAAGCTCAAGGACACCAAGGCCGTCAACCCGGAGTCCACCTTCGCCCGGATCTACCAGGAGATGATCAACTTCTGCAAGACCAACGGGCAGTTCGATCCGACCACCATGGGCACGGTGCCGAACGTCGGTCTGATGGCGCAGAAGGCGGAGGAGTACGGCTCGCACGACAAGACCTTCGAGGTCCCGTTCACGGGCGTCGCCGACGTCGTCGACAACGAGACCGGCGAAGTCCTCATGTCCCAGGACGTGGAGGCAGGCGACATCTGGCGGATGTGCACGGTCAGGGACGCGGCGATCCGCGACTGGATCAAGCTCGCCGTCAGCCGCGCCCGGCTGTCCGACACGCCTGTCCTGTTCTGGCTCGATCCGTACCGCCCGCACGAGAACGAGCTGATCGGCAAGGTCAAGGAAGAGCTCGAAGGCCTCGACACCGACGGGCTCGACATTCAGATCATGTCGCAGGTCCGGTCTATCCGGTACACGATGGAGCGACTCATCCGCGGCCTGGACACGATCTCGGCGACCGGCAACATCCTGCGCGACTACCTCACCGACCTGTTCCCGATCCTCGAATTGGGCACCAGCGCGAAGATGCTCTCGATCGTGCCGCTGATGGCGGGCGGCGGACTGTACGAGACCGGCGCCGGTGGTTCGGCGCCGCGCCACGTGAAGCAACTCGCGGAGGAGAACCACCTGCGCTGGGATTCGCTCGGAGAGTTCCTCGCGCTCGCGGTGAGTCTGGAAGACCTCGGCCGCAAGGGCGACAATCCCAAGGCGACGGTGCTGTCGAAGGCGCTCGACGAGGCCACCGGGAAGCTGCTCGAGAACGATAAGAGCCCGTCGCGCAAGACCGGCGAGCTCGACAACCGCGGCAGCCACTTCTAC
>JBATPI010000009.1:0-1635 GCA_049291415.1 Paracoccaceae bacterium | reverse complement strand
GCGACAGCGGGTAGCCGCTGGCATTGGCCGGGCAAGCCTCGTGGCAGCGACCGCATTTGGTGCAGGCATCGACGTTGACCATGTATTTGTCGGTGAAATCGGTAAGCAGGGAAAAGCCGATCCGCTCACCCTCGACATCGGCGGTGGGCATCCGCCGCTTGGCCTCGGGGTCGCGCGCCATCAACGAGCCCATCGCGGTGAAGATGTGCTTTACCTTGGTATAGGGAACCAGCGAGATGAACAGCAGCGCCAGCATGCCGTGGAACCACCACAGGCCCATACGCAGCTCTGCCGCGCCGTCCGGGCCAAGGCCCAGCGCCTTCATCAGATAGGCAACCGCCGTGCCCACCGGTGCAAACCAGCGGTAATCCCAGACCGACGGGTCGCCCTGCAGCCAGACCACACGCGACGCTTCCAGCAGATAGCCGGTAAACGCGATCGTGATCAGCGTCCAGAGAAAGGCCCAGTCCTCGCGCCGATAGCCGGAGCGGTCATAGTCCGGGTCGCCGGGCGAGCGGTCGGGGCGGGTATAGTCAAGCCGCGGCAAAGCCAGCCACTTGCGCCGATACATCATGTAAAGCAGCCCGCCAATCAGCGCGACGCCCGCCACGTCCATCACCGTCCCGAAGACCAGATAGAACCAGCCATACCAGAAGTGGATGCCAAACGGGCCCAGGATGTCCTGGTCCAGCGTGATGGTGCTGGTGCCGATGAAGAGCAGAGTAAAGCCGAAGAACAGCCAGCTGTGGCTGATGCCCGCAGCCCGCGCGCGCCGCTTGATCGTGCGATGTGACAGGACCGTCGTCACCATCTGACTGAACCGCGGCCAGAACGGTGACCACGCCCCCGAGCGCACGCCGCGACGGTATTTGCGGATATGCGTCCAGACCCCGTAGAGGATTACACCGATCGCCAGAAATCCAACTATGTAGAAGCTGACGATCATCCAGGTCGGGAAATCCTGAAACAGAATGCGCGTCACGTCCTTTGGGGTGTGTTCGGAAAACATCCGGGGCGTTCCTTTCCGTGTCTGTCGGCGCGGTGCGGGCGCCGGATGTCAAAAGGTGGCGGCCATGCTCTGGGGAGGATCCACACAGCCGCCAAAAGTGCCGGGCTAGACCCGCCACTCCTGCTTGTATTCGCCGCCCGGCTCATAGGCCGTGCCCCAGACCGATACCTCACGCTTGTACGGCAGCGGGCTTTGGGGGTCTTTCTCCTCGATCTCACGACCGATGCGGTGGCCGTCAAAGGTCGCGTCGGCCATCAGCTTGGGCGCCCAGGCATCGCCGATGACGTAGACACCCTTGATGTCGTTCTTGGCCCATTCGCCCTGACGCGCCTTCAGCTCACGGAACAGCGAGTCATCCGAGTGGCGCCCGGTGACCAGCACCAGGGTGTCGAACTCCAGCCACTTGTGGCTGTGGTTCTCATTGCGCGGCAGCTTGCCCGGACCGCGATATTCACGCTTCGAGCCTTCGGCCCAGATGTCGTAATACTCGATCCGGCCCTCTTCGACGCGCGACGCCCAGGCCTCGCCGATGATGTTGATGTTCAACTCGATCAGACGACGCCGCAGGTTCGGGTATTCCAGAGTAAAGTGCATGTAATGCCCGAAATCGACGCCGGAAATCACCG
>JBATPI010000008.1:0-67622 GCA_049291415.1 Paracoccaceae bacterium | reverse complement strand
CCGCAACCGCAGCGCAACCGCCGGGGCCGAGCCAAAGCTGCGGTTGCCGGGATCACTGGCCGGGGTGCCGGGGCAGTTGCAGCGCAGCCCTACGGCAGGGGCTGCTGCGGCTGCGCAGGCGGTATCTACCGGCGGGCGCGGGCTAAGCTCGGCCGAGACGGGGTTTTTCGCACCGCGCTTTGGTCAGGATCTGTCGGTTGTGCGCATTCATCAGGGACCGCAGGTAGATCAGGCCGCCGCCGCCCTCGGGGCGCGGGCCTATACGCTGGGCCAGGATATCGCGCTGGCCTCGGGTGAATATGCGCCCGGAACCGGCGCGGGGCGCCGCTTGTTGGCGCATGAGCTGACCCACACCCTGCAACAGACCGGCGGCGACCGCAGCATCCGACGCCAGCCAGTGCCTGATCCCGGCGATCTGGCCCGGCGGGCCAAAGGGTGGGGTGAGCGGAAATGGGACAGCGCGCAACGCTGGGGCGACCGACAGGCCGACCGGGCCGAGCGGTATGGCACCAAGGCCGCCGATCTGGCCGAGCGGGGGGTGAAGTCGGCCAGTGATCTGGCCGAGCGTACGGGCAACAGCGCGGATGGCTGGTGGGAGCGCGGCTCGGGCGACATCACCCGGATCGACTTTGACGGCGCCACGGTCAGCGTGACCGGCACGACCAGCGCCAGCTACAAGGCGGTGTCGGGTCTGATGCCCCATGCGCCTGATGCCAAAGGCACCAATTTCACCGGGGCCGAGCATCAGGACGAACCCGGCAAGGGGCCGATCCCGGAAGGCAGCTATTTCCTGAACCCGGCCGAGGTGGAATCCAACCCGCCGGGCAAGTTCAACACGGCCGCCTGGGGCAAGTATCGTACTCGTCTGCACGAAACCACGGGAACCAGCCTGTGGCGTCATTCCACAACCGCACGGACCGGCGGCTTTTTTCTACATCAGGATGCCAATCACAATGGCACTGCGGGCTGCATCGGCATCTGGAACACCACGGACAACGCGGCCATCCATGCCCTGATAAAGGCCAATACCGCCCAAATTCCGGTCGTGGTGAAATACAAGGCCGCGCCCGCCGCCCCCGTCACCAAAGCCCCCGCACCCAAGGTTCAGCGCCTGCCCGAAACTGGGGCCGAGGTGACAGCCACCGCGGCAGAGCCGCACTTTCTGATCACCGCCGGTATCACAAAGATCGACGCCGATCTGGCGCGCTATAAGGCCGGGGCCTTTCCGTCGGACTATTACGACACGCTGGCGCGGCATCTGTTCAACGTCGCCCTGCGCCAGAACGGCCGGGATTACTCGGCGGCATTCAGCACGCTGGACAGTCTGCAGTGGAACAGCTTTGGCTCTGGGCTGCAGGACCACTACACCCGCATCATCGGCACCGACAGCGCCAATGGCTGGGATAAATTCCGCCATTTCGTCTTTACTGCCTATTTGCAGTGGCTAAGCGGGGGGGTGCTGGCACCCGAAGCCTTTACCTATGGCAAAGAGCTTTACGACGAGGCTGAACAGGCGTTCGGCAAGGATCCCGAAGGTTACAGCGTTCCCGATGTGCGGGCCGATAACAAGGGCGAGAAATTCGCCGAAGACATGTCCAATCAGCAAAATGCCGAACGGCTTGCGGCGGCCAAACGGGCCGCGCGACGGGCGTTGAAGCGGCTGAAAGCGCTGCGCCGCTATCGGGTGGGGTTTTGAACGCGCGCGCCCATAGCGTCGGGTCTGCTCTTCGTCCGGGGAGGGTGCAGCAATGGCCGTGACCGCCGCCCTTGCCGTCAGGCCGATGGCCTTTGCGTCTGCCCCACCGGTCCTGCGCAAGGCCGAACCATCGCCCGATCACGACCAGATGCCGGGGCGGCTGGTGTCGTCACTGGGGTCGGTGCCCGGGGTGCAGCGCGCCTGTGCGGCCTGCGGCGGCGATGACGATGATCGCGACACTGCCGTCATGCCGCGGCTGGAAGTCGGCCCGGTGGATGACCCGTATGAGCGTGAGGCCGACAGCATTGCAGGCCAGGTCATGGCAATGCGCGGGCCGAATGCCGTGCAGCGCAGCTGTTCCAGCTGTGGCGGCGACGATACGCTGGTGATGCCCCGTTTGCAGGTCGGGCCGGTGGATGACCCCTATGAGACCGAGGCCGATGCCGTCGCCAGTTCGGTCATGGCGCAGCGGTCGGTTCAGCGCGCGCCGGACGGTGATGCCCCTGAAATCATGGCCCGCCGCGTGGCGGTGCAGCGCAAATGCAGCAGCTGTGGCGGTGACGATCTGCCGGTGATGCCACGGCGGCGGACTGCGGTGGTCCGTCGCGCGTCGGGCCTGGACCGCGACACGCTGCGCGATCTGACCGACATGCCGCGGATGAAGGCTGACGGTGCGGCAGGCACCGAACATATCGCCGCCTCTGCCGGTCAGCTGACCTCGGGCGGCAGTGCATTGTCGCCGCAGACGCAGTCGTTCTTCGAAAGCCGCATGGGACGCGATCTGTCGGATGTGCGCATTCACCGCGGCAGCACCTCTGACAGGCTGAACGCCAGCATCGCCTCGCGCGCCTTTGCCTATCAGAACCACGTCTGGCTAAGCCACAGTGAGGCCGAGGCCCCGTCCTTTACCATGGCACATGAGCTGGCCCATGTGCTGCAACAGACCCAACCCGGTCAGGTGCGCCCGAAAGTGCGGCGGGCCCGGACCGGGATCATCGGAGAAACGCTGTATTTCGGAGAAAACCCCGCTAAGAAAACGGATACCCATGATCTTGTTGTCGAGGATGCCGTCAAAAGGAATCCAAAGCTGATGGGTGAGGTCGCCGTGCCGAATGCGCAGCGCGGCATGGCGTCGGTGGCCAGTGGATTTGGGTATGCTGATCTGGTTCTGTCAACGCCGAACAAGCTGTGGGGGATCAGATTTGATCCCTACTCTGGCCCTGCCACCGCGTTGCCATGGTATGTCGTATCTGACGGTGGCATGAATATCATGCCCAAAAGCCTGGGCTACGATAAACGCAAAGTGCTGCACATCGGCGGTGCTTCGGTCGGGGTGGGCCGGGGATACGAAAAATATAAATCCGAGTCAGGCCCGCGCTGGGGGACAAATGATTACGTCCGGACCGCGTCCGATGGTCCCTCAGCCTATGAGATCGCGGATGTCAAATTTGCCGGTGATCAGGACCGCAAAAGCACGGCCGAGCAGCAGGTCGGCAACTATGTCGCCGGGTTCACCAGCGCTGCCAAGAACTATAACAAGACGGTCGATCAAAGTGACGCGGTGAAGAACGGGACCGCCGCCGCCGGCACGCTGACCGGATCGTCGAAGATGAATTCATTGACCAAAACGGGGTTTGCGGCAACGAAGATGTCCACTTCGGCCAGTTCCGGCGATTTCATTCCGCTGGAAACCGGATTGGCACTGCGACTGCGCGTGTTTGGCCGGTTCGGGTTTGGAAAGGACAGATTTCCCGCGTATTCCTATACCGGAAAATCCTATTATCGACAGAACGCGGCGTCAAGATTCCTGTGGGAATACGTCTTCTGGCCGGATCAGATCAAGGAACAGGACGACAGCAGATCGCGCGCTGACCGGCGTGACAAGCTGACCGATGCCAGCAAGACGCTATATGATCAGATGGTAGCGTCACCCACGGGCAAGAAGGTCATGCCGCTGCGCCGCACCTCGTTGCGGGTTCAACCCAAAAAGGCCAAGAAACCCCTGCCACCCACGACGGATCCGTTCGAGAAGACCTACCCGACATGGAAAACCCAGCAAAAGGCCTTTACCAGCACCTTTGCTACCTACACGAATTCCAAGTCGGGCACCGGCAAGGATCATATCGCCAAACTGGCCTTCGACACGGCAATCCAGAACACCGCCAAAATGCTGGGTGGCAAGGGCCCTGACGGCAAGACGCCCTTGCTGAACACGACTGCACTGACTGCCGCACAGACCGAATTCAATCGCGCCGAATTGATGGAAGGCATGTCCGGCCGGCTTCTGGGGGCGATGCGCAAGACGTTCGGGACCACCTTCGTCAAGGCGCTGAACATCTATCAGCGGCTGAAAACCAAATTCGAAGCCTTCTTGAAGGGCGCCAAGAAACGCACCAGCGGCGGCAAGATCGGCAAGGCGATCATGAAGGTGGGCGGCGTAATCTTCGGCGCGATCATCAGGGTCATGCTGCCGCAGATCAGGGTCATGCTGCCGCAGATCGGGGCCTATCTGGTCGATTGCGTCGAGCAAGGCTTTACCTCGCTGCTAAAGAAAATGATGGAGGTCGATTTCAGCGACTTCACCGAGACGGTCACGGCGCAGATCACCAAGAAATACGAAGAATTGGCCGGCCAGATCGAAGCCAAGATCGAATCCGCCGCCGAAGCCATCAAGATCCGTTTTGGCAGCATTTATGACTCGGTGATGGACACCTGGGAAACCGCCAAAACATTGCTGCAAATCGCCCGCCATGTGTTCAATGTGGCCCGGCTCGCGTCCTGTGCTGCCGGCGGGCTGGAGACGGTGGGGATAGCCTGTGTGGTTGCCGGTGCGGATTATGTTCTGTCCCTGTTTGATGTTTCGCCCAGCGAGTATCTTTTGTCACATCTGCTGGGGTCTTGTGTTGCCCAGGATCTGATCAAGGAGTTCATCCTTGGCAGGTCGATCATCCAGAACCTGCCAAAGCAAATCGCCGAGACGATCCGCAAACATGTCAAGGACCTCTTGCCCGAAGAGCTGAAGCCGCTGCTCTGTGACCAGATCGGTGATGCGCCCGATTTGCCCGATGCTGCGGAAATTCCCTGTGAGGATATCGAAGATCCATACACCGGGCGCGGCGGCAGCGACCTGTCCAGGGCTCCGCCGGGCTTTCCCGCCGACATGAAGCGGCGCGAGGCCACTGACGCGGAAATAGGCCAGTATGGCCGTCTTGACAGAAGTTTGGTGGACAAATCGGGCAGGATTGATCGTAGCAAATTGCCCGAAGACTTCCGCAAACTGCTGAAACCGGAAGATCCGCCCCAACCGGGCACACCAGAGGTCTGGGATCCACCCGGGGGCAGCAGCCCGCCCACGGTCAGAGAGGCCGACCCGGCTCCGTCATCCGTAACCCCAAAAGACCCGGCCAGCGACAGCCAGCCTTCCGGCGGCAGCGATGGTCAGCCCGGCGCGGGCGGCGCCACGCCGCAGTCCGTTCGCGCGGGCAAGATTGTGAATCCGACATCAACGGTCTCGGTCTATCTGACAGTCTATCCGGGGGCGTCCGGGGGTTTCCCGCTGGGTGCGGGCAATGGCACGACCATCTTTGACGTCAACATCCTTGTCCAGACCTCGGCGATCCAGACCTACGGGCCGCTGCCGATCAAGATAAAGGTCCTGCTGGTCGAGCGCAGAACGACCGGTGATTACATTAGGTTCCTGCCGGACGGACCTTACGTCTTCTCCAAAGCCGATGCGCCTGAAGTGGAGCTGGATCCGGCCGGCCGGGACGGGTTCTGGGCAAAGTTGAGCAGCAATAAATGACACATGGTTCCGTCACATATTTCTTATCCGCGATGCCAGTAATGACGGGAGAGAGCAACAAATGACCGGTCTTTCCATTTCCCCCAAGGTCCAGAAGGGCGCCATTGTCGGGTTGGACCTGTTCAACCCGCTGTCGTCGGTGGCGATCTTTCAGTACAATCCCGAACAGCTGACCCGGTCTATCTCGCCCAATTACAGCCAGGCTGGTGGGGGCCGGGCCGAGCCTTTGCGGCTGGCCGGGCCGCCGTCGGAAACCATCAGCGTCAATCTGAACATGGATCTGATTGACCAGATGGAAGGCGGCAGTGGCGGGCCCTTGGGGGCTGGCATCTCGGGTTATCTGGCGGCGCTGGAGATGATGATCTACCCCAAGACCATCGCCGTGGCGATCAATCAGGCTCTGATGCTGGCCGGAACGATGGAGCTGGTGCCGCCCGCTGCGCCACTGACGCTGTTCATCTACGGCTGGAAGCGCGTGGTGCCGGTCAAGATCGAAAGCCTGTCGATCACCGAAACCGCCCATGATCCGGCGCTGAACCCGATCCGCGCCGACGTGGCGGTGTCGATGAAGGTGCTGACCTACAACGATCTGTCGATGACCAACCCCGGTTATTGGGCGTTTTTGACCCATCAGGTCATCAAGGAAACCCTGGCCACTGTCGCCAGCGTCAACAACATCGCCGAAATGGCGGGCAATCTGGGGAATTGAGAGGGCACCATGATCACACCGACCAGCCGTTACGCCCATGCCCCCGAGGCCGAGTTCACCCGGTCGGATGGCACCACCCTGCGCCATATCGTGCCGCCGATCCTGCCGCATCCCGAAGATGTCACCGTCGCGCGCCAGCATCGGGTGACCGACAGCGACCGCGCCGATATCATCGCCGCCCGCACCTATGGTCTGGCCACCGCCTGGTGGATGATCGCCAATGCCAACACCGCCGCCCATCCCGATCAGCTGACCGATGTGCCCGGCACAGCGCTGGCCATTCCGATGCCCGATCCCACCGGAGGCAGATCGGTATGAGTGCTTTTGGCAATATCCTGGGTATCCGCGCCACCTTGCTGCTGGGCAAAGAGGCTGTGGTGCTGCCCGCCCCACTGGACGCGATCGAGGCGATTGACGAGATTGAGGTGCGCCAGTCGATGGACAAGGATTCGGGATTCAAAATCACCCTGCTGGCCGGGCGCAGCGGCCCCTTGGGCGCGCTGGGTCCGCCCTTTGTCGATGACCCGCGGTTTCAGCGCGGTGCGCGGGTGGTGGTGACGGTGTGGAACGGCATCCTGCCGACCCCGATCTTTGACGGGGTGGTGACCAAGACCCAGTATATCCCCGGCGAAGGTGCCAATGAGGGCCGCTATCTGATGCTGGGCCGCGACCTGACCTATTTCATGGACCGCGAGGAAAAGCGCGTTCAGCATCCGGCCCTGACCGAGAACCTGATCGTCTATGCGCTGGTGTCGGAATACGCCACCTATGGTGTGGTGCCTGTCGCAATGCCGCCCACGGTGATGACGCCCAAAACCCCGGTTGAAGGCACGCCGCAGCAGACTGGCACCGACCTTGCCTATATGAGGAAGATGGCCAAAAACACAGGCTACCGGGTGTTTCTGGACCCCGGTCCGGTGCCTGGAGTCAGCCAGCTGTATTTCGGCCCGGTGCCGCGCCCGGGCCCGCCGCAAAAACCGATCTCGGTCAATCTGGGCCCGATGTCGGATGCTTATGATGTGACCGTCAACCATGATGGCGATGTGCTGACGTCGGCGCGGGCCAAGGTGCATGACCGGTCGACCGGGCAGGTGGTGGATCTGGAAATTCCAATGTCCACCAACACCCCCATGTCCGCGCTGAGCGAGGCGTTGACCCAGATGGGTCAGACCAAGACCAAAGAGATTGAGACCTCGGGCCTCAGCACTGCCGAGGTGATGGCCCGCCTGATGGCCGCGGTGAATCTGCCCGCCGAAAAGGTGCTGCAGGTCACCGGCACCATCGACAACACCCGCTACAACGCGGTGCTGAAGCCCTATTATTCCGTTGATATCAGAGGCTTGGGCATGATCTACAATGGCACCTACATGGTGGCCGAGGTGCGCCACAGCCTGAAACCCGGATCCTATACCCAGACCTTCACCCTGCAGCGCGACGGGCTGTATCCGATCCTGCCGTCGGTCGCACCGGAGATGTCCCCGCTATGACACAGGCAGATGGCAAGTTTTATGGAAAACACCGCGGCAAGGTTGAGGTCAATCTGGACCCGCTGGGCCTGGGGCGGGTTCAGGTCAGCGTGGCCGATGTGATGGGGGATGGCACGCTGGCCTGGGCCATGCCCTGCCTGCCCGGTGCCGGGCCAAAGGTGGGGCTGTTCGTCATTCCGCCGGTTGGGGCGAATGTCTGGGTAGAATTCGAACGCGGCGATCCCGATTATCCGATCTGGTCGGGCGGGTTCTGGGATACCGGCGACACCCCCGCCACGATGGGCCCGACTCAGGCTGTCACGCGGGTCTGGGCGGGCGAGAATTTTCGGCTGGAGGTGCTGGATGCCCAGGGGATGGGAGAGCTGACACTGTCGGTCACCACGGCCACAGGTGACGCGGTGCTGAAGGCCGGGGCCGACGCGATGGAGCTTAGCTTTGCCGGGGCCACGGTCAAACTGGCCGCTGATGGCGTCACGGTCAACGACGGCAACCTGAAGGTGTTGCCATGACCACACCGATCGTCACCCAGGGCACCATTGCCACCTGCCCGCATTCAATTCCGGTCACCATTTCCGCCAGCGGATCAAAGCTGCTGATCGCCGGAACCCCCGCCGCGCGGATGGGCGACAAGGGCACCATTTCGGGCTGCCCCTTCACCACGCCCGAGCCAAAGCCCCAGCCCTGCCTTGTGGCCGAATTCACCAAGGCCGCCAGCAAGGTGCAATCGGGGGGCACGCCGGTCTTGCTCTTGAACCCCGGCGATCTGTGCAAATCCGGCCAGATCCCGAACGGGCCGGTGGTCTGGACCTCACCTCAAACCAAGGTGCTGGCACAATGACATGGTTCTCATTTCCCTACCGGATCTCTCCTGCCGGAACCACTGCCGAGGCCGATCACGACCGGCAGGTCCGTGACATGATCGAACAGGTTCTGTTCACCCGCCGGGGCGAGCGGATCAACCGCCCCGAGTTTGGCGCCGGGCTGCATGAGATGCTGTTTTCGGAAAACGCACCCGAGATTGCGGCGGCGGTTCAGCACATGGTCCAGGCCTCTTTGCAGCAATGGCTGGCCGAGGTGATCGAGGTGCGTGGGGTGCGCGCCGAAGCGGTGGACAGTCAGTTGCGCGTCACCGTGGTCTACAGCCGTCTGGGCGACAGCGATGAACGCATTGCCGTGGTGGAGGGCGCGTTATGAGCGATTGCAAATGCCATTGCGGCACGTTGTTGCGCCGCCAGAGGGTGCTGAAAAGCACGGCCGACATGGGCGGCGGTCTGCAGATCAACGGCATTGATTTTGTTGAGGTGTTGGACAGTGCCGCCCCGCCGGGTCTGGCGCAGCGGCTGTTGGATGTGACCTTTCTGAAACCCGATGGCGTCGGCGCGCTGACGGCCGGCAACTTTGCCTTGGCCGGTGGCACCCGGATCACCGGGATCGTGGTGACGGCCGTGGCGGCGTTGCCCGGTGGGCTGACCTTACGGCTGACGCTGGATCAGGCCGGCGACTTTTCACCCTATGTGCTGCGCCTGCGGAGGGGCCCGGTGAACCCCGCACCGCCCGCCAATATGGACAGCCAGCTTGCGGCGGTCAGTTTCAGCTTTAAGGTTGAATGCCCGTCGGATTTCGATTGTGCCGAGCCGGACCTGCCTGCGCCCGCCCGTCCGCAAGCGCCTCCGATTGACTATCTGACCCGCGATTTTGCCGGCTTTCGCACGCTGATGCTGGACCGGATGTCGGCGACGATGCCGACCTGGACCGAACGGAATCCGGCGGATCTGGGCGTTACCCTGGTTGAGGTGCTGGCCGATGCCGCTGACAAGGTCAGCTGGTTCCAGGACGCCATCGGCACCGAAGCGTTCTTTGAGCGGGCGCGCTTTCGACAGTCTCTGGTGCGGCATGCGCGGCTGTTGGGCTATCGTCCCGGTGAGGGCAGCAATGCCCGCACGGCGGTGGCGGTCACGGCTGGTTCTGATCGCGACGGTGCGCCGGATATCATTGCCCGCGGCACCCGCCTGCTGACCCGCCCCGAAGCGCGCGGCGCGGTGCCCCCGGCCGTTCTGCCGCCCGATCCTGAGGTGGTCGAGGATCTGATCCGCCGCGGTGCGGTGGTGTTTGAGGCGTTGGAACCGCTGACCCGCCTGCGTCTGGCCTGCAATCAGATCGGCTTTCATGATTGGGGCGATGAGGAGTGTTGCCTGACCGCAGGGGCGACCTCGGCGTTTCTGACCGCCGCGCCCGCGGATCTGGATCTACGGGCAGGCGATCTGCTGATCTTGGAAGAACGGATTCCCTTTGGTCGCGCGGCCAAGGACATGCCCGACCCGACCCACCGCCAACTGGTGCGCCTGTCGCAAGATCCCACGGCGGCCAGCGATCCGGTGCTGGGTCTGGCCCTGACCGAGGTGCATTGGTTCGCCGAAGATGCCTTGCGCTTTGCCCTGCCCATCGGAGCGGTTGATGGCGAGCCGATGTCGGTCGCGCGGGGCAATGTGCTGCTGGCGGACGAAGGTCGCTCGGTCGATCACACCAGCCCCGTGCCCGAAGATGCGATCTTGCTGGAGGGGCTGCCGAAAGGCGGGCTTTTGCCCGATGACGGACCGGGACAGGTGCTGCGCTATCGGTTGGCGGCAGATCAGGTGGTCTATGCGGCGCCGTTTGATCCGCAGACTGCGCGCGCCGCCGCGGCGAGTGCGGCGCTGGTGCCGGTGGAGCAGCCGGTGGCGCAGGTGGCGCTGGTCGGGGATGGTGAAACCTGGATCACGGTGCCGGATCTGCTGGGGTCGGAACGCTTTGCGCCACATGTGGTGGTAGAGCCGGGAACCGCGCCGGGGGCGGCCTATGTGCGCTTTGGGGACGGCGTTCTGGGGCGCAAGCCGACCGAGGATGTCGGATTCACAGCCCGGATCCGGCAGGGCGGCGGCCTGGGTGGCAATGTGGGCGCGGGGGCCATCGCCCATCTGGTGAGCGGCGATGGTGGCGGCATCAAGGGGATCGACAACCCGATCCCGGCCTTTGGCGGCGCGCTGCCCCAGTCGCGTCGGGCGGTGCATATCGCGGCCCCACAGGCGTTTCGGGTGTCACGCCGCGCCGTGACCGTTGCCGATTATGCCGAGGTGGCAGCGCGCCATCCCAGTGTGGCGCGTGCCTTTGGTCGCCGTCGCTGGACCGGCAGCTGGTATACCATCACGCTGGCGCTGGATCTGGTGGGTGGTGGCAAGGTCGATGCCGCGACCGAAACCGCGCTGCGGGCCTTTGTCGAGGATCACCGGCTGGCCGGTCATGATCTGGAGTTCGTCTCACCGATCTTTGTGGCGCTGGACATCGTGCTGTATGTCTGCGCGGTCGCGGGGGCCTATGCCAGCGACATCAACCGCGACCTGCTGGCGCTGTTTTCGGACCGGGATCTGGCCGACGGCACGCGGGGATTGTTCCATCCCGACGCGTTGGAATTCGGCGCCGATGTGGCGCTGTCACCGATGATTGCCCGCGCGATGCAGATCGACGGCGTGTCCTGGATCGGCACCGCCAATGAAAACAACCAGCCGGTGGGCCGCTTTGCCCGGATGGATCAGCCGGGGGTGGATTATGCCGCCGATGCGATCCTGCCGATCGCCAGCGCCGAGATCGCGCGGCTGGACAATGACCCCAGCCGTCCTGAAAACGGCCGGGTCCGCTTTATCGTGGAAGGGGGGCGCTGAAGATGGCCGGACCTGACAAGACCTCACCCTGCGGCGACACTGATCTGGGCCCGTATCGCCCCGACAACCGGGCCGGGCTGGCGCAGATCGCCTACCGGATCACCACCCAGCCCGAGGCGCAGGCCCGCATGCTGTATTCGCTGCCGCGCCAGAGCGTGACAGATCCCGACACAGCGGCCGATCTTCAGCCCTTGGCCGCCCTGCGCACCCGCAACCTGCAGGATCCGACGATCAGCCTGCTGGATGCCTGGGCGATGGCCTGCGATGTGGTGTCGTTCTACGCCGAACGCATTGCAAATGAGGGTTATATCGGAACCGCCACGCATCGCCGCTCGGTTTTGGAACTGGCGCGGATGATCGGCTATGAACTGGCCCCCGGTGTGGCCTCTGGCGTGCATCTGGCCTTTTCGGTTGAGGATTCCGATAATCCGTATCGCGTGGTTCAAATCGGCCCCGGCGTGCAGGCGATGTCGATCCCGCATGAAAAAGGCAAGCTGCCGCAGATCTTTGAGACCACCGAAGAGATCACCGCGCGGGCCGAGTGGAACGACATCCACGCCCGCACCGAACGGCCGCAGAACCTGGTGCTGTACAGCAACCCGTCGGATGACGAGGATGCGGCAAACGGTACGCTGTATCTGTTTGATACCGACAATTCCTTTGACGACGCCTCGCTTGCGGACCCCGCCTTGGTGACGATCACGGCTGAGGCGGCGCTGGCGCATTACCATCCGATGACCCGACGGCTGGATCTGCCCGCGCTGCTGGCCAAGCGGATTGCCGATCATGCCACCAACGCCGAGATTCAGCCGGTGCTGTATGCGCTGCCGGTGAATGAGGTCTGTCTGACCGGGCTGGGCTTGAACCTGCGCAGGGGCACCCGGATGCTGGCGGTGGCGCAGGCCACCGCAGAGGGAGCGCCGGTCACGGCCCTGCCGCTGCGCGTGGTCTCGGCGACCGAAGACCGACTGTTCGGGCTGACGCGGGCGGTGCTGACGCGCAGTGGAACGGCACCCGAAAAGGTGCGCCGCGCCCCGCTGTTCCGTCTGGCAAAGCTGGTGGTGGGGGTGATGCCCGCGACCCGTATCGCATTGGGAACCGATGTGATCGAAACCCATGTTCGGGGCAAGACCTGGTCGGGCGACGGGCTGTCAGCGCTGGTCCAGTCGCAGTCCTGGCAGCGCGCCAAGATCATGACACTGGTGCGCCTGCTGGTGGCGCCGCCACCAGAGCAAGACGATGGTGAACAGCCCGCCCTGGGCCTGCATGTCATGCGTGACAGTGCCGGCTTCTTTGGCAATACCGCCCCGCTGTATACGACTGTCAATTATGGCACAAAGGGGGACACCCCCGACAAGGGCCCCTACACCTATGACTGGGACAGCGCGCCCAACACCATCTGGCGGGACGGGCTGGGCGCTATATACGGTGCGTCCAGTGACTCGCATGTCTATCTTGACCGCGAGATAAAAGAGCTGCAGCCGAATGGTTGGGCCATCATCGAAAACGCCAAAGGTGGCTCTCTGGGCCTGCGGGTCCGGCATGTGGCGGCGGAATCGCGGGCTGATTATGCCATTACGGGCAAATCCACCGGGGTCGGCTTTTTTACCGCGGCGGGCGACGCGCCGGATCTGGCGGCCAGTGACAGCATCTATAATTCTTTCTTCTTCCGCTCGTCGCAGATCCACGCGGTCAGCACCTATCTGCCGCTGTCCGGCCTGCCGCTGTCGGCAGAACTGCCGCAGAAATCAACCTCGGTTGAGTTGGATCGCCTGTATCTGGACCTAGAGCGCGGTCGGCCGGTTTCCCTGTCAGGCGCGCGCAACGATGCCGAGGGGATCAACGGGCGTGAGACCCATATCATTGATGAGGTTCAGCATATCGATGGCATCACCCGGCTGGTTCTGGGCGGGGAAACCGCATGGCCCTATGATCGCACGACGGTGCGGATCAACGCCAATGTGGCGCGGGCCACCCATGGCGAAACGGTGGGCGAAGATCTGGGCAGCGGCGATGCGCGGCTGACGTTCCAGACCTTTACCCTGAAAAAACCACCGCTGACATTCGTCTCGGCGGCCAATGAGACGGGCCGCGCCTCAACCCTGCAGATCCGCGTCGATGGCGCGCTGTGGGATGAGGTTGCGGCCCTGGGTCAGGCTGGCGCGCAAGACGCGGTCTATCAGGTGCGGCTCAGCGACGATGGCAAGGCGCATGTGCGCTTTGGTGACGGGGTGACCGGACGCCGCCTGCCCACCGGATCGCTGAACATAAAGGCGGTCTACCGCAGCGGCATCGGGCTGGCGGGTGAGGTGCCCGAAGAGGCGATCAGCCAACTGAAGACCCGGCCTCTGGGGGTGCGCGCGGTCATCAATCCATCGCCCGCAACCGGGGCGGCCGATCCCGAAACGCTGGACAGCGCGCGGGCCACCGCCCCCGGCACGGTCAAGACGCTGGGTCGGATCGTGTCTTTGATGGATTACGCCGATTTCGCCCGCGGTTTCGCCGGTGTCGGCAAGGCCCAGGCCAGAGAGCTGTGGTCAGGCCAGAACAAGGTGATCCATGTCACCGTGGCCCCGCAGGCCGAGGCAGAGCTGACCGAGGCCGATCCGTTGATGGTGAACCTGGCCGATGCGATGGCCAAAGTGCGTGACCCGTCGCGCCCGCTGATCCTGCAGCCCTATGCCCACCGCTTTTTCGCGCTGACGGCCAAAATTGCGCATGATCCGGCCTATCGGGCCGAGGATGTCGCATTGTGGGCGCGGCAGCAGATCGAAGGCCTGTTCGGCTATGGCGCGCGCGATCTGGCCCAATCGGTCAGCGCGGCGCAGGTCATTGCGGCGCTGCATCAGGCCACGGGAGTCGTCTCGGTCGATCTGGACGCGCTGGAGGTGCTGCTGGACGGGTCGGTCACCGGGGGGGTGGCGGTGGATCTGGCCTCGGTTCTGCAGGCACTGCCTGCCACCGGCCCGGGTCAGCGCGGGCAGGGGGCCGGCTTTGCCCCGGCGCAGCTGCTGACGGTGTTGCCCTCGGCCATCACCCTGACAATGACGGAGGTCGCAGATGTATAACCGAGAGCCGGGCGATCTGTTCCAGCGCCTGCCCAGCCATTTCCGCACGATTGACGCCGAACAGGGCCGCCCGCTGCAGGCCCTGATGCAGATCCTGGCGACCGAACTGACCAACCTGGAGCGGGACACCGACCAGCTGTATGACAACTGGTTCGTCGAGACCTGTGAGCCCTGGGTGCTGCCCTATATCGCCGGGCTCATCGGGGCCCGCCCGATGCGGGAAATCGGTACCGATCAGGCCGGGTTGTTGCGCGGCTATATCGCCAATGTGTTGCGCAACCGTCAGGCCAAGGGCACCGCCGCCGCGGTTGAGCAGGTCGCGCGTGAGGTGTCAGGCTGGGCGGTGGTGGCGGTCGAATTTTTCCAGCGGGTGGCAACCTCGCAGCACATGAACCATGTGCGGGCGGATGCCCCCGCCTTTGCCGATCTGCGCGACAGCGGCCTGTGCCGCACCAGCCGTGCTGCGTTTTCCAAAATGGCACATGCGGCGGCGGCGGGTCAGCCCGGCGGCTGGGCCGGGCGCTATAACGTGCCTCATCTGGGGCTGCTGATCTGGCGGCATGCGGCGGCCCCGGTCTGGCCGGTTGAGAATCTGGGGGCGGGCTATCTGGGCGGGGCGATGCCGCGGCCCGATGCGCCGGATGCCGGCCTGCTGACCTTTGACCCCTTGGGCCGGGACATGCCGTTGGTCAACCGGCCCGCGGCTGATCTGACCGTGGCGGCCCGGATGACCGCGCGCACCGTGCCCGCAGCCCTGACCCGGGATGAGGTTTATGCCGCGCTGAACGCCGCCCGCGCTGATGGCGTGACGCCGGGTCGCTGGTTTGAGGACAGCCCACCCTTTCGGGTGCGGCTGGACGGGGCAGAAGTGCCCCCCGCGCGGCTGTTCTGTTGCAATCTGGAAAAGGCGACGAATGGCCTGTGGCGGCGGCCTGCGGCACCGGGTCAGGTGCTGGTCGATCCTGTGTTGGGGAGGTTGTCGCTGCATGCCACCGACGAAGGCAAACCGGTGGAGACCGGCTTTGCCCTGACCCAGCCCTTTGATATCGGGGGCGGGGCCTATGACCGGAGGTCCAGTGTCGAGAGCTGGCTGCCCGATCTGGTCGTCAAGGGTCAGGCCCCGCCCTGGCAGATCGGCGTGACCAGAATGGCCGCACAGGTGACGGATGATCCCTTGCAGGGCGGGCCGGTGGTGGCGACGCTGCGCGAGGCGGTGGACCGCTGGAACGCGCAGGCCACCGCAGGCGCGCGCGGCATCATCGTGGTGATGGACAATGCCACCTATCCCGAGCCGCTGAACGACACCCATGCCATTACCCTGCCGAAGGGCGCGACGCTGGCCATTGTTGCCGGTGCCTGGCCGGTGACAGAGGGGCCGGGCGGCGTGCGCAGCCGCCTGCCGGCCAGCCTGTCGCCGATGCACCGCCGCCCGTTGCTGCTGGCACCCGTGATGATCGACGCTGCCGATGCGGGCGATGGCCGCCCCGCATCGCTGGTGATCGACGGGCTGGTGATCTCTGGCCACGTCACCTTGCGGCCCGGCGGCGACATGGGGGCCTTGCGGATCTACAACAGCACCATCGGTGCCACCGGCCCGGTGCTGGACCGCGCCATCCGCGCCACCACCGAGAACGGCCGGATGAGCCTGCTGCTGGACCGTTGCATCGTCGGAAGGGTAGACTTGCCCGCCGCTGCCGGGGGCATCAAGATTACCCGGTCCATCATCGGCGAGGATCGGATTGCCGGAGACGGTAATGCCGGGGCCGGTACGCTGGTTCTGCGGGTGCCGCTGATGGATATGGCCATCGCGGGCAGCACCGTGCTGGGCCGTGCCACCTGCCGCAGCCTGCAGGCCGAAAACAGCATCCTGACCGGGCCGATCACCGTCGCCTTCCGGCAAACCGGCTGCGTGCGGTTTTGCTATGTCGATGAAACCTCGGCCCTGCCGCGCCGCTATCGCTGCGTGCCCGGTGCCAGCGATGATCCAAAGCCGCGCCCGGTCTTTGCGTCCACCCGGTTTCAGGATCTGCAATTCGGCCTGTTGGGCCAGCGCACGCCCACCGCCATCCTGGAAGGGGCTGAGGACGGGATGGAAATGGGGGTGGGTTTTGCCAACCGTGATCCGGCCCGTCGCGCCAACATTCGTGACGCTGTTGAGGAATTCGCGCCATTCGGGCTAGTCCCGGGCTTTATCCACATGAGTTAGGGGGTCTGCCATGACCGGTGATATTTCAAGAACGACCTTTGATCCTGCCAAGGACTTCAGCCTGGTGCGTATGCAGCAGGGGCGGCTGTTCACCGATGCCGACTGGAACGAACAGGGCGACATCCTGCGCAGATCCGACCGCGACACCACGGCCGATATTATCGGCCCTGCGGGGTTCCCCGAGGCGGATGCGGGCTTTGCCCTGATCCCTGATGCCGCGACCGGATCGCTGGTGGTCAGCCCCGGCACCGGATACGTCGCGGGCGTGGATCACAGGGTGCGCTGGCCCGTGGCCTATGCGCTGAGCCGGGTGTCGGGCACCGGAGTCAATGCGGTCTGGCGGATCGCTGACGGGCCGGAACTGGCCGATGGTGACATCCTCAGCCCCGATCCGTCGGGTCTGACCGGCTTTGTCAAATTGCGCGATTTTGCCACCGATGCCGATGGCCAGCGCACCTTCCGTACCACGCCTGCCCTGGGTGACACGCTCAGCATGGCATTCCGGCCGGTGACGGTGGCGCGGCAGCCCTATGGGGCCGGATCGGCGCTGCCGCAGGCGGCGGGTCAGTATCTGGCCGTGCTGCTGTCGACCGACATGCCGGTGACCGCGCTGGACGATCCCTTGCTGCGCGAGGTGGCGTTTGATGGGCCGGATACCGCCTACCGCGACCGCACGATCTGGCAGATCTCACTGGTGTCGCGCACGGCGCTGCTGGCACTGGGTTATGCGGCGGCCGATCTGACCTGCCCGGCGCTGGCCAAGGGGTTTGATCCGTTGATCGCTGGGCGTGCTGCGGGCGCGATGCGCGCGCGGGCCGAATTGTCCGATCTGGGGGCCGGGCCCTGCACGCTACCTCCTGCCGCGGGCTATCGCAGCCTGGACAACCTGCTGTTCCGGGTGGAAATCCATCACGGCGGCGACCAGGGCGCGGCACGCTATAAATGGTCGCGTGAGAATGCTATCCACCGCACCCGCTATCGCGAGATCGACGCGGGCGTTCTGGTGGTGGACAGCAGCGGCCGTGACGAGATGACGGCGCTGAGGACCGGCGACTGGATCGAGATCCGCAGCACGGCGGTGATGAACGGCCGGACTCCGGGCTTTTTTGCCCGCATTGATGAGGTGGTGGGCCAGCGCGTGTCCCTGGCCGAACTGCGTGATCCGGTGACGCTGGCGCCACTGCTGAGCAACGGGTTGCCCGATACCGACCAGCTGCCGCGGGACGCCTTTGTCATCCGCTGGGAAGGCGGGCTGCCGGTCAAGGTCAGCGATGCGCTGGCGGGTTGGGCGGCGCTGGAAAGCGGCGTTCAGGTCCGCTTTGACGCCGGGCAATATCTGACCGACGATCACTGGACCATCCCGGCCCGCGCCGTTTCGGGCGATGTCGAATGGCCGCGCAATCCGGTCAACGGCGCGCCCTTGCCGCAGCCGGCGCAGGGCCCCCGGCGCGACTATGCGGCGCTGGCCTGGCTGACGCTGGACGCCGCCGGAGCCTGGACTGTGACCGAAGATTGTCGCCCGCTGTTTCCTGCGATCACCGATGCCAAACAGGTTCTCTATGCGGGTGGCGACGGGCAAGAGACGCTGGACAACCCGCTGAACCCCACCGCCCTGGTGCAACTGCCCAAGGTGCTGTCGGTCGCCGTGGTGCGCGGCCACAAACCGGTGGCGGGTGAGACGATCCGCTTTGCCGTTCTGGAAGGTAGCGGCCGTTTCGCAAACGGCCAACCGACGCAGACCGTCGCCACCGATGCGGGCGGGCTGGCGTCCGTGCTGTGGCGGCTGGATGGCACAACCCGGGTGCAGCGCATTTTTGCGCAGCGGCTGGATTCGGCGGGCACGCCGACCCATACGCCGATTGCCTTCAACGCCACACTGTCGCGCGCCACCGATGTCAGTTTCAACCCGGCCAACACGCCCGCACTGAGCGTCGCCAACACGGTGCAAAAGGCGATCGAGGCTCTAGCCGGACTGCAGCATGCCGGCTGCACCACCTATGTGATCCAACCCGGAGAGGACTGGGTGCGGAAGTTGGAGGAGCTGAAACCGGGCGAAGATGCCGCGATCTGCTTTTCGCGCGGTATCTATACCACCGCCCGCACCGTGCGCATGGCCGGTCTGGGCCATATCCGCATCGGCGGCGCCGGTCCGGGCACCGTGCAGATCATCGCCAACCGGACCGAGGCCGCGTTGGCCTTTGAGGGCTGCGTCAGCGTGGAGATCGGCGAGATCGAGATTTCCACCCCCGACGGCAACTCTGGCATCGACGCCGTGCTGAAGTCCAACCGTCAGGGCACGCTGGATTTCCGCTATTGCGACGATGTGGCGGTGCAGGCTTGTGTGATCAATTGCGGCGGCGGCACCTCAACCGAACGAACCTGTCTGACCGTCAGAGGCTGGGACGGAAACCCCGAGCGGCCCAATGTCACCCAATCGGTTCGGATCACCGACAACCGCCTGACAGTGGGCAACCTGCAAGACGGCATCGTGGTGACGGATGCCGTCGATGTTCAGATCTCGGGCAACCATCTGACGGCCAAATCGGGGCGGGGCCAGATGGGTCTCGACGCCTTTCTGGCTGACAAGCAATGGGTGGCGACAACTGCCAACAGCCTGATTGCACGCCCGGTGAAGGGCAATGTCAGCCGGGGTGGCAGCTACCGCCAGATCGCCGTCAAGGAATGGCGGATGATCTTCAACAGCCCCGTGCCCCAGCGCGACTGGGATACGCTGGTCGCAGCAAATCCACCCGACAAGCGGAATCTGAAAGACCAAAAGACATTCGAGAACTGGGCCAGAGGCCTGATCGACAAGGTTGCCGAAAGCCCCGACATCATGCCGACGTTTTATGCTCAGCTGGAGCGGTTGAAAAAGACGCTGGGGCAGAATGCCCCGCCGCTGGACAATCAAAAGGTGCGTATCGCCTTGCTGGTCTCCAGCGAACCCACGGTTGAAAGGTTTGACGCCAAGTCGGGTGAGTTGCGGCAGGTGGTGGTTGAGGCGAATGGTCAGGTCGTGGCCTTTGACAGCCCGTTCAGCCAGCAAGACTGGAACAGCCTGATCGCCCGCGACGATGCGGCGGCCAAGGTTGTCAATGCCGACGAACTCTTGGTGCTGAGCTATGCGCTGGCCCGCAGGGTGCTGGAAAAACCCGACCTGCGCGCGGGGTTGGGATCGGTGCTGAACTGGGTGGACCGGCTGACACGCAATGCGACCAGTCTGGGCCAGCAGGGCATTGTCTGCGGCGGCAACCGCTTGGATAACGTTGCCGTCAAAGACAATGTGATCCGTGCCTTTCAGGTCGGGATCCGGGTGGCGGTCAGCCATATGCGCAATGCCAATCTGCGCGCCCGGTCGGTCAGTATTGACGATAACCGGATGGAGTTGATGGCCCGCTCTGAAGAGGCCTATGCGGGCTATGGTCTGATGGTGGGCAATGTCGACACGCTGCGCATTCGTGGCAATGACATGATGCTGTCTGACCGACCGAACTATCAGCGGTATTTTGCCCAGGGCATCCGCATCTGGGGCTATATCGGGCGTCATGTTCTGGTGGCGGAAAACCGCATCACGATGGCCACCATGGGCATCCGGCTGGCCTCGGTCGTGCCGTTCGATATTGAAAGGCCCAATCTTTGGGTTTTTCGTGAAAACCTGATCATTGTGCCTTATGGATTGCGCAACTGGAAGGTGACACCAACCGGGTCTTTGATAGACCAAAACAATCTGGTGACGCGCATCTAACAGTGGATTTGGGGCCAAAAACGTGGTATCAGAAACAACCCTGGCGATTGTGGCAAATAGATTTTGGTGCCCGCGGGTTCGAGTCCTTGTCAGGTTAGCGAAGCGGGGCGGGTAGACCGGCCCGCTTCCCGCATTTCAGGGCCTGACACGGGGCATTTACCGAAGTAATTCTGTATTAGATTTGAATGGTTTGGAGGATCTCAGTGACGCATATCGTCTTCGTTCCCGGAACCATGGGGTCCGAGCTGATCCTGCCGAATGGCGAGGTGGTCTGGCCGCCCACCGCGGGGGAAACCCAGTTTGGCTATAACCGTACGGACAAGCTGTTGGTCCCCGACTTGCGGGTGGGTGACATCGTGCGGGCGGTCTGGTGCGTGGGGGTTTATCGCCCGCTGATTGCCACCTTTGAAAAGATGGGATTCAAGGAAGGCGGGGCCAATCCAAAGTTGACAGTGTTCGCCTATGATTGGCGGCTGGATCTGGAACTGCTGGCAGGCCAGTTGGCCGCGCATCTGGCGCAGGTGGCGGCCAGGCTGGGCCCGGATCAGGATATAGCGATTGTCGCCCATAGTATGGGCGGGCTGATCGCGCGGCTGGCGCTGGAGACCGGCACCTTTGCCACGCAACCCTGGTTCCCGCGGATCAAAATGCTGGCCACACTGGGCACGCCGCATCTGGGCGCCCCTCTGGCTCTGGCGCGCATCCTGGGGCTGGACAGCGCCATGGGCATCAGCGGTGCCGACTTCCGTCGTCTGGCCGCCGACCGACGCTATCCATCGGGCTATCAGTTGCTGCCACCAAAGGGTGAGGCGCCGTGCTGGGACGTGACAGGCACTGGCAGTCTGCCCGCCCTGGACATTTATGATCCGGCCGTTGCGGCCCGGCTAAAGCTGGACAAGCCGCTGTTGAAACGGGCGCAATGGGTGCATGACCGTCTGGCCAAGGGCAAACGGCCGGGACATGTGCGCTATTTCCAGTTTGCCGGGGTGGGCCATTCAACCGCGACACGAGTGAATGTGGGCACCATGGCAATGAATACAACGCTGTCGGCAGATGCGGGCGACGGCACCGTGCCGTTGTGGAGCGCTGCGCCCCTGGCCGGGCAAAAGCAGACCGTGCCAGGCAACCACACCGATTTCTTCACGCATGACTATTTTAAGGCGGTGTTCTACCGGCTGTTTGGCAAGACTTACCGCGTGGCTCCGCTGGGGGCTGCGCCGGTGATGCGCCTGTCGGTGGCCGATCTGGTGATGCCAGCGGACCGGCCGGTCGAAGTTGTGCTGCTGCCGGCGCTGCCGGTGTCGCACATCGCCGGGCGGCTGACGGTGGACCGGACCGAAACGCCCGATGGGCCCTGGGTGACGTTCCGCGGGCCCACGCCGCTGGCCTATGACGGCCCAGAGACGCGGTCCATGATCGTGACCCTGCCGGCGATGGGCCAGGGCGGGCTGTACCGGATCGGGTTCGAAGGCACGCCGACCGTGTCCGAGCCGGCGATGTTCGCAGCCTTGGCCTGACAGCCGGAAAAGGGGGGGCCATGCCGGGACCGGACTACGTCAAACTGTATTACATGGCCGCCGATCCGGCCGAGGCTGACCGCAGACAGGGCAAGATCCTGCAGGGGGTTGAGTGTCGGGATGCCGGGCCCTTTCTGGATGGCCCGGTGCATCGCCGCCTTGCCGTGGTGGACCTTGATCCCGAAACCGGCGCCTTGCGTCCCGGAGCGCAGTTGCAACTGCCTGGTCGGGGCAGGGTCATGGCGCGCTATGCCATTGCAGATCCGACAAACCCCGACAGTGCCGGTTTTCGTCCGGTCAGCGTCTTCAGTACGGTCTGGCAGGCCATCCGGATGTTTGAGGAACCCGACGTTCTGGGCCGCAAACTGTCTTGGGCCTTTGACGGCGAGCAACTGCTGATCGTGCCCGAGGCGGGGACAATGGCGAACGCCTTTTACCACCGCGGGTCGCGCAGCCTGCAGTTTTTTTCATTCCCGATTGACGGCCCCGGTGGGGTGACGCGGCGGGCGCATACCTGCCTGTCGCCCGACATCGTGGCACATGAGGCGACGCACGCCATTCTGGACGGTATCGCGCCCGATCTATATGATGCTTCTTCGCCGCAATCTTTGGCGCTGCATGAGGCGATTGCCGATCTTTCTGCGGTGGTCTTTGCCGTGCGGACACGGCTGTTGTGCCAGACTGTGCTGGATCGAACCCGCGGCGATCTGCGCAAAAGCGAGGCCTTCAGCGGGATTGCGCAAGAACTGGGCGGGGCAGGGGCAGATGACAATGCAGGGCACCCCCTACGCAATCTGAAAAATGATTTCACCTTTGTGGCGGGCGGACCGCCCCCCGCATCACGCGGGCCGCATGACCTGAGTGTGGTTCTGTCCGGCGCGATGTATGCGCTGTTTCTGCACGCCTATGCGCAGGCGCAGGCAAAGGCGACGGCGCGCCCGGACTGGAACTTTGAGACCGACGACGCGTCCCACACGGCCTCGGGATCATCGGTCTGGTTGGCGGCCGAGATCCTGAAGCGGGTGGCGTTCCGGGCGCTGGATTATCTGCCGCCCGGAGAGATTTCCTTTGCCGACTATGCCCGAGCGGCGATGGCTGCGGACCGGGCGTCAAACCCGGACAACGCCTGGGTCCGCGACTTTCTGGCGGCCGAGTTCGTGCGGCGCGGCATTGTGGCCAGCCCGGCAGAGCTGGACCCGGTGCCACATGCGGTAAAGCTGAAGAAAGGCCTGGATCTGGACCTTTTGGTGCGCAGCGATTGGGCGGCCTACCAGTTTGCCGAGAAAAACCGCCGCGCGCTGATGATCCCCGATGGGATTGCCTTTGAGGTACGACCCCGGCTGGACGCGACAAAGACCACCTTTCGCGGTGAGTCAGGCCACGGCCAGACCCGTGAGGTGCTGGTCAAGGTGGCCTGGCAGATTCATGAACTGGCCGACCCCGGTCTGGCCGGGGTGACCGAGATTGCCGTGACGCGGGGGACCACACTGGTGATTGACCGCGCCACCGGCAAGGCGGCGGTGATGCTGTCCACCGCAGGGACCCATCCCTCGCAGGGGCCGGGTGCTGCGGCCATGTCGGCCGAGCGTGCCGGCTTTGTTGCCGCCTGTGTGGCCGCCGGGATCTTGCGGCCGGAACAGATCCAGCTGCAGGACGGCCGGCTGCGGCTGCGCGGCATGGGCCAGATGTTGCATATGGCGGGGGGCGGGCTATGAGCGGCGCCTCGCTGACCCTGCGGGCCTACAACGTGCTGTTCGGTGACGCAGTGTTGCTGACACTGTCCGAACCGGGGGCAAAAGCGCGGCACATGCTGGTGGATTTGGGCAATGCGTTGGCCGGGCAACCCGGGCAGGATTCGGTGTTTGAACCGGTGTTGCGCGACATCGTGGCCCGGACCGGCGGGATCCTGGATCTGTATGTGATGACGCATGAGCATATGGACCACGTGCAGGGCCCGCTATACGGCGCGCGCAAACTGGGGCTGCCCTTGCAGGCCCGGAGGGTGTGGATGACGGCCTCATCCGCGCCCGACTATTACGACCGGTTTGCGCTGGCGCGAAAGCAAAAGAACCTGGCCTTGACCGCGCTGGCCGCAGCGGATGATCTGGTGCGGGCGGTAGGGGCTGATGCCATGCCCGCCGGGCTGATGGGCCTGGCCGAGTTGAACAACCCGCGCGCCAGCCGTGATTGCGTGGATTTCATCGCCGCAATGGGCATGGATGCGGTGCCGCCCCGCTATGTCTTTCGCAAGGATGAGACCGCCACGCCCGAGGCGGACGCGCCTTTTGCCGACGCGACCTTTCGTATTCTGGCCCCTGAAGAGGATACCGCCATCTACTACCGCCCGCTAGGGCCCGCCGTTGCCGGGGTATCGGCGGGAATGGGGGCCGTTGCGGGGGCCTATGGGGCGGCTCCACCGCCCGGCGTTGCCGCAGGGGCGTTCTTTGATCTGCTGGATTTCCGCGCCGGGGAAATGGCCGACAATCTGCGCAGCATCGACAAGGCCGCAAACAATTCCAGCGTGGTGATAGAGGTGGAATGGCGCGGCTGGCGGCTGCTGCTGGCCGGAGATGCTGAAGAGCGCAGTTGGGAGATCATGCGCCGTCACGGCCTGCTGCGCCCGGTGCATTTCCTGAAGGTCAGCCATCATGGCAGCCACAACGGTAGTCCGGCCGAAGAGATTGACCTTGTCCTGCCGCACGCGCCTCTGGATGACCGCCCCCGCTATGCGGTGGTCTCAACCGCGGTTGGCGCCTACAGCGGAGTGCCGGATTCGGCGACACTGGCGCTGATTGCCACACGTGCCACCCTGCTGGACACGCGCGATGTGCCACCCGGCGCGGCGGTTGAGGTGGTGTTTCCCGACCCCGACCTGACCTGACCGGATCAGGCGTCAATCACCAGCCCTGTGGTGCCCTCATCCGGCATCACCACACTATAGTGCCATTCCGACTGCAGCCTGGCGTCATCCCACATCAGCGCCTGAGGCTGACGATAGTTAAAATACAGCACCTTGTCGCGGTCGGGGTCGGCGACCAGAATCCGCGCCACGGTTTCGGGGTCTGGAAAGTGATGCCTGCTGCCATCGGTGGAAAAAGCAAAGCGGGTACATTCGATCATTTCCAGCAGCGCGGGCGAGGTGTTGGCGCGGCTGCCGTGATGGCTCAGCTTGAACACATCAATCGCCAACCGGTTTTGCGGGCCATAGCCGCGCGCCGCCAAAGCGCGCTCCAGCACGCCGGGGTGGGCGTCAGCCCCCATCAGCACGCGCTTGCCGCCATGTTCGGCCAGAAAAGCGATCGAGCTGCCGTTTGGCGTGGCGCTATCGGGTCGCATCGGGGCTGCGGCAAGGGCCCTGACGTTCAGCGCGGCCATCCGCTCCAGCCCGGCAGGCGTGGGTGGGGCCTCGTCCGGGTCGTCCAACCGCAGGTTGGCCTTGGCAAGGGCGGCCTCCCAATCTTTTGACAGGTTGGCCAACTCCACGTCCGACGGCGACAGCAGCGTCACGCGCAACCCCTGCACGTCCAGCGTGCAGGCAGCGTCAAGGCTGTCGGTTGACACCGGGCCACCGCCAAATGCAACGTTCCACGGCCAGCCAAAGCAGGTGATACCGTCGCTTAGCTTTTCAGCCTGCAGGATACCCATGGCTTGCAGTCCGTGCAGCCGCTGCCACGCGGCGCGCAGATGGCGGCGGCCATTGAACCAGACATCGGCAGGGGCAAAGGGGGGCACCGCTTCGGCCACCAACGGCATCGCCCCTTCGATGTGATCGGCGTCGATATGCGTCGCCACGAACAGCGCAAGCGTGCCGGTTGCGGCCAGCCAGGGCCGTAACGCGCGGTAATCGGCAGAACGGCCCAAATCTATCAAGGCGTGGCGCGGGGCATTGTCCTGCCCTGGCCCCGAACCGGGCCCCGAACCCGGCCCCGAACCGGGCCATGTCAAGGTCAGCGCGTCGCCATCCGATCCGGGGTGCATGGTCAGTGTCAGGGGCATCTTACGCCTGCCCTTCAGCCAGTCGGAACACGGTAAAGGCGCGGGTTGGGTCGGTTACCAACGCACGGGCGCGGGCCTGCGCGGCCTGCAGGTGGCCCGTCGCAATCATCCCTTGCGACAGCCAATCCACACAGAGCGAATAGACCGGAACGCCGCGCGAATGCGCCTGGGCAAAAGCCAGGGTGGCGGCATCTACCTGACCTTGCCGCAGAAGATGGCGGCCCTGGATCACCGCCCCGTCAGGCAGGGTGGGGAACCAGGCGGCCAGATTGGCCAGCCAGTCATCGCGGATGTCCAGCGCCTTGGTCTCGCCGGTTGCGACCGCGATCTGTGCTGCGGCCAATGCGGCCAGCGGGTTGGCAACCTTACCCATCACCGCCTCGTGCAAAGGGATATCGGCGGCGATGCCGCGCAGCGTGGCCCCTGCGTCCAGAAACGACCGGCGGGCCAGAAAGGCCAGCAGCGCGCTCCACCGGCCCGACCAGGCATACCCCGCGACATGGGACCGGTCCGGAGGGGCTGCGGCATCATGCAGAACTTCGGCAATCCAGGGATCATGCTGATTGTCCGGCCCGGTAAAGGCATGGGCCGCCAACGTCCCTTGCACCGGCACAAAGCAGCGTTCGCGCCAGCCGGGACCGGTGAATTCCGCCCAGACCGGGCGGTTCGACGGGCCATCCTGCCCGGCTGCAAACCGCTCAGCCGTCTTGTCCTCGGCGCTATAAACGGCAAAGCGAGAGTCACAGGGCCCCGGCGATAGGGTTACATCCGTGACGGCAGCGCCATCGGGGCCCAGCAAAAGGGGGACGGCCATGGGAAACAGCCCCTGATCCGTACCCCGTTCCCCCGCCTCCACCACACCGGCCATCACTGCCGGGGCCAGCCATTCGTGGCCGCTGCGGGGGGCGGGCAGGTCCAGCGTGACCTCGTCGCCATCCGCAACATCTACCAGAGTTTCGTTGTCGGGCAGACCCGTGCGGCTGGCACGGATGATCCATTGGCCGGGAACAATCTTCACGGTGCGGCTGTGGGACGGGACGGCGACGGGCGGCAGTGGTTTACGCTCAAGGATAAGCCGCCCCAGAACCAGACCACCGGCCGTTCCTTGCGAGCCTGTTCGGGCCTGGCCACCGTCAGCTGCGCCAAACCCCACCGCGTCATGCATGATCTGATCGTTGAAGGGCGCCGAGGGTGGGTCAAGGTCGGGTGGGGGCGGTGGCACGGGGTCTTGCCCGACCTGAACCATGCGGATGACCGGGGTTTGCGGCATGCCGTTTAGCCATTCGGCGCTGACTGTCAGCACCCCGCCGACCGCGTCTGCGTCTGCAGACTTTGCCCGGGTCACCTGGACCTTGCCGCCTGCTCCGCCACCCGGAGATGTGCCGGGCGACAATCGGCTGGGCATCCACGGCTTACGCGGTGTGATGACGGTCTCACCGATCAGCGCGCCGTTGGCATCATGGGCCGACAGGCGGCAGCGCACCAGTTCAGGCAGCGACAGGCGGATGAATGGTTCACCGTTCATCGTGCCCGTCACTTCGGCCAGAAGGCTGGCCGGATCATCCTCACGCCGGGCGCGGACGTGCGCGGTGGACGGGTCCAGCCCTTCGGGCAGGGCCAGAAATACGCTGGCGGTTGCGCTTTCATCGACCGTGGTAATGGCGCGCAAATCGCCCACCAGCTCTGACTGGGGCAGCTGAACCGGCTCGCCGTTTTCGCGCCAGAACGTCAGGATCTTGGTCACCGCCGCCGCCAGTTCGATCACATTGATTTCCCAGTTGCTCCTCGGGTCGGCGGCGGCACCTTTCAGCCCCTCGATCACCGCGCCTGAGAACAGGGTCGGTTGCCCATCGCCCGATCCATAGGCGGCGGTGCCCAGCCGGGTTGATCGCAGCACCTGCGGCATGTCGGGCAGGGTGCCGGGCGGAAGCGCGCGCTGGTCCAGCAAGGGCGTGCCAAAGCTGCTGCCAGAGATCAGATTCAGGTCGGTGGGCAGGCGGCAGCAATCTACCAAAATCAGTTTGTCCCGCGGGGGAAAGGTCGACAGGGCATCGACCAGCTGTTCAATCTCGGTCATTCCGGCGACGGCGGAATCCGGGTCACTGCCGTAATCCTGCAGCAACAGCGCGGTTTGTTTGAGGAATGCCTGACCATGGCTGCACAGCAGCAGGATTGAGGTGTTGTCATTATTCTCCCGGGCGCGGTTGACCCAGGCCTTCAACGCGGTTTTCACATTGGCATGGGTCGCTTCGGGAACCGGGCCTTCTGCAAAGTTGGCGGGGCCGCCCCCTTCGGACAGCAGCAGCGCCAGGATGGCCAAGGGGCGGTCCGGGTTTTGGAAACGTGGCTGGTCAGGCTGCGAGCGCTGGTAGCCGGGCAAGCCGTTCAGGAACCAGTCCGCCATGGCCCGCGCCGAAGCGGGGGGCGAACTCAGCGGAGCAAGCTGGCTGATCTGGGGGTTGGCAGGCCGGTCAAAGCGCCCTACGCCCACCAACAGGACATGTGTCGATGGCAGTCCTTTCAGGTCCGGATCCAGATAGAGCAAGCCTGCGGCGCGGTGGGCGGGGTCGGTGGTGATGGGCATCCGGGGGCACCTTTCAGTCAAAGCACCGCGTTCCGGCCGCAGGGCCGCGGCTGCGGTTCAGGGGCGGGATCAGGCAGTCACGTCCAGATCGACGATGGCACGCGGGGCGAAGGCAAAACTGCCCACCGGGAACAGCGCGCGCGGATCGGACGCCGTTTTATAGCTGAGCGCGATGTCATAGGTGATATTCGGTTTCACCAGCAGCCCGCCCGTGCGCGGAAAGCGCAAGCCTATCATGCCAAAGGCCTCGGCCAGTTGGCGGCCCAGGGGGCGGTCGTCCACGCTGCCGACCAATGGTTGGTCGGGCACGCGGTCGGTGGGGGTAACCATGATCTGGATATCACCTACCGCATCTCTGCGGGTGATGCGCAGGGCGAGCCAGGCCTGATCCTCGCCCAGGCGGGGAGACGGGGCCGTGTCGGGAAGGGGGCTGCGCAGGCCCAGTTTTTTCAGCAGGTCATGAATGCCCTGACTGCCCCCGGCAATGACCATGGCCGAAAGAACTGTCGAGACCCAGCCCAGACCTGCAGTGCTGGTGCCACCGGCAATGCCGGTGATGGCGGTATCAATGAAATCGTAGTGAAAGCAAATCACCACCAAAAGACCCAGGCCAAACATGATCGGCGTCTTCCACGCCCGTCCCGACAGGACGATCCGGTAGACCCGCCAGTTGAACAGCGCCGACATGGCGCTTTCCAGCAGCAAAAGGACCAGCAACAGCTTGCCCAGCAGCGCGCCGATCGTGGCAATCAGCGCGACGTCGGTCGCTGCGTCCTGCGCAAAGGCGGGTGTTGCCATAAAAAGAAGGGCTGCAATGGCATGCCGCAAGGCAAGGGTGTGTACCATGGCGAATATCCAAACGTTGAAAAAGCGGACCGTTCCCTATGTTAAAACTATGCCCCGGAATTCGGATTTGCCAAAGCGGAAAGATGACGCGCCGGTAGAACGGGCGCTGTCTGTTCAATCATGGGGTGTGCCATCTGGCTGGCCCCTATGCCTTGATCCGCAGCATCTTTGGGTCATACAGCGGGGTCAGCGTCACCTCGGCCGGCACCCGAACGGTGGCCACGTCAATCTCATAGCTGCCTGACAGAACGTAGTCAGCGGTGACGCCTTCGGGGTTGCGGACATAACCCATGCCAATCGACTTGCCGATGGTATGGCCAAACCCGCCCGAGCTGAGCCAGCCAACCCGCTGGCCGTTGCGGTAGATGGTTTCGCGCCCGCTCAGCATCACCTCGGGGGCGGTGGTCAGGGTGACCATCATCTTCTTCAGCCCCGCAGCCCGCTGCGCCGCCACCGCCTGCCGCCCCTTGAAGGGAATGTTCTTTTTCATTTTTACCGCCCAGCCCAGGCCCGCCTCATCCGGGGTATGGTCGGGGCCGATGTCAGAGGCCCAGGCGCGGTAGCCCTTTTCCAGCCGCAACGTCTCAATCGCGCGGTAGCCCGCGTTTCGCAGGCCATGGGGGGCGCCCGCAGCCTGCAGCGCGGCATAGACCGCCGTGGCGTATTCCACCGGGAAATGCAGCTCCCACCCCAATTCGCCCAGATAGGTGACCCGCATGGCCAGAACCGGACAGCCCGCGATCCCGATGGTCTGCGCCGTGCCAAAGGGGAAGGCCGCATTCGACACATCGGCCCGCGTCACCGCCTGCAGCACCTGACGCGCCTTGGGGCCCATCAGCGACAGGACGGCGTTGGAAGAGGTGATGTCGAACAATTGGGCATTCGCGCCATCAGGAATGGTCTTGGCGATCCAGTTGAAATCATGGGTGGCATAGCCGGTGCCGGTGACGATGTAATATTCATCATGCGCCTTGCGCATCACGGTGACGTCAGCCTCAATCCCGCCGCGATCATTCAGCATCTGGGTGTAGATCAGGCTGCCCACGGGCCGCGCCACGTCATTGGCTGCGATCCAGCTTAAGGCGGCTTCGGCATCCGGGCCTTTCAGGGCGAATTTGGCGAAAGAGGTCTGGTCAATCAGCACCACCGCCTCACGGCAGGCGCGATGCTCTCGGCCCACCGCTGTGTGCCAGTTCGGCCGCTGAAAGGTGTAGATGTCTTCGGCCCGTTCCCCGGCCTGGGTATCGGCAAACCAGTTCGGCCGCTCCCACCCCAGCTTTTCGCCGAATACCGCGCCATCGGCCTTTAGCAATTCATACAAGGGCGATTTGCGGCAGGGGCGGCCCGACAGGTTTTCCTCGCTGGGCCAGGCCATGGTGTAATGCTTGCCATAGGCTTCATAGGTGCGCTTGCGGATCCAGTCGGTATCGAAATGCGGCCGGCCAAAGCGCCGGATATCGGCGGGCCACAGGTCGAACGGCGCTTCGCCCTTGGCCACCCATTCGGCCAGACACATGCCCGCCCCGCCGCCCGAGGCGATGCCAAAGGCGTTGAACCCGGCGCCGACGAACAGGTTCGGCTGCTCGGGGGCCTCGCCCAGGATGAACATCCCGTCGGGGGTGAAACTCTCGGGGCCGTTGATCATCTGCTTGACGCCGGCGTTCTGCAGGGCGGGCACGCGGCCCAAAGCCAGCTCCATGATACCGGTGAAATGGTCATAGTCGTTGTCCAAAAGCGTATAGTGAAAGCCGGGCGGCAGGCTGCCGTCGCGCCACAGTTTCGGGTTCGGCTCATACCCGCCCATCACCAGCCCGCCGACGTCTTCTTTCCAATAGGTCAGACGGTCAGGGTCGCGCAGCGTGGGCAGGGTAGAGGTGACGCCCTCGATCCGCTCGGTCACGATATACTGGTGTTCGACCGGAACCAGCGGCACGTTGACGCCGTGCGCGGCGCAGAACGGGCGGGTCCACATGCCGGCACAGACCACGACCTTTTCGCAGTCGATCCGCCCGCCTTCGACGATCACGCCTTTGACGACGCCATTCTGGATATCGACTGACAGAACCTTGGTGTCTTCAAAGATCTTCGCCCCGGCCATGCGGGCCCCCTTGGCCAGTGACAGGGTGATGTCTGAAGGGTTGGCCTGACCGTCGCTGGGCAGGAAAGCGGCGCCCACCACATCGCCGATATCCATCAGTGGCCATAGATCTTGCGCCTCTTTCGGCGTCAAAAGCTGCATGTCCAGACCAAAGCTGTGCGCCGTGGTGGCCTGGCGTTTTACCTCGGTCCAGCGTTCCTGATTGCAGGCCAGCCGCATGCCGCCATTCATCTTCCAGCCGGTCGCCTGCCCGGTTTCGGCCTCTAGCGTGCGGTAAAGGTCGATGGAATAACCCAAGAGCTGCGTGACATTGGCATTGCTGCGCAACTGGCCGACCAGACCCGCGGCGTGAAAGGTGGTGCCCGAGGTCAGCTTTTTACGCTCTAAGAGCACGGTCTCAATACCCATCCTGGCCAGATGATAGGCGGTTGAGCAGCCGACAATGCCACCGCCGATGATGACGACCTTGGATGACGAAGGTAGTGCAGACATGTCCAGCCCTTACTGTTGATGAAAGTCCTGATAAGCCGCGCGGTAGGCAGCCAGATTTTCGGCGGTGTAGCCGGCGTAGTCGAAATCCAGCGTCGAGGTCAGTTCGCTGACCATGCTCCACATGGTCTCGCGCAGCAGCGAGGCGCATTTCATCGCCGCGTATTTGCGCCACAGATCATCTGTGGGCGGAGCGTCATAGTAGGCCTCCAACAGGCTGCGTTCTTGTGCCGGGGTAAACCCGTTGTTTGACGCGAGTCCGCCCAGGTCGAACAACGGGCTGCCGAACCCGGCATATTCCCAGTCAATCAGCCACAGGCCGGACGGTCCTGTCAGGATGTTTCCCGGCAACAGATCATTGTGGCATAGGACCACATCGGTTGGGCCTATGGCTTGCTCTAGGGTCTGCGCTTGCACCAGAAGGTCGGGTAACTGCGGTTGATGGGGCGAGCCGCGGGTTTCCAACAACCGCGCATAGCCGCGCAGGATGTGAAACACCCAAAAGCACAGGATAGGGCCTTCGACCGCCCGCATCACATCACCATGCACCCGGCGCAGCAGGGCGGCCAGCACGGGGATCATCGCCGGGCCCTGCAGATCCGTGGCGGTCAGGGGGGCAGCATCGACATAGTCCAGCACCAACAGGCCGGGTTCGGCATGGCGCACGGAGGGGCCAACACCGGCCTGCGCGGCGGCGCGGGTGATGGACAGTTCATTCCAGCGCAGAATGCCGTGTTCGGGAATGTCCTGGCCGAACCGCACGACGAACCTCTGGCCCTGATCCCGCACCAGAATGTTGTGATTGGTCTTGCCGCCGCCCAGCAGGACCACCCGGTCAGGGGCCTGAAAGCAGGGCAACCGGCGGGCCGCGTTCAGCATGGTTTCGATCTCTTCAGACATTCGCTGCCTCTTTGACGGTCTTCTTGCGGATGGCTGCGGTGATGATCCGGTCGCTCATGATGGCGATGAAGGCGACCGACAGGCCCGCAACGATGCCCTTGCCTGCGTTGGCCTTTGTCAGCGCGATATAGACCTCTTGGCCCAGATCGCGGGTGCCGACCAGCGCGGTGATCACCAGCATCGACAGCGCCAGCATGATGGTCTGATTCAGCCCCAACAGGATGGATGGCATCGCCAGCGGCAGCTTGACCTTCCAGATCAGCTGATGCGGCGTGCATCCCGACACCAGCCCGGCCTCAACCAACTGGCTGTCCACCCCGCGGATACCGACGGCGGCATAGCGGATGGCCGGAACGATGGCGTATAGCACCACCGCGATCATCGCCGAGAAGTCGCCGACCTTGAACAACATGACCACCGGGATCAGATAGACAAAGGCCGGCAGCGTTTGCAGCGTGTCAATCACGCCGGTCAGTACCGCATTGGCGCGATCATTCTGCCCCGCCAGAATGCCCAGGGGCACCCCGATCAGCATGGCAATCGCAACCGACACTCCGCAAAGATAGAGTGTGATCATCGCCTGCGGCCACAGCCCGGCGGTGACAATGAACCCGGTGAAGACCACGCCCATCACGCCCAATTTCCAGCCACCGATCCGGCCAGCAATGGCCGCCGCCAGCACCAGCCCCCAGGGCCAGGGGATGCCCAGAAAGAAAGTCTTTATCGGCACCATAACATAGATCAGCATCGCCACCTTGACCGCGTCGATCTGGTCATAAAGGTTCAGGTTGATCCAAGAGACGACATCGCCCCAGAATTTACCCGTGCTCAACATCAGGTCGGGGGGATAGGTCGCAAAGGCCGGGATGACGGTGGCCAAGGGATAGCTGACGACGACAAAGGACAGATAGCCCAGCAGCAGGCGGTGGCGGTGCAGCCAGGATTCCTGCGGCCCGTCATCCGGGCGGCGGGTGGCCAGCGCCTGGCTGAGCCGGTCCAGCGCTACGGCCAGAATG
Source organism: Paracoccaceae bacterium (assembly GCA_049291415.1). Classification (GTDB taxonomy): domain Bacteria; phylum Pseudomonadota; class Alphaproteobacteria; order Rhodobacterales; family Rhodobacteraceae; genus Pseudogemmobacter. Next base: position 33,768 of record JBATPI010000008.1, on the reverse strand, counting down.
ACGATGCCGAACCCGGCCTCGATGCCGCGGCCCACATCCAGCTTGCGCAAAGCCGTCAGCACATCAAAACCCAGGCCCCCCGCCCCGATCATCGACGCAATGATCACCATGTTCAGCGTCAGCATGATGACCTGATTCACCCCAACCATCAGCAGGTTACGCGCGGCGGGCAGTTGCACCTTCCACAACAGTTGCCGCGTGGTGCAGCCCGACATCACGCCCGCCTCGACAATCTCTTGCGGCACCGATTGCAGGCCCAGCGTGGTGATCCGCACCATGGGCGGCATGGCATAGATCATGGTCGCGACCAGAGCTGACATCGGGCCAAAGCCGAACAGAAACAGGATCGGCACCAGATAGGCAAAGACCGGCATTGTCTGCATCAGGTCCAGAAAGGGGCGCAATGCCTGATTGACCCAGCCGAATTTGAAGGCCGCGATGCCCAACAGCACCCCGCCCGCCACGCCCAAGGGCACCGCAATCGCCACCGAGACCAGCGTGACCATCGCCGATTGCCACAGACCGAACAGCAAGAGATAGGTGAAACTGGCGGCAACAAAGGCGGACAGTTTGCCGCCGCCCAGCCGGTAGGCCAGAAGGCCAAAGCCCAAGATGATCGGCAGCCATCCCAAGGGGGGTAGGATCTGAACCGCAGTCTGACCTTGGCCATGGGCAAAGCCGTTCACGATCAGATCGCGCAGCACGCGGTAGGGGGCCTCAACCAGTGCTGACAACAGCCGGGTAAAGTCCCGAAACCGGAACGGCCCGAAGGTCGCATCCTCCAACAGCCATTTCAGCGCTGCGGAAAGCGAGCGGTCCAGGTTCAACTGCCAGGAGTGTGGGTATTTTGTCAGCCAGGTCCAGCCGGTAGCCTGCGCCAGACCTTTCGACATAACCGACAACCACAGCGTGACGCCGCTTAAGGTGATCCAATAGAACAGATTGGCCAGCCGCAGCCGCGTCATTGCGTCAGCCTTCGCCCTAGCAGGATGTCGATGACAATGCGCCGGTCAGCCTGGCCGACTGGCTTACCGGCGTCGTCCAGAACGCGCACCGGCAGATCCGATGCCTCGATCTGGTTGGCCACATCGGCCACGCGCGCTGTTGCGGGCAGATCGGCGGCAAATTCGGTTGCGGTCATCGGCTGCGCCACGCTGCCCAGACGCACCACCTTGGACCATGGGATATGGCGGGTGAATTCGGCGACGTAATCGGTGGCCGGATGCAGGATCAATTCCTCGGGCGTGGCGGTCTGCACGATCTGCCCGTCACGCATCACGGCGATGCGGTCGGCCAGCCGGATCGCCTCATCGAAATCATGGGTGATGAAGACCACGGTCTTTTGCAGCCGGGCCTGCAGGCGCAGCATCTCATCCTGCATCTCACGGCGGATCAGGGGGTCGAGTGCGGAAAATGGTTCGTCCAGAAACCACAATTCCGGCTCTACCACCAAAGACCGGGCAATGCCCACGCGCTGCTGCTGCCCGCCGGACAGTTGATGCGGAAAGCTGTTTTCGCGACCCGCCAGCCCGACCAGTTCAATCACCTGCCGGGCGCGTTCGGCGCGGGTCTTGCGGTCAACCCCCTGCACACCCAAGGGAAACGCAGTGTTTTCCAGCACCGTCAGATGCGGCAGCAGGGCAAAGTGCTGAAACACCATGCCCAGCTTATGCCGCCGCAACTGGATCAGTTCGGGGGCCGACATCTGCAACAGATCGCGCCCTTCAAACCGGATTTCGCCCGCCGTCGCGTCGATCAGCCGGGACAGACAGCGCACCAGCGTGGATTTTCCCGACCCCGACAGCCCCATGATGACAAAGATCTCGCCCTTGCGAACCGTGACATCCGCTGCACGCACCGCCGCCACCATGCGGCCCTCGCGCAGCGCCTGCGGCGTGGGCGCGCCGCCGTGGCGGGCCAGAAAGGCGGTGGGGCTGGCGCCATAAAGCTTCCAGACATTCCGACATTCCAGGATGATCGGGCTTTGCATCAAGTTCGGTCTTTGCGTTGGGAAAAAGGTTGCGGCCCCTGAACAGCGGGGCCGCATGCCCTATCAGATCACTGGATCCAGGCCTGCCATTTGGCTTCGTTTTCCGCCATCCACTGATCGGCAACTGCTGTGATGCTCATGTCATCAATATCGGCCTGATAGACCATCTTGCCCATCTCATCGTTGGTGATGGTAAAGGCGCGGATAATGTCGGCTGCATGGGGCCATTTTTGCTCTAGCCCCACCCAACCGGCTTTCCAGATCGGCCCAAGGGGCTTGCCGCAGTCATAGGCCATGTCGGGGTTATCGCCCCAGGCCGGATCGGTGTAGCAGGCCGGATCATAGGGCGGAAATTCAACGAATTTGCCGCTGTATTTGGCGGGTGCCCAATGCGGCTGATAGATCCACAGGATGATCGGATCCTTCCGCTCATACGCGGCCTGCAGTTCAGCAAACAGGGCGGCGTCAGTGCCGGCATGAACCACTTCGAACGGCAGGTTCAGGGCCTGAATCCGTTCCTCATCAAAACCGCCCCAGGTGACCGGCCCCCCCAGATAGCGCCCATTCGGAGCCGTCTCGGGTGAAGAAAACGCGTCGGCGCAGGTTAGAAGGGCGTGCCAATCGGGCAGGCCGGGGCAGGTCTCTTCCATATAGTCGGGGTACCACCACTCTTCGCGCGCCACCATTCCGGTTTCGCCAAGGTTGACCACATTGCCCGAGGCGGTGGCCTCATCCAGTGCCTCTTTGCCGGTGGTGGCCCAAACCTCCATCGCCAGGTCCAGATCGCCGGTCTTCAGGCCGGCGAATTGGGCCAGATAGTCGGCCTGAACCAGTTCGACATTATAGCCGGCCTTTTTCAGCACCTCGCCCATCAGCGTGGCGCTGATGACATCGCCCGACCAGTCATGCGTGGTGATCTTGATCGGGTCCGGGCTTTCCACCTCGGCCAGCGCCATGCCGCCAGAGATCCCCAAAGACAGCGTCAGCGCCGCTGAAGCGAACAGTGTTTTCTTCATCAATCGACTCCCTGATTCTTGTTTTTTGGCGCCCGACAACCCCCAGGGCGATCTGCAAAGCGTAGCAGCACTTCAACACTTCGCAACATTTTTTAGACCTGCGCGGCGTGTTGTGTGGATAAGCATGTGGTATTTCGTGGGTTTTCACGATACTGCTGCAATAATCCCTGCGAAAGCCACGCCATGAACGATCAGGATGTCACCTCAAACCATCGTCAGGCAGCCATTCTGGACGCTCTGCGCCGGGCCGGGGGAACGGCGCGGGTTCAAAGCCTGGCCAGCACGTTGGATGTGTCGGATGAGACGATCCGGCGAAATCTGCGGCGGCTGGCCGAAGGCGGGTTGGTGCAGAAACTGCATGGCGGGGCCCGACTGGTTGAGCGGGCGGTAGAGGCGGATCTGCAGACCCGGATCCAGGAAAATGCCGGGCCGAAACGCCGGATCGCGCAAGAGGTTGCCCGGCTGGTCGCGGATGGCACATCGCTGTTTCTGGATGTCGGATCAACCACCAATCACATCGCTGACGCCCTGCAATCGCATGCCGACCTGAGCATCGTGACGAATTCGGTCGCGGTGGCGTTCAAACTGGCGATGCGCAATGGCAACCGGGTGTTCTTTGCCGGCGGAGAGTTGCGAGCGAATGATGGCGGCAGCTTTGGTCCCGAGGCGCTGGAGTTCTTGCAGAATTTCCGGCTGGATCTGGCTGTGATCTCGACCTCGGCGATCTGTCCGCAACGGGGATTTCTGTTCTCGGACCTGTCAGAGGCACAGCTGGCGCGCACCATGGTCCAGAATGCGTCGCGTTGTGTTGTGGCCGCTGACAGCCGCAAGTTCCGCCGCACCGCGCCGATCTCGCTGGGTGACCCTAGGCAGATCGACGTTCTGGTGTGCGATGAGGTTCCGCCACCGGAAATTCAGGATGCTGCCAGAGAGTGGGGAACCAAAATCTGTATTGCAGATGTGCCAGTGCATCTCGCTGCCGACAGAAAAAGCGCGGTATCCGCACACCGCTGACCTAACGTCACCCAAAAGTTGGTTTAAGGGTAGGAGGAAATCTGCCCCGCCGAAACCTGTGGCATAAACTGTCCATTGGCGCAAACCTTTGATTTAAAAGCTAACGGAAAATGGCCAGCCGCCGCTATCCAGCATTGAAATCGATTTGCCGGACCAATAAGCCTTATTGAACTTTGCTGTATGCCAAACATGGAAAATTGACCCAATCAGATGGTTCAATCGGGCCCAATGGCAACTTCACCCCAATCTGGAATACACCCTGAAATTGTTTCGAGTTTCTGGATAACAACTTCAAGAATTATAATTGACTTCATCTGGCAACCTTAGGTGAATTAGCTTTGCTGAATTGCTAAACCTAAGGTGGAAATGAGAAAATAATTAACGGGCCTGATGGCAGAGAAAAACCTTCTCTGGTCATAAAAATTACATATATATATCAGATATTTGAAAAAATCCTGGAGCCGGTTGCCGCTAGGGAATTGGTCGCCAAAAGACTCTTTCAAGAGCATTTTGCGATAATTGTTTCCTTCTTGGATCCGCATGTGCGTGGCACAAACGGGGCGGGTGGGTGATTCAGTGAACCTGATTGTCAGATGCAAAGTCTGATTATGGGGATGGTCACTTTCATTTGTCTGTCTTTCGCCGCCGGTTTGTTCCGTGCTGCCTGTCCAGGAGAATTGTTATGACCGTATTCACCGTTGACGCCGCCGTAATCGCGGATGGAGCCACGTTCAACTCTATTCAGGCTGCTGTAAACGCGGCCGTTTCGGGCGACCGGATCGAGGTTGTTGCCGGCACCTATGTCGAGAATGTCAACATCTCGACCAGCGGTCTCACTCTGGTCTCGACCGGCGGGCGCGATGTCACGATCATCAACGGCATTGCAGGGGTCGGCGCGCTTGGTGCCATTGTGCTGGGCAATGGGGCGAATGACGTCACGATCGGCGGCGCTGGGGCAGGCTTTACCATCAACGGCATCGACAATGACAATCCGGCCGTCGAGAATGCGGCCGTCTATCTGCAGGGCGCGCACGACAACATCACGATCCAGGGCAATGACATCGTCGCAAATGGCGATGCTGGCCTGATGAGCGAGTGATCGTTGGTCGTCAGCAATGTTGTTGTCGACGGAAATATCTTTTCTGGCCAGACATTTACCGGGGCGCAGCCGGGCGGCAGCGGTTTTGGCGCGCAGTTCTCTGATGCCAACGTGCCGCGCCAGTTGGTGGCGTTGGGCGGTAACGGCCAGAACACCAGCAACGTGACCTTCACCAACAATCAGATCACCGGCACAGCGGGCGGCCTGAATGCGCTGGGGGCAGAGCAGGGCAACAGCCTGGTCACCATCGACGCGGCGAATTCCACGATCACGGGCAATGACTTTTCCGGCTATACCAACCGCTATGGCTTCCAACTGCGCGTGCGTGAAACGAACAACTCCGTTACCGACAACACCTTTGCCGCTCCGTCTGATGGCAATGTAGGTTATGAGCTGTCGCTGACCGGAGGCGAGACCCCCGGTACGATGAGCGGCAACAGCGCGACATATGGCGCGACTGATGACACCGTCTATGCCCTATCGGGCAATGAGGTGATCGACGGCGGCGCAGGCATCGACACCATCAACATGGCCCTTGCGGGCACGGGCGGCAGTTTTGTCGATCTGAACTCGAGCATCGCGTTTTCCACCGCGACCGGCATTGATGCGCTGTCGAACTTTGAAAACGCCACCGGCTCGGCGGGCAATGACGGCCTTTATGGCAACGCGGGCGACAACGTATTCACCGCCACCGGTGGCACCGATGTCATCGACGGCCGCGACGGCAGTGACACGTTCAACGCGGGTGCTGCAGCGACAGCTGTTACGGCAAACCTGGACACCGGGGCGCTGAGCGGCGCGTTCAATGGCACGTTGACCAACATCGAGAATATCGTGACCGGTGCCGGTGCCGACACCGTCTCTGGTTCGGATGCCGACAACACGATTTCAACCGGCGCAGGCAATGACGTGATAGCTGCCAGCGCAGGGACCGACGCGATCAATGCAGGCGCGGGTTTCGATACCGTCACATTTGCCGGCGACCGCAGTGCATACACCGTCACATGGGACGGTGTCACTGCCACGGTCGATGACGGCGCGGGCAATGTGACCACGGTCACTGATGCGGGTCTGCTGGACTTTGCGACCGGCGGCGACGTACGTCTGGTCAGCGTGACCGGCGATTACACGACCATTCAGGCTGCGGTCATCGCATCGGTCGATGGTGATGAGGTTCTGGTTGGCGCAGGCACGTTCGCAGGTGCCAACATCAGCGAAAACGTAACGGTGCGTGGCGTCAACGCGGGTATGGCTGGCTACGACAATCTGTCCTTGACCGGCGTGGCGCGCGCTGCGGCGGGCGAGACGGTTCTTACATCCGGTTTCCGTGTGTTCGACGCCACGACAGCAGTGATTGACGGCTTTCGCTTTGAGAATACGAACGCACTGAACGTCAACGGGTTCGAAGCGAACGTTACCTTCAGCAACAACGTGATTGTTGGCGGCAGCAACCAGATCATCACTGGCCCGACCGGCGTTGGCACCATTCTGGTCACTGACAACTTCATCTCAAGCGTTGCTGGAAACGGTCTCCAGATCAACTCAATGGGTAATGGCGATGTAACGGTATCGGGCAACCTGTTCGATGGCACAGGCACCGGTGCTGCGGCAGTCAACGCCAATGGCATTGCCGACTTTACCTTCTCGGGCAACGTGGTGATGCATACCGACAGCCACGGCGTTCAGGTTGCGGGCGCAATGGGCGACGTGACCATCGACGACAACATCTTTGACAGCACGGTGCAAAGTGGGGCGCTGGACCGCGGGGCCATCTCTGTGGCGGCGCCGCAGAACTTTACCGGCGATCTGACCATCACGAACAACACCGTGACCGACAGCCCCTATGGCGTCGCCTATCGTGGCGGGCCGGATGCCGATAGCACCGTCAATACAACCACATTGTCCGGCAACGATTTCACGGGCGCGACCTCATCCGCCATCGCCTATATCGGGTCGGGTGCCGCAAACATCCTGACCGGGGGTGCCGAGGCATCGTTGTTTAACGGCGGGGCTGGCGCAGACGTCATCACTGGCGGGGCCGGCAATGATACTATTGACGGCGGCGCTGGTGCTGATACGGCGGTGTTCTCGGGCAAATTTGGCGATTACATCGTGGATCTTGCCGCGGGCACGGTCAGCGGGACCGATGGCAATGACATCTACTCGGGTCTCGAACGACTGGTGTTTGACGACCGCACCGTTTTCATCGTGCAGGCAGGCGAATCCGTGCTGGATGCGGTTGCGGCAGCCGATGACGGAGATCTGGTCTATCTGGCGGCAGGCGCGCACCATCTGGCCGGTCAGCTGAACGTTGACCATGGCATTGAGATCATGGGCGCGGGTGAGGGGCTGACGACCGTTTTCGCCGGCACGGCCAACTGGGCGATCTATGTCACCGCCGATGACGTGCGTATCTCGGACCTCTCGGTTGACGCGCATACGGCGACCCGGGGGATCAAAGTGGCGGGCGCGGATGAGATTGATCCGGCCTCTTCGGTCACCGGGTTTGATCTGGAGAACGTGACAATTACCGGCGCGGGTCAGGCCGAGTTGGACCTGAACCGGGTGGACGATTCCACCTTTACCAATGTTACGCTGGACGGTGACGGCACGGCGGGCAACGGCGTCGGGATCAGCGCGTCGAACAATCTGACCTTCACCAACCTGACCACGATGGACAATGGTTGGGGCGGCATCGGCCTGTTCGGCGACACGTCGGTCGCGGCCTGGCCAGACGGGATCAACAACATCACCTTTGCGGGCACCCTGACGCAAACCGAGTCGATTATCGGGATCTATGCCGAAGAGACCGGCGGTGCGCCCGTTACCAACGTGACGATTGCGGCGTTCACACAGGTTTACAAGGTGTTCAACGAAGATCACCGTGCGAATGGCGGCGACTTTACCTTCTTCTTCGGGACCGAGGCCGAGGCGGTCGCCTTTGCGCTGGCACTGCCGAATCCAGGCTCGTCGGTCATCACCGGCCCCGAAGACAACATGGTGGACTCCACGGCCCTCAGCACCATCTTTATCGTGGCCGACGGCATGTCGATCCAGGCTGCAATTGACGCGGCAGGCACCGGCGACACGATCCAGATCCGTGAGGGCACCTTTACAGAAGCGCTGCTGATCGGGACAGATCTGACCTTTGAAGGTGCCAATGCCGGAATTTCGGCCGATGGCACCCGCGGGGCGGAAAGCATCATCGACGGGTCGTTCCGGTTCACCACAGGCGGCACCGGCAGCACAATCGACGGGGTCAGCATCACAGGCGGCACCACCGCCATCGGCGAGACGTTCGGTGTATTCGTGCAGGCCGATGACGTCACGCTGACCAACAGCATCCTGACCGGCACCGATCCGAACGGATCCAGCCGTGGCCTGATCAACGCCTATGGTGACGCGCAGGGGCTGACGATCATCAACAACAGCATTGTTGGCTGGGGCACCGGGCTTTACCTCAACCCCGGCGCTGATGGCGGCGTTACCGGCAACACCTTTGACGGCAACGGCAACCACATCATCAACGACGGCCCGGATACGACGCAGATCGCGGGCAACGTCTTTGTCAACGCAGTGGGCACCCAGGTGGTGTTCGGCGTCATCAACCCCGGCACCACCGATCTGGGCGCCATCGTCGGGGCGAATGATTTTGACACTACCACCCGAGAGGTTCTGGTCTTTGCCTATGGCACGGCCAAAACCATCATCGGCACGATCCATGATGATACGTTCTTCGACAATGACGGGGCCCACACGCTGTCAGGTGGGGCGGGCGATGATACCTTGCAGATCTTTGCCGCCACAGACTTTGCGGCCGGGGAATCCTTTGACGGTGGGATCGGCAATGACCGTGTGGTCTTTGCCGCTTCGGCAGGCGGCACGCTGACGCTGACGGCGGGCATCACCAATGTGGAATCGGTCGAGATTGCAACCGGCTCTCTGGACGCTGTCGCTATGGGCATCAACGCTGCGGCGGTTGGCAGCAAACTCAGCATCACCGGCAACGGGGCTGTAAATGCGCTGACTGGAACGGCCTTCGCCGACACCATCATGGGTGGTGCCGGCGATGACACCCTGAACGGTGGCGCAGGCAACGATCTGCTGGATGGCGGGGCAGGGGCCGACCTGATCATCGGTGGTCCCGGAACCGACACTGTCACCTATGCCAACTCGGCCGCGGGGGTTAGCGTGAACTTGGCCACCGCAGCGGCAAGCGGGGGTGATGCGCAGGGTGATGTGCTTGCAGCCATCACCAACCTGATCGGCTCTGCGTTGGATGACGTCCTGATCGGGGATACCGCGGCCAACGTTCTGACCGGCGGTGCCGGCTCGGATGTGCTGGGTGGCGGTGCAGGCAACGACACGATCAACGGCGGTGCCGGCAATGACAATATCACCGGCGGGTCGGGCAACGATCGTGTGTTTGACGGGTCAGGCGATGACACCGTCACTCTGGGCACTGGCGATGACTATGTGCGTGCTGGAGGCGGTGCCGATGCCTATTACGGCGGCGACGGTGTCGACTACATCTCTTATTATGACTCGTCCAATGGCGTGACCCTGGACCTTGGCGCGAACACGGCAACCGGATCCTGGGCGGTCAACGACATCGTCAACGGGTTTGAAGGGGCCAGCGGGTCGGGCACCGGCAGTGACATCCTGCTGGGCACTGAGGGCGTCAACAAGCTGTATGGCTTTGGCGGCGACGACCAGATTGATGGCCGCGGCGGTGATGACTTGATCTACGGCGGTGCCGGAAACGATACGCTGACCGGCGGGGCGGGGAATGACCGGGTGCAGGACGGCGCAGGCGACGACATCGTCTATCTGGGCGATGGCAACGACCATGTGCGCGTCGGTGGCGGTGTTGATGCCTTTTATGGCGGAGCCGGGGTCGACTACATCTCTTACTATGACTCGTCAAATGGCGTTAACCTGGATCTTGAGGCGAATACGGCGTCGGGATCCTGGGCGGTCAATGACATCGTTGATGGGTTCGAAGGCGCCAGCGGGTCAAACACCGGCAATGACGTGCTGCTGGGCACCGCGGGCGTGAACCGGCTTTACGGCTTTGGCGGCAATGACCAGTTGAACGGGCGTGCGGGGAATGACTTCCTTGACGGTGGTGCGGGCAATGACACGCTGACCGGTGGCAGCGGCGCGGACCAGTTCGAATTCAATAGCGGTGAAGGCAATGACCGGGTGACGGATTTCGAAGACAATATCGACACCCTGCGCTTTGACAATTTCGGCTATCTGACCGATGCCGCGAGCGCGCTGGACTATGCGACGCAGGTTGGCAGCGATGTGCTGTTTGACTTTGGAACCGACGGCTCGGTTCTGGTGATGAACGTCACGATGGCACTGCTGACGAACGATATCGACATCATATAAGCGCCTTCCCCAGTCCAGCCATTGGGTCATGGGCTGGGGGTTAGACGGACATTGGCCGGGGCATCTGCCCCGGCCAATGGTGTTTCCAGAAGGTCAGTCCCCACCCGATGGCCCCACAGCCGGCGTCATTCCTGGGTGTCTGACTGGCTGAGAAACCTGGGGAAAGACGCAGCAAGCTGCGACCTCGCGCCTTTTCCAGATCGTCCAGCCGCTCCACAAGGCGGAAATCGCTGACGCTGCAAAACCCAGGCGTCATCGTCCCGACATCCGACATCCGCCATGCAAAATGCTTGATCCCCGTTACCCCGCCATCCTACGGTAAACCGGTGCGCTTTCGCGATCACCACGCAAACGCGCGATATTGATACCGGACGCGGGGGACACCAGAATGACGACAGGGTTTGTCAGCCATGAGAAATACATGTGGCACGACACCGGGCATGCCGGAATTTTTCTGCCGTCAACCGGCTATGTTCAGCCGGATGAGCATGCCGAAAGCCCCGAAAGCAAACGGCGCATCCGCAACCTGATGGAGATGACGGGTCTGATCCGCCAGCTGACGCTGATCGACCCGCGCCCCGCCACACGGGCCGAGGTGCTGCGCTATCACACTGCCGATTATATCGACCGCTTGGCTGCCCTCAGCGCTGATAGGGGCGGCGATGCGGGCATGAGCACGCCCTTTGCGACAGGCGGCTATGAGATTGCGCTGTTGTCCGCAGGCGGCGTTCTGACCGCAGCCGAGGCAGTGGTCGATGGCAAGGTGGACAATGCCTATGCGCTGGTCCGCCCGCCCGGACACCATGCCGAAGCCAGCATCGGCAAGGGCTTTTGTCTGCTGGCCAATGCGGTTCTGGGCATCAAGCACGTGCAGGCCACCCGTGGTATCGGCCGGGTGGCGGTGCTGGATTACGACGTGCATCATGGCAATGGTGCCGAGCATGCGTTTTATGATGACCCTCAGGTGTTGACGATCTCAATCCATCAGGACAACAACTTTCCGCCCGATTCAGGGGCCATCGGCGACACCGGGCGCGGCAAGGGTCAGGGTTACAACATCAACGTGCCCCTGCCTCCGGGCTGTGGGCGTGAGGCGTATCGGGCCACCTTTGACCGGGTGGTGGTGCCCGCGATCACCGCCTTCAAGCCCGATATGATCGTGGTGCCGTCGGGCTTTGATGGTGGGAGCTATGATCCCTTGGGCCGGATGATGCTGGGGTCGGATGACTACCGCCGTTTTGCCAAAACGCTGAAGGCGCTGGCGGCGGATCTCTGTGGCGGGCGGCTGTTGTTCACGCATGAGGGCGGCTATTCGGCGGTGCATGTGCCGTTCTGCGCCCATGCGGTGATCGAAGAGCTGTGCGATGCCAAGGATCGGATCGAGGATCCGTTCATGCCGATCCTGAACGGTCTTGGCGGCCATCAGATGTATCCGCATCAAGAAGCGGTGATCGAGGCTGCCGCCAAGTTGGCCGCTGCAGTGCGCTGAATGGTCCGGGGCCGCGCCAGACCAGCGCGGCCCCGGACCATTCATTGTCTTTCAGGTCAGTGCATTGCGGTGCCCAGCACCCGCTTGACCCGTGCCTGGGCGTGTGCGGCTTCTCGCGGCAGGCCCAGATTTTCGTAGACCGACACCAGCTTGTCATTGTTGGGGACTGAGCATGGCTCATATCCGCGGCGCATCTCCAGCATTTGTTGCGCGGTGGAATAGCGACCGGTGCGGATAACGCTGTCCAGCATCACCTGCTCAAACAGATCGCGCTGCGCATGGCTGCCGCCAATCTCGATGATGCGAGAGATCGCCGGACCCATCTTCTGCACCACCGTTTCATGGTTGCCCTTGGCATGGGCCATCAGCGCCTCACAGGCGGGCGCGGCGACATTCACCCAGGCGTTTTGCACGAAGCCGGGGGCATGGCCGACATAGCCGCGCAGGTTGGCCATCAACTCGTCAGCCTCGGGGGCACCGGCGCGGGCCAGACCATACAGATATTGCATGGTCAGGAAGGGTTGGACAAAATCATGGGTGCGGGTTTTCAGATGGGCCGCCACGTCCTTCCAGCGATCGCCCACATCGACGCCCACCAACTCCAGCCGCAGCAACAGCGACACCGCGCCGATCTGGTCCTGAGAATACTCTTTCCACACGCCCCAGACATGATCGTCATAGGATTTCAGCGCCTTGTCGTATTGACCAAGGCTGATGTAGTTCAGCGCCAAGTGCCACCAGTTATGCGTGACCATAAAGCTGTTCAGATCGGTCCAAGTCTGGGACACATCCTCCAGAAAAGCCACGCCCTCATCTATGCGGCCTTGGGTCAACAGAACATGCGCCAGTGCGTGATGGGCCCAGGGCTCTTTGCGTTTGATCTCAATCGCGCGGCGGGCGGCCGTTTCGGCTTGATCCATCAGGTGGCATTGCTCATACCCAAAGGCCAGAAGGCCGTGCATATAGCACAGATCCTTGTTCGCATCCTCGGCCTTTTGCGCCAGCGCCAGCATGCCGGCGCTATGGCCCAGATTGAACTCATGATATTGCGCGGCCTTTAGCACGGCCAGATCATGGGGAAATTCATCCACCACCTCATGCGCCAGACGCACCGCGCGTGGAATGTCATTGTCGATCCAGGCGCGGGCCGAAGCGACGGTCATCGCCTCGCGCCGGTTCGCGCCCTTTGCGGCCGCTTCGGCGCGCAGCAGATAGGGCAGCGCCAGTTTGGGCGCGTCGGGGCTTTCCAGGAACATATAGAACATCGCGGCATAGGCGTTGGCGATGGCAGATCCTGCGTCGTTATCCGCAGCGGCCAGGATGTTCGCCGCCTTGCTTTCATAGCCCAGGAAGCCCTCTTGAAAGTCATTCAACCCGGCCAGCGTAGCGCTGTCGGTGGTTGTCACGTCATTTCCAAGCCAGTCTTTCATCGGTCTTCTCCCCGCTGGTGTGAAGGTCAGGCGTTCGGATTCAGAATGGCCTTTGCGGCGCGTTCGGCAATCAGAACGGTTGTTGCGTTGATATTGCCAGAGATCATCTGCGGGATGACCGAGGCATCGGCCACATACAGCCCCTCAACCCCGTTCAGGCGCAGGCTGCCGCTGTCAACTACGGCGCCTGCATCAGTGCCCATGCGGCACGTTGACGAAGGGTGATACAGCGTCATGCAATGGCCGCGGATGTAGGTGGCAATTTCGGCGTCTGTCCGGCAATCGGCCATGGGCGTCATCTCGCCGTCCAGCAGCGGCGCAAGCGGCGCGCTGGCGGCAACGCTGCGCTGGATCTTGATCCCCTCAACCAGCATGGCCAGATCTTCGCCGCTGGGGTCAGAGCTGAAATAGCGCGGATTGATGTCGGGGTACTGGATCGGATCGGCGGATCGCAGGGTGATCTCTCCCCGACTTTTGGGCCGTTGCAGGGTGGTATGGAACGCCATGCCCGCACGGGTGCTGAGAAAGCGGGCGTAGTCGCGGTGGGGGGTGACCGCGCCATAAAGCTGCAGGTTCGGTGGGATACCGGGGCGTGAGGCGACATGCGCCCCCGCCGCCACGAAAGGCGACGAGCGCGGCCCGGTCTTGTGGTCCTGCCATTCGCGAAAACTTGCCGCGATGAAATCGGCATCCCAGGCGCCGATGCCCACCGCCTCTTTGGTATAGGCGGTGAAGGCCACGTTGATGTGGTCTTGCAGGTTCTTGCCCATTTCGGGCACATCCAGAACCGGGGTCACGCCTTTTGCCCGCAACTCATCCGCCGGACCCAGGCCTGACAACATCAGGATCTGGGGTGAGCCGATGGCCCCGGCAGACACCACAACCTGCGCATCCGCATAGGCCTGTTTCAGATGACCGTTTTCCAGATATTCGACACCCTTGGCGCGGCCCTTCTCAACAATGACGCGGGTGATCAGAACCCCGGTCTTCAGCGTCAGATTGCGCCGGGTCAGCACAGGATCCAGAAAGGTGCGGCTGGTTCCGGCGCGCGCACCTTCTTTGATCAGCAGCTGAAAAAAGCCAAAGCCCTCTTGGCTGATGCCGTTGAAATCTGCGTTGGCCGGATAGCCCGCTGCCACGCCCGCATCGACCCAGGCCTGCTCATACGGGTGCCGCAGCGCGCAGTTTTCAACATGCAGCAGCCCCGAGGTGCCATGCAGATCCGAGGCCGGGTGGTTCTGGTTGGCTTCAGTTGCGATGAAGTCGGGCAGAACATCCTTCCAGCCCCAGCCCTTGCAGCTCATCGCCTCCCACCCATCGAAATCCGAGGGCAGGCCGCGAATGTAGATCATCGCGTTCATTGCACCCGACCCGCCCACCATTTTTCCGCGCGGCCAGAAAATGCGGCGGCCAAAACAGCCCTCTTGCGCCACGGTGTAATAGCCCCAGTCAGCGGCGGTGTTGAACAATGTCACCCAATCGGACGGCACCTTGGCGTTGATCGGCTGATCGCCCCCGGCCTCCAGCAGCAGAACCTTGCGCGCAGGGTCGGCCGAAAGGCGATTGGCCAGCACGCAACCCGCAGACCCTGCGCCAATGATGATGGTATCGAACATCTCAGCCCTCCTCTAGTCGCGCCCGTCTTTTCGCGCGGAATGCGGCCAATTGCCCGACGATGCCGCCCGGCAATGCCACCACAAAAACCGTGATCAACAGGCCCAGCCCCAAGGTGCGGAATTGGCCCATGTCGCGCATGATCTCATCCGTGACCATCAAAACAACGGTGCCGACCACCGGCCCCCAGAACGTGCCCACCCCGCCGATAACTGCGATGGCCATGATGAACAGCAGCGTGGACAGCGAAAAGATGCTAGGCCCGATAGCCTGAAAATGTGCCGCATACAGCCCGCCGGTGAGCCCGGTGAAAAAGGCCGAGATGCCGAAAACCAGCAATTGGGTGTGAAACCGGTTGATCCCGCGGGCGATGGCATAAGGCTGGTTGTCGCGCAGCGCGCGAAAGGCCAGCCCCATCGGGCTATGAATGATGATCCAGGACGCCAGCATGGTCAGCACAAAGCCCGCCAGAACAATGCCGTAATTGCCCATCACCCAATTGCCGCGCAGCAGTTGCCGCATGCCGAAATCGCCAAAGCGCGAGAAACCGGCCGCCCCGCCGGTGAACTGCAGACAGGTTGCGCCCTGCATCCGGAAGCAGGCGGTGTCGGTCATGATCAGAAAATACAGCACGTTGGCGATGGCAAAGGTCAACAGCGCCACATAAACGCCTTGCAGCCGCAGGCAGGCCAGACCCACCAGCATCGACACCGCTGCCGCCACCACAGCGCCGCAGGCAATCGCCAGCCAGATATTGAACCCCAGATAGATGCTAAGCATGGCTGTGCCGTAGCCACCCACCGCGAAAAGCGCCATCTGTGCCAGGCTGAACACCCCGGCATAACCGAACAGCAAGTTCCACTGCACCGCGATGCTGGCCCAGAACAGGCCGACAATCATCTGTCCGATCAGATACTTGCTGTCGATGACAAAAGGCGCGGCGATGGCCATGGCCAACAGGGCGGCCCCGATCATCAGATCATTGCGCACCGGACTGGACCGGGTGCCTGACGGCTTGGCTGAGGTGGTTTGCATGGTCATCCTGTCGCCACCTTGTTTTACATCCGCCGGATCTGGGCACGTCCGAACAATCCGTTCGGCCGCCAGATCAGGATGGCGATGACCAGCATCAAAAGCACCGGAAAGCCCCAGCGTGCGCCAAAGTTGAACTGCACCGTTGCCTCGATCAGGGCCAACCCAAAGGCTGCAATCACGGCGCCCGGCAGATTGCCCAAGCCCGCCACCACGCACATGATAAAGGCTTTCAGCATCGGATCGGCGCCCAGGGTCGGGCTAAGCTGGGTCACGGCGCTAAGCAAAACCCCGCAGATGCCGGCCAAAGCCCCGGAGAGGGCCAGCACCTGCAGATAGGTCCGCTCGACCGGCACGCCCATCAGCAGCGCCGCCTCACGGTTCTGCGCAGTGGCCCGGATCGCCCGGCCCATCCTCGTGCGCGAGATCAGCAGGCCCAGCACCGCCATCACTGCCAATGACACAAGAACGATGGTGACGTTCAGCATCGGCATGATGCCTTTGCCCAGCGGTATCGCGCCCGAGACTGCAAAGGGCTGCCGCAACGGCTGGCCGCCATAAGACAACAGCAGCGCGTTCTGCAGCGCGATTGAGACGCCAACCGTGGCAATCATGACCGAGGTTTCAAATCCCCGCCCGCCATGTTTCAACAAGGGCCGCACGATGAACAGATACAACAGCGCGCCGAACCCCGCGCCCGCCGCGGCCGCCACCCCGACGCCCGCCCAGATCGGCAGGCCCAGCGTGGTCGCGGTGGTAAAGACCATGTAGCCCCCCAACGCCAGCATTGCCCCATGCGCCATGTTCAGCATGCCCATCGACCCCCAGGCCAACGACAGCCCCAGCGTGGCCAGCGCATAAAGCGCGCCATTGGTCAGCCCGGCCACCACAATGGCAATGAACACATCCATCCTGTCAGCCCCCCAGATAGGTCGTCAGCAGCTCGTCGCGCGCCAGCAGTTCGGCTGGTGCGCCCGACCAGACGATCCGGCCATCGTCCAGAAGGTGCATCTCATCGCTGAGATGCGCCACGCGAACCGGGTTTTCCTCAACCAGCAGAATGGTTCGCCCCTCGGCCCGCAAGGCGGCAATCACCTCATAGATCTGCTCGATTACCAAGGGCGCCAGGCCCAGCGACGGCTCATCAATCATCATCAATTGGCCGTCGGCCATCAGGCCGCGCCCGATGCCGACCATCCGCCGCTCTCCCCCCGACAGGGAAGACGCGACCTGGGTGTGGCGCTCCTTCAGGCGGGGCAACAGATCATAAACCGTGTCCAACCGGGCGTCGATCCGGGCGCGATCCGTGGTGGTATAGGCCCCCATCAGCAGGTTTTCATAGACGGTCATGTCGGGAAACAGCAGATCGCCCTGCGGCACATGCACGATCCCCGATGCGGCAACCTGATCGGGTCTAAGGCTTTGGATCAGCCTTTTGCCGGCCAAAATGCGCCCCCGGCGAACTTTGGTCAGCCCTGAGATGGTGCGCAGCAGGGTGGATTTGCCATGCCCGTTCGGCCCCACAACCGTGACGATCTGGCCCTTGCGCACATTCAGGCTGATGCCGTGCAGCACATCGGGGCCGTCATAGCCCGCATGCAAGTCCTCAACCGTCAAGGCGGGTTCTGCGGCGTCAGCCATGGTCCGTCTCTTTGAAATGCGACTGCAGCCGGTCGGCCACGCCCTTGCCCAGATAGGTTTCAACCACCGTAGGGTCTTCGGCCACCGCCGCGGGCGGGCCTACGAATATCTGTTTGCCGTGGTGCATGATCAGCACCCGTGTCGACAGCGTCAGCAAAAAGCGCATGACATGCTCGATCAGAACGATGGTGATGCTGCGGTCGACCATCCGCCGCACAAGGTCTCGGATGTGGGTGATCTCATCGGTGTTCAGCCCGCCCACGGGTTCATCCAGAAACACCATGCGCGGCTGCGTGGCCATGGCGCCTGCAATCATCAAGAGCTTGCGGTCCAGCACCGGAAGGTCGCGCGCCAGAAGGTCGCGCTTGTCAGCCATACCGACAAATTCCAGCGCCTCATCCGTTGCAGCGCGGGTGGCCGGGCTGATCCGAAAGCCGGGGAAGCTGCGGCCGTGGCGGCCGAACTGGGCCGCCACCTGTACATTTTCCTGAACAGTCATGTAGTCAAACGCGGCGTTCAGCTGGAATGTCCGCGCGATCCCCAGATGGCATATCTCATCCGCGCCACTGCGGGTGATGTCATGGCCGTCAAAGATGATCTTGCCCCGCGTGGGCGCGGTGATGCCGGTGATGACGTCAAAAAACGTCGTCTTTCCGGCACCATTGGGCCCCCCGATGCCCAGCACCTCTCCGGGTGCGACGACCAGTGACACGCTATCCACAGCCGCAAGCGAGCCGTAGTGGCGGGACACATCGTCACAGACCAGAATGGGGGCCGTGGTCGTCATGACATCCAGGGCGGCATTGTGAACTTGCCCTTGGCATAGGCCGGCGGGGCCACCATGACCGGATCCATCGTCAGATCCTGATGCTGCAGGAACTGGTGCGGCATCCCCAGCGAGGCGTCGCTGGTCTGGGCCGGATAGCAGATCGCCGACTGGCCCTGAGGGTCAAAGTTGCAGATGCCGTTGACACCGCGATAGACCAGCAGGTTCATCGCCGCTGACACCTTCTGGGCCTGTGCTTTGTCATAGGGTGCGCCGGGACCGCCCGCAATTGCGGCCGACAGGGCCCATTTCCACAGCCCGTCATAGGTCTGGCTGCCGGTCAGATAGGCCGCATTCTCTCCATACTTCTCTCGGTAAGTGGTGCGGAAGGCCAGTGAGAAGTCATCGGGCAGACAGCCCACAACAGTCGAGTAAAGCACGCCCTTGACCGCATCACCGCCGATTTCCTTGAACGCGGGCAGCGAGGGGCCGTATTGCATATAAACCAGGCTGTTGGTCGGCTGCGGGATGAATTGGGTCATGAAGGCCGCCAGATCCTGCGGCAGGAAATGCGTCACCGCAATCACAGCGGGCGGATCCTGACGCAGCTGTGCCAAGGTCGGGCCCCATTGGTTGTTGGGGAAGCCAACCGTTTCATACAGCGAGATTTCCCAACCGTGATCCGGCGCAAAGTCGCGGATCGCGTTGGCAATCACGATGGCATATTCCGCTGATGAGGCAACCAGCGCGATCTTGCGGTTTTCCGGTGTCCACTGGCCACTTTCGATCAGCCCGTCCAGATAGGTCAAAAGGCCCGGCCCATAGTAGAACTCTGGCGGGTCGCCCTGGAATGATCCGTAATAGCGTTCGGGATCGGTCAGAAATTTCGTGTTGTGCGAAATCAGCGTGTTGTAATGGATGAAGATGACGTCGTTATCCGCCGCCACGTCCATCTCGATCATACTGGTGCCAAAGTTGTAGCCGTTTACGATGACCGGGGTCTCATATTTGTCGATCAGGCGTTGCATGGCCTGGCTGACGACCTCGGCGTTCATGTCGCCGGTATCCTCGACATGCAATTCCAGAGGGCGACCCAGAATGCCGCCCATTGCGTTGATTTCCTCTACGGCCAGCATCAGGCCATTCTGAAACTCAATCCCGTCAGCGGCGGATGCCCCCGACATCGGCAAGGCCGCACCGATCGGGATGGGCGCGGTATCCTGCGCATGGGCCGCATTCAATCCCGACAAAAGGGCCGCACCCGCACTGGCAGCAGCGGATCCCATCAATATCGAACGTCGGTTCATCATCGTTCTCTCCTTGTTGATACAGCGTCGGTTTGCCGACGTCTTGGTGTGGCTATCGGTCCCTGGTTCGAACCGACCTTTTCGGGTATCCCGCGATCCTGTCACGGGTCGTGCAGATTTCAAAGAAAGTAGTCAGGGTGCCGGTCCTGCCACCATTTGGCCAGAGCCAATACCTGACTGTCCGCCCCCAGCGCCCCTATGATCTGCAAGGCATGCGGCAGGCCTGCCTTGCCCGGACCGCCCGGCACCGACATGGCGGGCTGCTGGCTGAGGTTGATCGGGTAGCTGAACCCGGCCCATTCGGTCCAGCGTGACATGCCGCTGCCCGACGGCACTTCCTGCCCGGCATCAAAAGGAAGGATTGACACGCTGGGCGACACCAGAAAATCCATTTGGGCCATCGCGCGGTTCATTGCACTGCCAAAACTGGCGCGCTGCGCGATACGGGCGATATAGTCCGACACGGACCAGCCCCGGGCAGCTTCGGCCATTTGCAAAAGGCCCGGATCCAGGCGATCTAGATCGACGTCACCCAGCATATCCAGACGGCGGCGCGCACCTGACGTCCAGTGCCAGTTGAAGATGTCATGCAACTGATCGCGCATCGGCAAATCGAATTCGATCAGCTCGGCCCCGGCTTCGACCAGATCGGCAAGATTTTGATCGAACTGACGCGCAATCTCTGGCGCGGTGTGGCCGCAGGGGGGCGTGCGCCAGACGCCGATCTTCTTGCCTTTTGGCGTCAGGGTCTGCGGCTGCAAGTCTGGCAATTCGGCGCCACCCTGAAACCAGTCCGCCAGATCGCGCCCCGCCATCAGCGACAGCATCGCCTCAACATCGCGCGGGCTGCGACACATCGGACCGATATGCGCCACGGTGCCGAAGGGGCTGGCCGGAAAAGCCGCCACGCGCCCAAAGGTCGGCTTCAGCCCTGAAATTCCGGTAAACGCCGCCGGGATGCGGATAGAGCCGCCACCATCGGTGCCCAGATGGAACACACCGGCCCCCACCGCCGCCGCTGCTGCCGCGCCGCCCGATGATCCGCCAGGGGTCAGCGCTGCGTCCCAGGGGTTGCGCGTGATGCCACCTCCGGGGCTGTCGGTCACTGCCTTCCAGCCAAATTCTGGCGTCGTGGTCAGGCCCAGAAACACCAGTCCCGCCGCCCGCATCCGCGCCACCGAGGGTGCGTCCTGCGTGCAGGGATCAATGGGCGTCAAATCCGAGCCATAGCGCACCGCCCAGCCGTCAACCGTGACAATATCCTTTACTGTCGCGGGCACCCCGTCATAGCGCGACAAGGGCGTCCCCGCCTGCCAACGCGCCTGCGACGCACGTGCCTGCGTCAGCGCCTCCTCATGTGCGATATGGGTAAATGCGTTGAATTTCTGCTGAGCCTCAACGCAGCGCGCCAGGGTCTTCTGCACCACATCAACCGGAGAAATGCTTTTGTTCGCATAGGCTTGGGACAGGGCATCCGCCGACATTCGGCACAGATCCCCAGCATCCGACAGCGGTGATTGTATCACCCTCAGCATCGCGGTCCCCGCTTAGTGAACACCCGTCAAACAAAGATTGCGATGCATCCGAAACTTTGTAAAATGCAATTAATACATCAAACATATCTATTATGTGTAGAGGCTATGGCCGCATCACTTCGCCAAATCCGCTACGTACTGAGCGTGCAGGGCAGCGGCAGCATCGCCAAGGCGTCGCGGGAATTGAACATGTCGCAATCGTCGGTTCTGGCGGCGATTGATGCGGCCGAGAATGATCTGGGCGCGCGGATCTTTGACCGCCGCAAGGGGCGCGGTGTCGTGCTGACAACGGCCGGTGAGCGGTATCTGGCCGCTGCACAGCGTCTTTTGGCCGCCGAGCAGGATTTCCACCATAGCCTTCGCGCCACCAGCGCGCCCAACAGTCCGCTGCGGATCGGTTGTTTTGAACCCTTTGGGCCGATCATGATGATAGAGGTTCTAAGCACCTTGCGCCGCAAGATCGGCTTTTTCGAGATCACCTTGCTGGAGACGGACCAGATCACCCTGAAACGCGCGTTGGATCGCGGTGAGATTGACGTGGCCGTGGTCTATGATCTGGGCCCGGATTTCGATTGCAGTATGGAATATGTCGGACGGTGTCCGCCGCACGCGATGGTGCATGTCGATGACCCGCTGGCGCGGTTTGACGAAATCTCGATCAATGATCTGTGCGACGCGCCGATCGCACTTCTGGACCTGCCGCTGACCGCGACCTATCTGATGACCCTCTTTGACAATGCCAGGAAAAAGCCGACAATCGGCTTTCGCAGCAGCAATTATGAAACGGTGATCCGCGCGGTTGCCGCTGGGTTTGGCGCAACGGTCCTGAATGCCTGGCCCACAACGCCCCGCCCGTTTGAGGTGAATACCAAACGGCTGCATTTCCGTGAAACGCTGCCTGCACCGAACATCGTGACGGCCGACCACTACGGCACTCAAAAACCACCGAACCTGCTGGCTTTCATCGCAGAGCTAAAGGCCCATATAGACCAAAGCTACAGCAGCCGTTTGCCACATCAGGACGCCAAGCTGGTCAGTCCCCGGTAACATGGCCGATCCTACACGACAGCTTCGGCCTCACTTACGGCCACTGGGGCGTCGGCCATCTCATCATCCAGCCGCTTTCGTTCATGCGAACGGGCTTTGGAGAAGCCGGCGAAAATCAGGTAGGTTGCGGGCGTCAGATACAACGTCGAGACGGCGGCAAATCCCAATGCGCCCACGATCACCCACCCCAAAGCCGCCCGCGCCTCAGACCCCGGCCCATGGGCCAGCACCAGCGGCAAGGCACCCAGAACGGTCGCCAGCTTGGTCATCATGATCGGGCGCAGACGCACCTTTGAGGCCTCTTCGATGGCATGGCGCACCGACAGGCCACGATCCCGCAGCTGATTGGCGAATTCCACCACCAGAATGCCGTTCTTGGCCATGATCCCGACCAGCAGCACCAGACCGATTTCGGAATAGACGTTCAGCGACCCCCCGGTCAGCAACAGCGCAAAAACGGCACAGGCCAGACCAAAGGGCACCGTCACCATAATGATTCCAGCCGAGACGAAACTTTCAAACTGCGCCGCCAGCACCAGCATGATCACCAATGCGGCAAAACCGAACGTCGTCGCCAACCCGTTGGCGCTGTCGCCGATGGTGGCGGCTTCGGCCAGGGGAATGATTGTCGTTCCCGGCGGCAGGGTAGGCAGCAGCAACGCCCGGGCCTGCGCGTAGGCGTCACCGATGGCAAAACCATCGCTGAGCGAGGCTGAGATGTTGATGGAACGTTGCTGCGATTCCCGCGTCAGCGACGGGGATGCCGAACCTTCTTTGATGGAGACAAACGTCGACAATGGCACGAACCGGCCATCCTTGGTGCGGGCAAAGATGTTTTGCAGATCGGTCGGGTCGTTGATCGGCTGACTGGTCGATTGCACATACAAGGGATAGGTGGTGGCATTGATGTCGACCGTGCCCACCGATTTGCCGTCCAGCATGGCCTGCAGCATCGTGCCCACACCGATGATATCGACCCCCAGCGTATCGGCGCGCTGACGGTCGATGCTGACCTGCACCTGCGCCTGCGTGGTATCATAAGAGCTGCGGATACCACCAAAGCGTGGATCGTCGGACAGCGTGGCCACGACCTGCGTTGCAGCAGTGGCCAGCGTTTCATAATCATTGCCAACCACGGCAAATTGCATCCCGTTGCCGCCCCCGCGAATTTTCAGGCTGTTGGCCGAGATCGTAAAGGCGCGCACGCCGGGCACCTGCGCCACATAGCCGTCAATATCGGCGGCGATCTCTTGCTGCGTCCGCTGGCGGTCGCTTTCTGGTGCCAAAGTGACAAAGATTGACCCGCGGTTCTGTGAGCCGCCCCACCCGGTGACGGAAAAGATGCTGTTGACCTCACCGCTGGCCTTCAGCGGGGCCATCAGATCTTCGATCCGGCCCATCTGCGCCGTGGTGTAATTCAGGCTGACATTCTGCGGCGCCTGCACCCGGATCGAGATCCGCGACCTATCCTCGGTCGGGGTCAGTTCGCGGTTCAATCCGGGAAAGGCGATGGCAGCAATCGCCGCGACGCAGGCGGCAGCGGCCAGAATGGCCCAAGGGGCCTGCAACGCATGATGCAGGGACCATGCGTAAATCCGTGCCAACATGGTGCCAAAGCGTGCGACGGGGCCGGGTTTGTGGGTGGCAACCTCACGGGTCAGCAGGCGTGCGGCCATCATCGGTGTCAGCGACAGCGCCACAACCGACGATAGCATGACCGCAATCGCCAGCGTAAAGCCAAACTCGCGGAACAGCCCGCCCGCCTGTCCGGGCAGAAACGAAATCGGGATGAATACCGCGGCCAGCGTGATCGTGGTGGCCAGCACGGCAAAGTAAACCTCTTGCGTGCCCAAGACGGCAGCCGCCCGCGGCCCCGCCCCCAGACTGCGGCGGCGCACGATGTTTTCCAGGACCACAATGGCATCATCGACCACCAGACCCGTCGCCAGCACCAGGGCCAGCAGCGTCAGGATGTTGATTGAGAATCCCGCCAGATAGATGCCCGCCAGCGCCCCCGACAGCGCAATCGGCATGGATACCGCCGGGATCAGCGTGGCCCGCCAGTCGCGCAGGAAGACGAACATGATCGCCGTGACCACCGCAATCGAGATCAGCATTGATCGCACGACCTCTTCCACCGCGCCGTGAATGAACACCGCATCGTCCGAACTGACCGCCAGAATGACGCCGGGCGGCAGTCCGGGGCGGATGTCGTCCAATGCGGCCCGGATACCGTTCGAGATGGCGATGGTGTTTGATTGCGCCTGACCGATCACTCCCAGCCCGATGCCTGATTGCCCACCCGACCGGATCTTTGTACCGCCGGGGTTGGGCGCGATATAGACGGTGGCAACATCGCCGATCGTGACGCTGGGGGTCAGGTTGATCCGTGCGATATCATCGGGGGAGTCTATCTTTGCGGTGGCGCGGACGATGATGTTCTGATTGCTGGCGTTCAGGGTTCCGCCGGGGGTGTCATATGAGACCGCTGACAGCGCCCGGTTCAGATCGGCCAGCGTCATGCCGCGCGCCGCCAGGGCTGCGGGGATAACGTCAACCGTCAGTATCAGTTCGGCATCGCCATAAATCTGGATATCGGCCACACCCGGCACCGCCAACAGCCGGTCCACCAAGGTCTTGTCAACCAGATCCGTCAGCTGCCCGACGCCCAGACTGGTCGATGTCACCGACAGCTGCATGATGGCCGAGGAATCGGTATCAGCCTTGACCACCTGGGGCGTATCGGCATCATCGGGCAGGTTGCGCGCCGCGCGCGATACGGCGTCACGCACATCTGACGCGGCCACGTTCAGATCGGTGTTTTGGGTGAATTCGATGGTCGTCCGGCTGGACCCATAGCGGGAACTGGACGACAGAGAGGTCACGCCTGACACCCGCGATACCGCCCCTTCGATGATCTCGGTCACAGCGGTATCGACGGTTTCGGCCGAGGCCCCGGAATATCCTGTGGTGACGGTAATGACTGGGCGCGACACATTCGGCAGCTCTTGCACCTGCGTTCCCAACAGGGCTGCGGCTCCTGCCAGAAACAGGATCGCATTCAGAACAAAGGCCAGCACTGGGCGGCGGACGAACAATGAGGCCAGTGCTGCGCCCTGCTGGCTGCTGTGATCGGATGACATGTGTCTAATTTCCCCCTGCCGTCGGGGGTGGATCTTGCGTCTGATCTAATATCCTGGCCTTCGCGCCGGGGGTCAGCCCCTCCAACCCTTCGATCACGATCAGATCGCCTGCCGCCATAGCGCCGGAAACCAGCACCGTTTCGCTGTTTCGCTGGATCACGCGGACCTGGATTTTCTGGACCTTGTCGTCAACCAGCCGCCAGACATAGGCGCCGTCCGATCCCCAAAGGATCGACAGCGGATCAACCGCGACATGGGTTTCGCCGGGAAACTCCATCGTGACCGAAAAAGACATCCCCGGCCGCAATCTGCGCCCGGCATTCTCCAGCCGCGCCTGCACCTCATAGGTGCCGCTGGCGCTGTCCACCTTGTTGTCGATGCCGACAACCTGGGCCGGGAACGTTGCGTCGGGCCGCGCCACCAACACCGCCAGCGCCGGATCGCCAATCTGAACCGATCCCATCAGCACTTCGGGCAGCCAGAAATTCACCAAAATGGCTGAGTCATCTTCAATCGTGGTGATCACGCTGGAGGCTGTGATTTCATTGCCGACACTGACCTGAACCAGCCCGACAGTGCCTTCGATCGGGGCAATGATGCTGCGGTTTTGCAGATCGTCCTGTGCGCTGCGCAGCCCCAGGGAGACGTTGTCGACGGCAAGCTGCGCCTGTTGCAACTGCGTCTCAGAGATGGATTTTGATCGCACCAACGCCTGACTGCGGGCAAGCGACGCCTTGGCGTCGTCCAGCGCCAGCTGCGCCTTGTCATGCGCAATTGTCTGGCTGGTGGCGTCCAGTTGCGCCAGCACATCACCGACCTTGACCTCTTGTCCGGCCTGCACCGGCACAGCGGTCAACCGGCCACTGGCACTGGGCAGCACGGTTACCGAATGCTGCGCTACGCCGGTGCCAAGGGCTGCGATACGGGTGTTTATCGTTTCGTTCACTGCGGGTTTGACCACAACGCTGGTGATGCGTCCGCCGCGGCCCTTGCCGCCGCCCGATCCTGATGCGCCGGTCTCTGCTGGTTTGGCCGCGTCTTTGGTGCTATCGGGTTGCGCTGCGCCAAACGACATTGCCTTGTAGAACCCCTGTTGCCTGACCATTTCCCGGGCACCGGGAAAAAAACCGAACCACAGAACCCCGATCAGTCCGACAACGGCGACGGATAGAATGATCTGTTTCCATGCCGACATGCGGCGGACCTCCTGGTCAGTCAGACGAACGGGCAATGCGGCGGCCAACAAGGGCCGCCCGACAAGGTAACCTTTTAACGCAGAAGGCGGCAGCTTCCGTCGCTGCAAAATGCTGTGATACCGGAAGCTGACGCATGTTCAAGGTATCGGTGGCAGTGTTTGCACCGGAATGGGGGCAGTTTTGGTCATCGTATTGCGATCTGATCGCGCAGTAAGGCAGTGGCCGCAAGGCCCTAGCGGATATAGCGGATAAATGGGGTCAGTTTACCGATCCGGTCATATAGCCGCCGCCCGGCCGTGTTGAAATCCTGTGTCAACCAGTAGACGGCCGGCGTGCTGTTGGCATCCGCGGCGGCATAAACGGCCTCTATCAACCGCCGTGCCAGCCCCGTGCCGCGCGCGGGCGGGGCCACAAACAGATCCTGCAGATAGCAGACATTCTCGATCTTCCACGCATGGCGATGAAAGAGGTAGTGGGTCAGCCCCATTGGCTGCCCGTCCACGGTTACCAGCAAGCCGTTGAAATCCTGCGGATCGTCGCCCAGCAGCCGCGCAAAGGTGCTGGCGTAGACCGCTTCGGGCACGGTGGTCTGGTAATATTCCAGATACCCCGTCCACAGTCGCCGCCATTCGGCCTGGTCGCCGGGTTCCAGCGGCCGGATGATAATCTGCGACATGATACCTCCTGAAGAAAATGGCCGGCCGTCCAAAAGCTGACGGCCGGCCAAGCTTGGGTAAGTGTTATTTCACCAAAGCGTCCAGCGGAATGGGCGCCGAGATCGTCCATTCATCGATCACGCCGGGCTTGCCGTTCGTAGTCTCGACGATCAGGTAGCGCGCCTGGTTCTGGTGGTGCAGATCTGACGTAAAGGTGCGCGGGCCGAACAGGGTCGGCTCTTTGTCCATCTTTTCCAGCTCTGCCACCACGGCGGCGGTTTCGGTGGTGCCTGCACGTTCCACCGCTTTGGCCCAGACGTCGATCATCGAATAACCCGGGTAGGTGTATTGGGTTGACGGATCGCCGCCGGTCGCTTCCTTGAATTTGGCATTGAAGGCGGTGACATCGGGGTTCGGGTCATCGCCGTAGATTGAACCCTGCACCGGCACATAAAAGTTCGACAGATCCGGCACAGCGCTGAGCCAATAGCTGCCATCCACCGCCGAGCCGTTCAGGATCATTGAGTTGATGCCTGCGGCCCGGATCTGCTTGATGGCTGAAACAGCCCCCGGCATCATCGTGCACAGCATGATGGCATCGGGTTCCGAGGGCAGCGCCTTGATGCGGCTGATCTGGGCGGCAATAGAGGCGTCTTCATTCAGGAAGGTATCCTCGCCCACTTGGCTGGCGTCCGCCAGTTGCGGCAGCATCCAGTCATAGCCGTCGCAGATGCCTTTGTCATATTCGGTCCAGGTATCCAAGAGCCGGTAGAAGGTCCGAGCGCCCTTCTTATCGTACGCCCACTGCGCCATCGTGGCACCCTGCACATCGGCCAGAACCGAAGCTGAAAACGAATTCGGCCCCACGCCCTGGATGCCAGCCTTGACCGATTCAGCGCAAAGGAAGAACGAGATCAGGCCACTGCTTTCCGCCGCCAGAGCTGCCGGTGCGCCAAAGTCATAATCGCAAGATACAACCACCAGATCCGCGCCCTGGTCGATAACGCTGAGGCCCGCTTTCGCGCCCTCGGCCCGGTCGGTTTTGGTATCGGCGTTGACCACTTCGATCTGCTTTCCCAGAAGGCCGCCAGCATCGTTGATCTCTTTGATGCGGATCATCGCGGCGTCTTGCGCGGGTTTGTCATAGGCCTGCATCGCCCCGGATTCAGCGGTGGCAAAGCCCACCACGATCCGATCGTCATCGGCAAAGGCGGCCCCCGCAAGGCAGGTGGTCGCTGCCAGAATTGCACTCAGTCTTTTCATCGGTTCTTCTCCCGTTGGTTGATTTCAGTTGTTTGCCCCGGGTTCACCCGGTTTTTCTTTCCGGGCAAACCGCCCGGTCAGTTCGACGTTGCCCATGATCCCGGCAGGCCGGAACATCAGGATCAGGATCATCACCACGCCCAATGCGATTTCCTGAATTCCGCTGGGCAGGGCGAAGGTCGTGGTGCCGACATGGACCCCTGCCTCCAGCCAGCGAAGACCCTGAATCAGGCTGGACAGGATCAGCACGCCCACAACCGCGCCTGACAGGCTGCCCATGCCGCCAACCACCAGCATCGACAGCGTGGTGAAGGTCAGCCCCAGATAGTAGGTGTCGGGTGTGACCAGCCCGATGGAATGGGCGTAGAGCGCGCCGCCTGCACCCATGATCGCGCCTGACACGACAAAGGCGATCAGACGCGCACGTGGAATGTCGATCCCGCTGGCCGCCGCCGCCGTCGGTTCATCCCGCGCTGCGCGCAGGGCCAGTCCATGGCGGCTGATCGAGAAAGCCCAGGCGACGAATACCGCCAGGATTGCCGCCACCAGATAGGGCCAGAGTGTCCGCAGGATAGGAATGCCGACGACCGAGGATGTCGCCGCCGTCACACTTTCCCAGTTGGAATAGATCGAGTTCACCATGGCCAGCATGGCAAATGTGGCGATCGAGGCCGCAATCCCCGACAGACGCATCAGGACGGCCCCGAAGATCAGTGCCCAGAAGGCCGCAAAAACCCCGCCAGCCAGTGCGGCCCCCCAATAGGGGATCTCGATCTGCATCAGCCAATCGGGCAGGCCGGGCATCGACATGCCCTTCATCATCGGCTTGATCGTGGTCCAGGCCGCGACATAGCCGCCAAGGCAGGCGAAGGCGATGTGACCGAAAGAGATCACCCCGGAATTGCCGACAAAAACATATAGGCCGACAACAAAGATCACCTGCAGGAAGATGTCGATCACTGTCTGGTTGAAGGGTCTGGACCCCGCCGCCCAGGCAACCAGCGCAAAGGCAATCAGCAGCGCCGACAGGATCAGGGGCGTGGTGATGGTGCGGCTGATCACCGAGGCTCTTTTTCTCTGGCTGGTCATCACACCCGCTCCTTGGTGCCGCGCCCACTAAGCAGGCCTTGCGGGCGGAAAATCAGCACCAGTATCACCGCGCCATAGACAAAGGCGTCACGGAACGCCCGCGCATCGGGCGGCAGGATCACCTGCATCACGGTGGCAATCGCGCCCAACAGAAACCCCGCGATCACCGCGCCCGCCAGGCTGCCCATGCCGCCGATCACCGTGGCGATAAAGGCCATCAGCATCACGTTTGCCCCCATCATGATATTGGCCGTGCCGGTCTGGCTGCCCAGGATCAGCGCGCTTGCCGCTGCCAGCGCGCCGGACAGGGCAAAAGCCCCCATGATCACCCGGTTCGCCCGCACACCCAGCACGCGGGCCATGGTGAAATTTTCCGCCGCGGCCCGCATCTCCAGCCCAAACCGCGTGCGGCGCAAAAAGGCGGTCAGGCCGAACAGAACCGCAATCGTCACCGCGATGGTGATCACCTGCAACAGAGGGATGCGCGCGCCCAGGATTTCAACGGGTTGGCTGAGGGCCGGCAGCAAAGAGATGCTTTTCGGCCGGCTGGAATACAGCATCAACAGCGCATAGCGGATCACAAACCCCAATGCGAATGAGGCGATCATCATCGTCGCCGGATTGGCGCGACGAAAGCGGCGGAATACCACCACTTCGGACAGCACCGACAGACCCGCTCCGACGCACAGCACAAAGGGGATCAGCAGAAACCACGGCAGGTTGCCCGCGAACACAATCGCCACTGCATCGACCGAGGGCCACAACAGTGCGAACAGGCAGGCCGCGATCACGTCGCCATGAGCAAAGTTGATCAGCCGCATCACCCCGAAGATCAGCGCGATTCCCAGCGCTCCCAGCGCGTAGAGCGACCCCAGCGCGGCCGCGTCGAAGATAACCTGCATCAGCGCGCCCATCAGTGGTCTCCATATCCGAAATAGGCGGCTTGCATCGCCTCGCTTTGGCCCATGGCGCGGGCGTCGCCGTCCAACAGCACCTCGCCGCCCCGCATCAGGATCATCCGCCCGCCGACCATCATGGCGCGGGTCGATGACTGCTCCACGATCAGCAGGGTCAGCTTGCGATGCGCGCGAAGCGCGATCAGCCGCTCATAGACCTGATCGGTGATGTTCGGCGCCAAACCCAGGCTGGGCTCATCAATCGCGATCAGCCGCGGGTTGGTCATCAGCGCCCGACCGATCACCAGCATTTGCTGTTGCCCACCAGACAGCAGCCCGGCCTGCGTGGCCCGACGCTCTTTCAGGATCGGGAAGGTCGCGTAAATCTCTTCCAGGCTGGCTGCCGCCCGCGCCCGCCAGCCGCGATCGGCTGCATGCATCCCGGTGCCGACCATCAGATTTTCCTCAATGGTCAGGCCGCCGAAAACCTCGCGCCCTTCGGGCACCATCGACAGACCCAGACGCGCGATATCTTCGGGTGCGCGTCCCGTGATGTCATGGTCGGCAAAATCTATCCGCCCGCCTGCCGGCGGCGTCACTCCGGCAATCGCCCGCAGGAGAGAACTTTTTCCCGCCCCGTTTGGCCCGGTGATGAACAGGATCTCGCCCTCAACCATGCTGAAGGCCAGGTTGCGCACCGCGGTCAGACGGCCATAGCGGATGGTGACATTCGATAGGCTCAGCAGGCTCATGCGCCCACCTCCAGCAACGGCAGGTCGGTGTCACCCGCAGTGCCCATATAAGCGTGGCGCACCTGCTCACTGCTACGAATTTGCGCGGGCGGTCCGGTTTCGATCACCGCGCCCGAATCCAGCACCACGATATGGTCGCACAGGTTCAGGACCAGCCCGACATTGTGTTCGATCAACAAGACTCCGCAGCCCATCTCGCCAGCAATCCGCCGGATCAGATCCGACAGATCGCCCGCCTCTTGCGCGCTCATCCCTGCCGCGGGTTCATCCAGCAGCAAGAACTTGGGCTTGCCGATCAACGCCCGGCCAATCGCCACGCGCCGCTCATCGGTATAGGGCAAGGTGCCCGCGATGCGGTTCGCCAGGGGCGCAATGCCGATCCAGTCCAGCATCGCCTCGGCCTCGGCAACAGCCGCCGCGCGGGACTGGCCCAGCCCCACGCCCGTCACCTCCAGATTGTCGATGACGGGCAGGTCGCGAAACAGCCGCCCGCCCTGAAAGGTGCGTGCGATTCCGCGCCTGCGCACCTCGTTCGGCTTCAGGCCCGACAGGCGTTGACCGTCCAGTGTGACGGCACCCTGGGTCGGGGCCTGAAATCCGGTCAGCACGTTGACAAGGGTGGTCTTGCCCGCCCCGTTCGGGCCGATCAGCCCGACGATCTGGCCTGAGGAAACCGCCAGGTCCACCTCCGCCAGGGCGCGCAGCCCCGCGAAGGCGACCGAGACCTTGTCTGCGTGAAGATCGCTCATTTGTCCCCCTTCTTGTCGCGCGTGATCAGATAGGATCCGCTTTCGTCCAGCCGCGCGGTCCAGCCCGGATCAATCACAATGGTGGTGGTGACTTCTTCAATCACTGCCGGGCCCTTGATCGTGGCCCCGGCACCCAGAGGCGTGCCGTCATAGATCGGCGTCTTTATGACCTTGCCATCGGCCGTGAACACCGCATTCCGGTGACCTTTCAGCGCCTTTTCGGCCGTGGCACCCTTACCGATCTTCATCCGCTCGGGCTTTTCTACCACGCCATATAGCGTGGATTCCAGGTTCACGACCTCAACGGTCGAGAGCGGTTCAGAGTAGGTGTAGAGTTGCTTGTGCCGCTTATGGAACGCCTCGATCACCTTGCCGATACTGCGGGCATCCACCTTGAAGGTGTCAATTTCGACGGTGCATTCGTGGACCTGGCCGACATAGCGCATGTCCAGACTGCGCTTGATGCGGGTATCCTTCTTGCCAAACCCGTCGTCCTTCAGATGCGACAACCCCTGCGCCTCAATCTGGCCATACAGCTCGTCGATGCGGGCATAGGCGGCGTCATTGTCCAGCCGCAACGGCGCTGTGGCCATGTAGTTGTATTTGACGTCCGAGATGATCTGGCCAAAGGCGCACAGCCCCGAGGCCAGTTTCGGCAACACGATGGTGTCGATCCCCATCGCATCGGCAAGGGCGGTGATATGCGCGCCGGTCGCACCCCCAGCCCCCACCAGTACAAAGTCGCGCGGGTCATAGCCGCGTTCCACGGTGACGCGGCGGATGCCGTTCACCATATTGGCGTTGACGATGGTGAACATGCCAAACGCAGCGCGTTCCACGGTCATCCCCAGCGGATCGGCCAGGTTTTCCTTTACCGCCGTGCGGGCGCGCGCTGCGTCCAGCGGCAACCGTCCGCCGACCAACCCGTCGGGGTTCAGATAGCCCAGCACAAGGTTGGCATCCGACACCGTCGGCTGTGTGCCGCCCTGACCATAGCAGGCCGGACCAGGATCTGACCCCGCCGATTGCGGCCCCATCTGCATCAGCCCCATCTCGTCGATCCAGCCGATACTGCCGCCACCGGCGCCCAGCGTTTCCACCTGGATCATCGGCACGCCAATGCGATAGCGCAGGAAGTCGATGTTCTTGTTGATGTTGGTGGTGCCATCCTTGGTCAGCGTGATGTCAAACGACGTGCCGCCCATATCGACGGTGATCACATCCTTTTTGCCGAACGGTGCGCAGACGTATTGCCCCGCCTCGGGCGCCGAAGCGGGCCCTGAGTTGATGGCATAGACGGAACGGTCGGTCATCGCCTGACCCATCGCCAACCCGCCGTTCGACTGATAGTAGCGCACCGGCTGTTTCGCGCCCAAAGACTGGAAATAGGCGTCAACCGCATCGACATAGCGCTTCATGATTGGCGAGAGGTAGGCGTTCACTACCGCGGTTGAGGTACGGGTATATTCGCGCACCTGGGGGTACAGTTCCGACCCCAGCGTCAAGACCACGCCTGGCAACATCTCACGCACGATCTGGCCAGCGCGGGCCTCATGGTCAGGATGCAGGACCGACCAGACAAAGCTGATTGCCACGGTATCGACGCCCTCGGCCTTGAACACTTCACAGGCTGCGCGCACATCCGCC
>JBATPI010000007.1:0-7203 GCA_049291415.1 Paracoccaceae bacterium | reverse complement strand
ATGGCAGTGACAGCGCTGGCCATCTCGGTGATGGCACGACGGCGGCTGGGCGGGCAAACCGGCGACGTGCTGGGCGCGGTGCAACTGAGCAGCGAAACCGCCGGCTGGCTGCTGGTCGCGGCCTTGTCCTAAGCCCGCGCCGGGCAGTGGCTGGCCAGCAACGCCAAGCGACGCAGCATGATGAAGGTTTCGATCTCGGCCTCATCCGTGGCCGAAATCACCCGAACGCACCGAGTCCCCCGCAGCCACGCAGCCCGCAGGGCGGGGATCTGCGGATGATCCTTGATAAAGCTGATACCGGCGGCGAAATCATAAAGATGCCAGCCAAGGCCGCAATCGTCGAAGTAAATCAGCCGCGTGGTCTTGGCATCGATCAAGAGGTTAGTCAGGCGCATGTCGGCGTGGATCAGGCCATAGCGGTCTGGTCCTTTGCCAAAGGCTTGCAGGCGGTAGCGAACAACCGCCTCGGCCTGTTCCAGCGTCAGGGCTATGGCCGGGGTAACATTCGGGGCATCGCGCCAGTTGCCCCAGGTCGCCTTAGGGCCGAAGACGGCGGCATCATCCCAGACCAGCCGCTGCAACGGTTGGGCGGGACGCCAGTGCCGCATGTGCAGATGTGTAGCGGCGGCGATGCACCCAGCCGTTCAAACAGTCCGGTCAGATCGTCGTTCTCATCCGGCTGCGCGCCGGGGGGCAAAGGCGAACATCACCATGAAGCGCAGCTCATTCAGGCCATGCGCATGGCCGATCTGCACCAAAGCGCCATTGCGCCCGGCGATGGGGGCCGGGGTCAGGACGGTGCCTGTCGCAGTCAGCGCCTGCGACCATTCCAGCTCCTGCTCAATCCCTAGCCGTGTGTGATAGTCCGCCCGATGGATGCGCAGAACCGCGCGGAAACCGGGCGCCTCAACCAGCCAGGTGGTGTTTTCGGCGACGTTGATCAACCGCGCGCTGGCGCCTTCAGGCAAGGGCCATAGCGGCAGCGAGGCCCGTGCCAGCCGGTCCAGCCGGGGCAGCAGATCGGGCCTTAGGCTGGTCGGCCGCCATCAGCGGGCGGCCTGCAGCAGACCCGCAACATCCAGATGTGCCTCAAAGTGCGCGGCAAGGGCGTCCAGTGTTGCCTCAACCGTCGCGTCATGGCGGTGACCCGATGGGGTGGCACCCAGATCGGTCAGAAAGGCGGCGCGAAAGGCATCGTCGGTGAACATGCCATGCAGATAGCTGCCCGCCACCCGGCCATCGGCACGGATCGCGCCTTCGTCTTCGGTGCCTAGGCGGGCGAAGGGGCGGGCGCGGTCGGGGCCATCGCTGCGGCCGATGTGGATCTCATAACCGCGCAGGGGTTGGCCGCTGGGGATGTGGTGGCCCTGCACTTGGGTCAGGCGCTTGTCGCCGGTCATCACGGTGTCGATCTGCAACAGGCCCAGACCGGGGGTGGTGCCTGCGGGGCCTTCGATCCCGTCGGGGTCGGCAATGGAGCGGCCCAGCATCTGATAGCCCCCGCAAAGCCCAAGGATCCGGCCGCCGCGCCGATGGTGGGCGGCAAGGTCGATGTCCCAGCCTTGGGCGCGCAGAAACGCCAGATCTCCGCGCGTCGATTTGCTGCCGGGCAGGATCACCAGATCGGCGTCGCCCGGCAGGGCCTGCCCCGCGCGCAGCATGGTCAGCCGCACGCCCGGTTCCTGCGCCAAGGGGTCAAGATCGTCGAAATTGGCGATGCGCGCGAGTGTCAGCGCCACGATATGCCGGCCGGTGCTGCGGTGCGGCGTAGCGATGTCTTGTGCGTCTTCGGCAGGCAGACGCCAGGCGTCAGGGAACCACGGGCAGACTCCAAAGCCCCGCCATCCGGTGCGCGCCCCGATCAGCGCATAGCCGTCATCAAACAGCCGCGGGTCACCGCGAAACTTGTTGACCAGAAACCCCGCCACCATTGCCGCATCCTGCGGGTCGATCACAGCCTGGGTGCCGATGATCTGCGCGATCACCCCACCCCGGTCGATGTCACCAGCCAGGATCACCGGCACATCCGCCGCGCGGGCAAAGCCCATATTGGCGATATCACCCCGGCGCAGGTTCACCTCGGCCGGGCTGCCCGCCCCTTCGACGATTACCAGATCATGCCGGGCCTTCAGGCGGCCAAAGCTGTCCAGCACAGCACCCATCAGTTGCGGCTTCAGCGCGGCATAATCTGCGGCGCGGGTGGTGGTCAACCGCCGCCCCTGCACGATGACCTGCGCGCCGATCTCGGATTCCGGCTTCAAGAGAACGGGGTTCATATCCGACATCGGCGGCAAGCCACAGGCCTGCGCCTGCAGGGCCTGCGCGCGCCCGATCTCTCCGCCATCCGCCGTGACGGCGGCGTTGTTCGACATGTTCTGCGGCTTGAACGGTGCAACCGACAGCCCGCGCAAACGGGCGGCGCGGCACAAGCCCGCCACCAGCATCGACTTGCCGACGTTTGAGCCGGTGCCCTGGATCATCAGCGCGCGGGCCATGGATCAGAACTCGACCCCCTTTTGCGCCTTGATCCCGTCGCGGAAGGGATGCTTGACCAGCGTCATCTCGGTCACCAGATCGGCGGCCTCGATCAATTCAGGCTTGGCGTTGCGGCCCGTCAGGACGACATGGGTCATCGTCGGCTTTTGCGTTTGCAGGAAACCCACCACCTCGTCGATATCCAGATAATCATAGCGCAGGGCGATGTTGATCTCATCCAGCAGCACAAACTGGATGGCCGGGTCCAGAATCAGCGCCTTGGCCTGTTCCCAGCCATTGCGGGCGGCAGCGATGTCACGCTCCCGGTCCTGGGTTTCCCAGGTGAACCCCTCGCCCGAGACAACAAACCTGCACTCGGCGGCAAACCGCTCACGCAGGAAAGTCGCCTCTCCGGTGGTCCAGTTTCCCTTGATGAACTGCACCACGGCGCAAGGCATCTGATGCGCGATGCAGCGCATGATCATGCCAAAACCGGAAGAGCTTTTGCCCTTGCCCGTCCCGGTATGAACGATGATCAGGCCCCGCTCTTCGGTCTTGGTCTGCATCATCCTGTCACGTGCAGCCTTGATTTTGCGCATCTTTTCGGCATGGCGGCTGTTTGGGTCGTCCATCGACCAGTCCTTTCCAGTTCAGCGCCCTGATCTGTGCCAGCCTGAACCGGGGGCGTCAATACGGCCGATTGGTGCGCTTGACTTAGAGGGGGCAAGGCGCCAAACAGACGGTTGTGTTGGTGCCCGGCCTAGGTCGGGTGAAAAGGGAATTCGCAGTCAAACCGGGCAATCCATCGCCCGGCAAGATGAGCAAAGCCGCCCCCGCGACCGTGACCGGAGAGGTCACCCGAATGCCACTGGCCGATATGGCTGGGAAGGCCGGGTGACCGCCAAGGGATGCCATTTGGCACCCCCTGACATCCGCAAGCCGGGAAACCTGCCCACACAAGACTGTCGAAACCGGGCGGGGTGCCTCGGTGGCGGGTTGCCCATTTGCGCCCTGTCCCTAGCCCCGTTCTGCCATATGAACGGGATTGCCGATGTCGGACGCCGAGCCTTATCCAGTCGAATTGCTGGTCTGCACCAGTTGCCGCGCCGGTCAGCCCGTGGTTGACGGTCAACCCGTTGCGGGCGCTGCCCTGCATGCGGCGCTGCTGGCCCAAGGCGCGCTAAAGGGCGTGTCGATCACCGGGGTCGAATGTCTGTCGAATTGCTCGCGCGGCTGCACCGTTGCGCTGCGCGGCGGGCCTGCACGCTGGACCTACATCTATGGCAATCTGTCAGACGCCTCTGATGTGGCGATGATCCGGCAAGGTGCCGCGCAATATCGCGCGACGGCCAACGGGCTGGTTCCCTGGCGTGAGCGGTCCGAGCATTTCCGCAAGAACTGTATCGCCCGCATTCCGCCGATGCCCGAGCTGCCGTCGCCGGCCGATAAACCCAAGGAGGTTGATCATGTCTGATCTGTCAAAACTGCCCGTCACCATCATCACCGGCTTTCTGGGGGCGGGCAAGACCACCCTGATCCGCCATCTGATGCAGAACCCCCAAGGCCGCCGTCTGGCCATCGTGATCAATGAATTTGGCGATGTGGGCGTGGATGGAGAGATCCTGAAAGGCTGCGCCATTCCCGAATGCCCGGCGGAAAATATCGTTGAGCTGGCCAATGGGTGCATCTGCTGCACGGTGGCCGATGATTTCATCCCGACGATTGAGGCGTTGATGGCGATGACCCCGCGCCCCGATCACATCTTGATCGAGACCTCAGGTCTGGCGCTGCCAAAGCCGCTCCTGAAGGCATTTGACTGGCCCGATATCCGCTCCCGCATCACCGTGGACGGGGTGATAGCCGTGGCCGATGCCGAGGCGATAGCGGTGGGCCGCTTTGCCCCGAATGAGGCCGCGATTGCGGCGCAACGGGCGGCGGATGCGTCAGTTGACCATGAGACCCCACTGTCAGAAGTGTTTGAGGATCAGATTTCCTGCGCCGATATCGTCCTCTTGACCAAGCCGGATCTGGCCCGGCCTGATGGCGTTGCCCGCGCCCGCGCCGTGATCGCAGCCGAGGCGCTGCGCCCGCTGCCGGTGATTGAGGTGGCCGAAGGCGTGATCGACCCGCGCGTGATCCTGGGCCTTGGGGCCGCTGCCGAAGATGATCTTGCCGCCCGCCCCAGCCACCATGACGGCGCCGATGACCACGACCATGAGGATTTCGACTCTGTCGTGATCGACATTCCCGAACTGTCCGACCCCGCCGATCTGGTCGCCCGGATCGAGGCGCTGGCGCGTGATCGCAACATCTTGCGCGTCAAGGGCTATGCCGCCGTGAAAGGCAAACCGATGCGCCTGTTGGTGCAGGCAGTGGGCGCGCGCGGGCGCCATCAGTTCGACCGCCCCTGGGCTGCGGATGAGGCGCGGCGCGGGCGGCTGGTGGTGATCGCCGAACATGACGACATTGACCCGGCGGCGATCCATGCGGCACTGACCGCCCCGGCAGGCTGATCCATGCACGTCGTTTTCCGCGAAAGCCACGGGCTGGATGAGGCAGACACCCCGACCGATCTGGGCCAAAGCCCGGGTGATCTGGTGGTGCTGTCGTTCTCGGACAGTGACCTTGGGGCTTTCGCGGCGGCATGGCGGGCAGGCGGCGGGGCTGAGGGCCGTCTGCCAACCCTGCGGCTGGCCAATCTGGCGGCGTTAAAGCACCCCCTGTCGGTCGATACCTATGTCGAGCGCACGTTAGGGGGGGCCAAGGGCATCCTGATCCGGCTGATCGGCGGGGTGCCTTATTGGCCCTATGGGTTGCAAAGCGTGGCCGATCTTGCACGGCGCAGGGGACTGGCGCTGGCGGTGCTACCTGCCGACGGCCGGCCCGATCCACGGCTGGATGAGGCCTCTACCCTGCCCCTGTCCACTCTGCGCCGTCTGTCACAGCTGTGCGATACCGGGGGCGCGGTGGCGGCACAGGCGGCGCTGGCGCAGTTGGCACTGGCCGCGGGGCTATATGCGGGACCGGTGGCGGGGGCCAAGACCTTGCCGCAGGTTGGGGCTTGGCTGCCCGAACATGGTTCCTGCTGCCCGGTGATCGCCGATCATACCCGCCCGCTGGTTCTGGTGACATTCTACCGCGCTTGGCTGACGGCGGCCGATATGGCCCCAATCACCGCCCTGACGCAGGCGCTGCGCGGGGCGGGTTTTGCCGTGCTGGGGCTATTTGTCCCCTCGCTCAAGGCCCCCGCTGCGGCGGGCTGGCTGGCGCGGCAGGTGGGGACATTGGCGCCGGTTGCAATCATCAACGCCACCTCGTTCAGTGGGCGGAGGGCTAGCGGGGCCTCGCCGCTGGATGGCGCAGAGGTGCCGGTGTTTCAGGTGGCGCTGTCCACCGCCACGCGCAAGGCCTGGGCGGCATCGGCGCGCGGCCTGTCACCCGCTGACCTGGCGATGCACGTGGTGCTGCCAGAGGTGGACGGTCGGCTGTTCGCGGGCGTCGCGTCCTTCAAAGACCCCGGCGCGCGTGACCAGGATCTGCAATTCTCACGCTATGCCCACTGCGCCGACACCGATCGGATCGCCGCAATCGTGGCAAAGGTTTCCGCCTGGACCGGCCTTGCCGCCCGCCCTGCGGCGGATCGGCGTCCGGCGCTGATCCTGTCCACTTATCCTGGCCGCAACTGGAACATGGCCCATGCCGTGGGGCTGGATGCGCTGGCCTCGGCCGAAGCGATCCTGACGGATCTGGCAGAGGCTGGCCACAACGTCGCGCCCAGCGGGCTGCCCCTGCCTGACGCACTGTCTGGGCGGTCAGAGGTCTGGCCGCTGGCCGCCTATCGCGCCGCACTGGCAACCCTGCCAGACCAGTTGCGCGATGATCTTGCCGCTACCTGGGGCGCACCGGAAAATGACCCCGCCTTCCACGACGACGCCTTCCACTTTGCCGCCACGCGGCGGGGCGGGGCATTGGTGGCGCTGCAACCCGAACGTGGCACACCCGATGTGCGCGACGCCGAATACCACGACCTGATGCGCACCCCCCGGCATGGCTATGTTGCGTTCTATCTGTGGCTGCGCAGCCAATCGGATGTGATGATCCACATCGGCGCGCATGGCACGTTGGAATGGTTGCCGGGCAAATCGGTCGCCTTGTCCGATGCCTGTTGGCCCGAGGCGCTGGTGGGTGCGATGCCAGTGATCTATCCCTTTATCGTCAATGATCCGGGTGAGGCGGCGCAGGCCAAACGGCGCATCGGTGCGGTGACCTTGGGCCATATCCCGCCCCCCTTACGGCAAACAGAGATGCCCCAGAGGTTGTCTCGGCTGGAATCCCTGCTGGATGAGTTTTCGACCGCTGACGGTCTGGATCCCCGCCGCCGCGACCGCTTGCAAATCGACATCCGCGCTGAGGCGCAGGCCTTGGGCGTCGAGGCCGATCTGGGCCTGGATGCAGCAATGTCGCTGGCCGAGGCGATCACCCGGATCGACCGCTTTGTCTGTGATGTGAAAGATAGCCTGTTTGGCGACGGGCTGCATATCTGGGGCCGCGCGCCGACAGGTCAAACCGCGTTTGACGGGGCCGGGGCGGCGTCAGCCGAGCGGCAGGCGCTGTTGGATGCAGTGGCTGGGCGGCGCATTCCGGCGGGGCCGTCAGGGTCGCCCTATCGTGGTCGCAATGATGTGCTGCCCACGGGCCGCAACCTTTACACCACCGATCCGCGCGCGG
>JBATPI010000006.1:0-4034 GCA_049291415.1 Paracoccaceae bacterium | reverse complement strand
GCACCGGGCACCGATCCCGCTGTCATCGAAGCCCTGCGGCTGTGCCTGACCGAAGATGAGACTCGCACATCACGTCTGGAAAAGCTGGCAACCGCCGGATGGACCGCCGTGCCCCCCGACGCACAGGCAGACGCTATAGCACTGCTGGCCCCAGGCTATGCAGCGACAATCTGGAGTGTTCCCAGCGCCGACAATATCGCAACCTCCACCTCTAAACTTACGGACAAGGCGGCACAAGATCGCGTGGAGCTGCTGTTACAGGCCACCTCCGGCGGCCTTCTCTGGGTTGAACAGCATGAGTCTAAGCCGGTCAGCCTGTGTCTGCTGACCGCCCCCATGACGGGTGCCGATCTGGCTGCTGGGTTGCAGATGGACCTTATCCTGCGTCCGGCACAGGACCGCGTGCCCGCCTATGAGGTGCTGACTGAAAAGGGCCAGCCTGATGGACGGCCAACGATTCTTGTTTCAGTGCCCGCTGCCGTGGCCGACGACCCGCGGTTCCTGCCATCCATAAGAACCACCTACATTCGCTCTCCCGATCTTTGATGCCCTGAGGTGCCCAAATGACCGAACAATCCCCCACCGCCGCCTTCACCGCCTCCAGCTTTCTTGATGGGGCAAACGCCGATTACGTCGATCAGCTGCAGGCCCGCTATGCCGCCGATCCGGCCTCGGTTGATGCCGCCTGGGCCGAATTCTTCCGCGCCATGGGCGACAGTGAGATGGACGCGAAACGCGCCGCGGCTGGCCCCAGCTGGGCGCGGCCTGACTGGCCACCGCAGCCCGCAGATGATCTGACCGCCGCCCTGACCGGCGAATGGGCCGCCCCCGCCGAGGCCAAGGCCGCGGGCAGGAAAATCACCGACAAGGCCGCCGATCAGGGCGTGAACCTGACCTCAGGTCAGTTGGAGCGCGCCGTCATCGACAGCATCCGCGCGCTGATGATCATCCGCGCCTACCGGATCCGCGGCCATCTGGCCGCCGACCTTGACCCCTTGGACATGCGTGAGGAAACCCCGCACCCCGAGCTGAACCCCGAATCCTACGGCTTTTCCGACGCCGACATGGACCGCCCGATCTTCATCGACAACGTGTTGGGCCTGACCCACGCGTCGATGCGCCAGATCATCGACATCCTGACCCGCACCTATTGCGGCACCTTCGCGCTGCAATTCATGCATATCTCAGACC
This sequence comes from Paracoccaceae bacterium, assembly GCA_049291415.1. Lineage (GTDB taxonomy): Bacteria > Pseudomonadota > Alphaproteobacteria > Rhodobacterales > Rhodobacteraceae > Pseudogemmobacter. Next base: position 2,843 of record JBATPI010000006.1, on the reverse strand, counting down.
CCGAACAGGCGGCCTGGCTGAAGGAACGGATCGAAGGCTATGGCAAGGAAATCCAGTTCACCCGCGAAGGCCGCCGCGCCATCCTGAACAAGCTGGTCGAGGCCGAGGGCTATGAGAAGTTCCTGCACGTCAAATACATGGGCACCAAGCGGTTCGGTCTGGACGGCGCCGAGGCGCTGATCCCCGCAATGGAAGCGATCATCAAGCGCGGCGGTGCCTTGGGCGTGCGCGAAATCGCCATCGGCATGCCGCACCGCGGCCGCTTGAACGTGCTGGCCAATGTGCTGTCGAAACCCTACCGCGCAATCTTCAACGAATTTCAGGGCGGCAGCTACAAACCCGAAGACGTTGATGGCTCGGGCGATGTGAAATACCACCTTGGCGCGTCTTCTGACCGCGAATTTGACGGCAACAAGGTTCACGTCTCATTGACCGCGAACCCCAGCCACCTTGAGGCGGTCAACCCCGTCGTTCTGGGTAAGGTGCGCGCCAAGCAGGACCAGTTCGGCGACACGATTGACCGCACCACCGTGATCCCGATCCTGCTGCATGGGGACGCGGCCTTTGCAGGTCAGGGCGTCGTGGCCGAATGTCTGCAACTGTCGGGCATCAAGGGCCACCGCTCCGGCGGCTGCATCCATATCATCGTCAACAACCAGATCGGCTTTACCACCGCGCCCCATTTCAGCCGCACCTCGCCCTACCCCACCGACATCGCCCTGATGGTCGAAGCGCCCATTTTCCACGTCAACGGCGATGACCCCGAGGCTGTGGTGCATGCCGCCAAGGTCGCCACCGAATTCCGCCAGCAGTTCCACAAGGACGTGGTGCTGGACATCTTTTGCTATCGCCGCTTTGGTCACAACGAAGGCGATGAGCCGATGTTCACCAACCCCGCGATGTACAACCGCATCCGGCGGCAAAAGACCACGCTGCAGCTGTACACCGAACGTCTGGTCGCTGACGGGCTGATCCCCGAAGGCGAGATCGAGGATATGAAGGCCGCCTTCCAATCCCATCTGAATGAGGAATATGAGGCCGGCAAAGACTACCGCCCGAACAAGGCCGACTGGCTGGATGGGCGCTGGAAGAACATGCAGACCAAGGATCTGGAGAATTATCAGCGCGGCGAGACCTGGATCAAACCAGAGGTGATGGCCGATATCGGCACCGCCCTCACCCGCGTGCCCGATGGCTTCAACGCCCATAAGACCATCATCCGACTGATGGACGTCAAGGCCAAGATGTTCGCCTCAGGCACTGGTTTTGACTGGGCCACGGCCGAGGCGCTGGCCTTCGGCTCGCTGGCGGTCGAAGGCTTCCCGGTCCGTTTGGCAGGTCAGGATTGCAGCCGCGGCACCTTTTCGCAGCGCCATTCCGGCCTGGTCGATCAGGACACCGAAGAGCGGTATTACCCCCTGAACCACATCCGCGCGGGGCAAGCGAAATTCGACGTCATCGATTCCATGCTGTCGGAATATGCGGTCCTTGGGTTTGAATACGGCTACTCGCTGGCCGAACCGAACGGCCTGACCCTGTGGGAGGCGCAATTCGGCGATTTCGCCAATGGCGCGCAGATCATGATCGACCAGTTCATCAACTCGGGCGAGAGCAAATGGCTGCGGATGTCGGGCCTGGTGATGCTGCTACCGCATGGCTACGAAGGTCAGGGGCCAGAGCATTCCTCGGCCCGTCTGGAACGCTTCCTGCAGCTCTCGGCAGAAGAAAACTGGATCGTCGCCAACTGCTCCACCCCCGCCAACTACTTCCACATCCTGCGCCGCCAGATGCACCGCGATTTTCGCAAACCGCTGATCCTGATGACGCCGAAATCCCTTCTGCGCCACCCGATGTGCGTCTCGGCCGCCGCCGATTTCACCGATGGCAGCACCTTCCACCGCGTCCTGTGGGATGACGCGCAAAAGGGCAATTCAGAGACCAAACTGAAGGCCGACAAGAAGATCCGCCGCGTCGTGATCTCTTCGGGCAAGGTCTATTTCGACCTTCTGGCCGAACGCGACGCGCGCGGCATCGACGACGTCTACCTTCTGCGTCTGGAACAGATCTACCCCATCCCCGGCAGGGCGCTGACCAAGGAACTCTCCCGCTTCCCCAACGCCGATATCGTCTGGTGTCAGGAAGAACCTAAGAACCAAGGCGCCTGGTCCTTTGTCGAACCCGAGTTGGAAACCCTGCTGACCAAAATCCGCAGCACCCCCACCCGCGCCGCCTATGCCGGCCGCAAGGCCTCTGCCTCGCCCGCCACGGGCCTGGCATCCCGCCACAAATTCGAACAAACCGCGCTGGTCGATGCCGCGCTGACCATCGCTTGAAGGAGTTGATCATGACCGACGTTATGGTGCCCGCCCTGGGTGAAAGCGTGTCCGAAGCCACCGTCTCCACCTGGTTCAAAAAGCCGGGCGATGCGGTGAAAGTCGATGAGATGCTGTGCGAATTGGAAACCGACAAGGTCTCGGTCGAAGTGCCCAGCCCCGTTGCCGGTGTGCTGGCCGAAATCATCGCCCCCGAAGGCAGCACCGTTGCCGCCAACGCGCGTCTGGCCATCGTGACCGAAGGCGCCACCGCCGCCAAGACCGAGGCAAAACCCGAACCCAAGGTCGCCAAGGCCGAAGAGGTCAACTCTCCCGGTGCAGGCCCCGAAACCATCACCCCCGTCAAAGACGTCGAAGACGCCCCCGCCGCCAAAAAGGCCATGGCTGAGGCCGGGCTGTCGCGCGATCAGGTCCAGCCCACCGGCAAGGACGGCCGCGTGATGAAGGAAGACGTCGCCCGCACCGTCGCTGGCGCCTCTGGTGCCGCCGCCGCTGCCGCCACCGCAGCCC
>JBATPI010000005.1:0-3735 GCA_049291415.1 Paracoccaceae bacterium | reverse complement strand
GCCTTGCCCGATTGCGGCATGCCGCCGCTGCCATAGTGCCAGCTGAAACCAACGCCTTCGCCCGGCTTGCCGATCTTGCCGGTCAGGGCGGCAAAGTTGATGATCGCCCAGTGGGTCATCTCGCCATGGTGGGCGCGTTGCAGCGACCAGGCCCCGGCGATTTCCGTGCGCGATTTCGCCAGCAATTCCGCCAGTTCGCGGATTTTCGCAGGCTCAATACCGGTGATCGTGGCCGCCCATTCCGGGGTTTTCGGCGTCTTGTCGTCGCCCTCACCCTTGACATAGGCGATCCATTTGTCGGCACCGACGGTGTATTTCGCCATATAGGCGTCGTCTTGCAGACCCTGCTCCAGCACATGGGACGCCATGCCCAGAAACAGCGCCACGTCGGTGTTGGGCACAATACGAACCCAATCAGCATTCAGGACCGAATCCGAGGCCGTGCGCTGCGGGTTGATCGAGATGAACTTGGTGCCGTTGTCGCGGATCTGCTCCCACGGGGTGGACATGCCGTGGTCGGCTACGGTGTATTCGATACGGTTGTTCTTGATCGGGTCACAGCCGACAAACACAAACACCTCGGTATTGTCGCGGATGACTTCCCAGGCGGTCTGCGCCGAATAAACCTCCATGTCGCCGATCACATGCGGCAGGCTGATCTGGCTGGCCCCGCCGGACCAGTCGCCGACCGTGTTGGTACAGCCGCCGATCATGTTGAAGAATTTGCCCTGCAACACGTTCGGCCGCATGATGCCCGCATGGCTCCACCCGCCATAAGAGGTGGACAGGATCCCTTGGTTGCCATGCTCGGCGATGGTGTCGACAATGGCCTTGGCGGTCAGCTTCAGCGCGGTGTCCCAATCGACGCGGACATATTCTTCCTTGCCGCGCAATTCAGGCTTTACGTCGCCGGACTTCCAGTTTTCCAGATAGGTCTTGCGGACCATCGGATAGTCGATGCGGCTCTTGTCATAGACGCGGTCCAGCATGCCATGCATCAGCATTTCGGTCGGGCGCTGGTCCAGATCGGCCATCGCCGAGATTTCCAGGATCTTGCCGTTCCGCACCACGGCCTCGAACGGGCCAAAGTGGCTGGCGCTGAAAATGCGGTCAGAGAATGAGTTGGGGTCCAGCGCGGCCAATGCCGTGCTGTTCATCATCCAGCCTGATCCCAGCAAGGCGGCACTGCCCTGAAGGAACCCGCGGCGGGTGGAATTGATCAAGGTCATGGCGGATCTCCTGCCTAATTGCGATCAAATCCATGCGCCTTTCGCCCCGCTACGGCCTTGAGCAAAGCCAAGTCGCGCGGTAAAGAGGTGTAAAGGGGTGTAAAGATCACCATGACCGGACATGTCCTGATCGTCGAGGATGACCGCGTGACGCGGATGCGGTTGTCCGGCTATCTGCGAGAGCAGGGCCACCGCGTGACCGAGGTGTCGGACGCCGAAGCGATGCAAGAGGTCATCGACACCGACCCGCCCGAAGTCCTGATCCTGGACATCGGATTGCAGGGCAAGGACGGGCTGACCATCACGCGTGAGCAGCGGGCGCGGTCGCGTGTGGGGATCATCCTTCTGACCGCACGGGACGAGCAGGTTGACCGCATCGTCGGGCTGGAGATGGGGGCCGATGACTATGTGACCAAGCCGTTTGATCGGCGCGAACTGGCGGCGCGGATCAAGAACCTGATGTCCCGGATCGCCGATATCGGCCGCAGTGCCCCGGTGGCGCAGGCGGTTGACAGTTTCGGCTCCTGGCATTTTGACCGTATCCGGCGGCGGCTGGTGTCAGCCGCGCAGGTTGAGACGCTGAGCGGACAGGAATTCGACCTTCTGGACGCGCTGGCCAGCAACCCCGGCGTGGTGTTTGGCCGCGCCCGCCTTAGCGAAATTGTCGGGCGCGGGGAACTGCGGCCCGGCGACCGCACCATCGACGTGCTGGTGGGGCGGCTGCGCAAGAAGATCGAGTCTGACCCCGCCAACCCCGACTGGCTGCTGACGCGGGCCGGGGCGGGCTATTGCTTTGCGGTTCCCGAGAGATGAACCCCCACCCGCGCGGCGGCAGCCCGTAACGCAGCTGCGGCGCGCGTGGCCTCTGCCGCGACCAGCGGCAGGGCGGTTTCGTCGGACTGCGCCCGGTGCAGCAGATCGCACAGGTCCTGCAGGGCAAAATTGCTGGCCGCTCCCTTCATCCGATGGGCAATGGCCCGGCGCGGTTCAGCCCCTTGTGCAGCCAACAGTGCGGGCACAGCCTCGGCCAGATCGGCCAGAAAGGCGGAAACGATCTCAACCGTCAGATCTGAGCCCAGCGTGGCCAGATCATCGCGCAGGATCGCCTCGGTCTGGACTGCTCCGGTCTCAGCCCGGACAGCGGTCCCGCCCAGAACAGCCGCCAAGGCGCGCGGCGAGATCGGCTTGGTCAGCGCGTGGTCAACGCCCAGACGGGCGCGGGTGGCCGGATCATCAGTGACGGGATCAGCGGTCAGCGCCGCCAGCCGCGCGCCCTTGCGGGCAATCCGGGCGGCCACCTCTTCGCCGCGCATGTCGGGCAGGTTCAGGTCGATCAGCATCACGTCGAATTGCCCGGCAGTTGCGGCGGCCAGCGCCTCGGCCCCGGTTTCGGCCTCGGCCACCAGACAGCCCATGCGTTGCAGATAGCCGCGCGCGACCAGCCGGTTGACCGGGTGATCCTCAACCAGCAGCACGCGCAGACCGGGCGGCACGGTTACCGCTGCCTCTTGGCGCAGATCGTCGGGGTCTGCCAGCGCCAGACGCAACGACAAGGTGAAACTGCTGCCCTGTCCGGGCGTGCTGGCCACCCGCAATTCGCCCCCCATGGCGTCGGTCAGCTGGCGCACGATGGCCAGACCCAGCCCGACGCCAGAGATGCCCTTGCGGCGGGCATCAAAGGTGCGGCCATAAATGTCGAACGCCTGCCGCGTCTCGGCCGCCGTCATGCCCGGCCCGGTGTCGGTGACGGCAAATGCGATCTCGCGCATTACACTGTCAGGCGCAGGCCGCAGCGTCACGCGCAGGGCAACCTGCCCGGCGTCAGTATATTTCACCGCGTTCGAGATCAGGTTGACCACCACCTGCCGGATGCGGGTGGCATCGCCGACCAATGCGGCAGGCAGCTCGGGGGGCAGATCCACCAGCGCCACCAGCCCCTTGGCCTGCGCCAGAACCACCAGGTGATCGCCCAGACCCTGCGCCAGACGGGCCGGATCAAACGCTGCCAGCCGTGCTGCATCGCCGTCTTCGCCGCTGGAAAAGCTGAGGATATCATCCGCCAGCTCTTGCAGATCGCGGGCCGAGGTCAGCGCGGTGCCCAACCGGGCGCGGCGGGCGGGATCGTCCTCATCCGCCACCAGCAGATCCAGCAGGCCGATCACCCCGTTCAAGGGCGTGCGGATCTCATGACTCATCCGGGCCAGGAAATGCGTCTTGGCGCGGCTTTGGCCTTCGGCCTCGGCGCGGGCGGCATCGGCAGAGTGCATCTCGGCCACCACATCAGCGGTGCGGGCCAGAACCGCCGCCTCCAGACTGGCGCGCAGACCGGCGGCCTCGTCCATCCGGCGGCGCAGCACGTTGATGGCTTTTTCCAGCCGACCAATCTCATCATGACCGCTGATCGGCATCCGTGGGGTCGGCTCTCCGCGGGCCAGCTGAACGATCCGCGCCGACACCACGCCCAGCCGCGAGACGACGTGGCGCCGGGTGCGCGCCCAGACCAGAT
>JBATPI010000004.1:0-24566 GCA_049291415.1 Paracoccaceae bacterium | reverse complement strand
GCACATAGGCGGGCAGGCAGATGTCACGGCAAATGCCCAACTGCACTTCAGCGCGCAAGGTGACGGGGCGTGAGGGATCTTTGGCCTCTACCTCTACCGGCAGCACGACGCCGCCTTTATAACCGATAGTAGCATAGCCATTGGTGTGAAACACGATCGGCGCAGGCCAGTGGATGCGCACCGATTTCAGGTTCTCCGAGGCTGACCAGTCAAACTGCGGCGGGATGCCGGCATCGCCGGGCGACCGCCAATACGTCTTCCACCCCGGAGCCAGATCCAGCGTCACCGCGGCCATATGCGCCCCGGTTTTCGTCTGCCACCCCGGGCGCAGATCGGCCCGCAGCACCTCATCCTGATCGGTGCCCTTAGCGATGGCATCGGGGGCCCACAGCAGGATCAACCCTACCAGCAGGGTCATCAGGCACAGGGTGGGGGCGAAAAACCGGGTATTCCTCATCCGGCGCAAGATAGGCATCCTGACGGGCATGGGAAATCACTTCGCCTTGACCGGGTGCAACATTGGGGTGCGGGTTGTGGCCCCAGCGCCGCATCCGGTGCGGGATGCGGGCTTGTCAGCGGGGCGGCTTAGGCTGCATGCTGGGGGCAGAAAGGGGGGTGCCATGGAACTGATCGGGGATCTGGCAGGCCGGTTGCTGGTTGCCATGCCGGGGATGAGCGATCCGCGCTTTCACCGCAGCGTCATTCTGATCTGCGCCCATTCCGACGACGGCGCGATGGGGCTGATCGTGAACAAACCCCTGACCGACCTGACCTTTGCCGGATTGGTCGAACAGCTGGGCCTGCCGGTGTCAGCCCCCGACCGCGACATCCGGTTGCGCTTTGGCGGTCCGGTTGAGCGCGGGCGCGGCTTTGTGCTGCATTCCGACGACTGGATCGGAACCGAGGCGACAATGCAGGTGCCCGGCGGGCTGCGGATGACCGCCACGCTGGACATACTTGAGGCACTCGCCACTGGCGGCGGCCCGGCGCGCGCCTTGCTGGCGCTGGGTTATTCCGGCTGGGGGCCGGGTCAGCTGGAGGCCGAAATCGGCCGCAATGACTGGTTGGTGGCACAACCAGGGGTGGATCTGGTGTTTTCCGATCAGGACCCGGGCAAATGGACCGGGGCGCTGGCCCTGATCGGGATTGATCCGGTGACGCTGTCGCCGACGTCGGGTCGCGCCTGAGGCATCCGCGCAACAGGTGGCGGAATTTCCGCAAATTGGCCCGATCCCGGCCACAGTCTTTGTGAAAAAGCAATCTTTCGACGGCACGCTTGGGTCACAGGCTGCCGATGGGGGCTATTCCCGGCCAGACCTTTCGTGTCACGGCCGGGCACAGGGGAATAGATGATGATGCGACAGGTCGGGGCGCGCGCCGCGTGGCTGAACGGGATCATGCTGGCGCTATGCCTGGCCACAGCGCCAGGCCATGCCGAAGAGCGGGTGACGCTAGGCTGGGGCCGCATGTTCACCAATGACGGGCTGGGCGACGCGCATGACCGCTGGCGGACCGGGGCCTATACGGTCAGCCGGGTGCGCGGCCCGTCGTGGTCGGGGCAGGCCCCTGCCCGCTTTGGCGAGATCCTGGAATTTCGCGCCCACGGCGAGGTCATCGCGCCCGAAAGCCTGACGGTGCAGCCGCCCGGCGACCGGCGCTATGCCGGGGTGCTGTCTTTTGGTGTGCATACCCATATGCAAAGCGGGCCTTGGGAAACCAGCCTGGGACTGGACCTGGCCCTGACCGGCAAACAAACCGGGATGAGCGACCTGCAAAGAGAGCTGCATGACCTTCTGGGCTATCCCCGCCCCCTTGTCGCCTCAACGCAGATCCCCAACGGCTTTTACCCCACCCTGATCGGTGAGGTCGGGCGCAGCTTTGATCTGGGGCCGACCGCCACGGTCCGGCCCTTTGCCGAGGCGCAGATCGGCCTTGAGGACTTTGTCCGCGCCGGGGTTGACCTGTCGATCGGCAGCTATGGCGCGGGTGCGCTGATGCTGCGTGACGGGGCGACGGGCCAGCACTACCGCGGCATTGCGGGCGACCAGGTGCCGGGGCTGACCTTCACGCTGGGCGCCGATGTGGCGCATGTTTTTGACAGTGCGCTTTTGCCCGACGGCGGTGCTGCGGTGCTGTCCGATACCCGCCCACGGGTGCGGGTTGGCATGGCGTGGCAGGGCGAAAGCGTCTCGGCCTCATACGGGGTGACCTGGCTGGGCAAAGAGTTTGACGGCCAGCGTGAGGACCAGTTGGTCGGCTCTCTCAGCCTGCGACTGAACTTTTAGGGCAACAGTCCCGACACACTGTTGCCCAAAGGCCATAGCCAAACGGCCAATGTGCTGTTAACGTTTGTGCATAAAAAGAACAAACGAGCAGGCATACAGGCAATGGGAACGGGCTTCAAAGCCACGTTCGTCATCTCCTGGTCACAGACAGAAGTGGACGGCATAGCCGCCACGCCAGACATGTTGACGGTCGGCGCTGCATGGCGCTGGACCGGTCGGGCGGTGCGTATCGACGCACCCGCCGGTGTTCTGATTCTGGAAGGGGCCGAAGGGGCGGCGGACATGCGCCAACGGGCGGCGCGCATGGTGCAACGGTTGATCGGCGTGGCGGTCAGCAGCGACGCCAAGGCCGACAGCGTCGAGGACGCACCGGATGAGATGCCGGATCAATGTTTCATCGTCACCGATGGCACACAAAGCTGGCCCATCACCATCCTGCCGGTGCCCGACAGCGGCGCGCGGCTGTTGATGTTTCTGGGTGCCCTGCCCCCGGCAGACCGCGACCTGTGGATCGTGCGGGCGCAGATTGACCGATCAGGCGGGGCGGCCGGCGACCGGGCGGGCGGCGGCGTGATCTGCTTTACCCCCGGCACCCGTCTGCTGACGCCGGGTGGTCCCCGGCTGATCGAAACCCTGCGCCCGGGTGATCTGTTGCAGACCAAGGACAACGGTGCGCAAGAAGTGCTGTGGCGGGGCAGCCGCCGGATGTCCGGCGCGCGGCTCTACGCCATGCCGCATCTGCGGCCGATCCGCTTTCGCGCCGGCGCCCTGGGTCAGGACCGGCCAGAGGATGACCTTTTGGTCTCACCCCAACACCGGATGCTGGTCCGCGGTGCGGCAGCCGCAGCAATCTTCAACACCGATGAGGTGCTGGTCGCGGCCGAAGATCTGGTCAACGACCATTCGATCATGGTCGATCTCATCGCGCGTGAGGTGACCTATGTTCATCTCTTGCTGGATCGTCACAACATTATCTTCGCCAACGGGATGGAAACCGAAAGCTTTCATCCGTCCAACACCGCGCTGGACACCATAGACCCGCATGACCGGGCCGGGCTGTTGGCGCTGGTGCCGGGGATTGAGGTCAATCCACATTCCTATGGGGATTATGCGCGCCGCAACCTGTCATCGTCCGAGGCAGCAATCCTGCGTCATGAATCTGCCGCAGGCCGGGCGGCGTGACGGGCTGTTGACTCTGCCGCCTGCACGGCTATAAGCCCCCGATCCCGGCGTTCGCGTCGGGGTTTTCATTGGTGTTGGTGGCCCCCGCAAGGGGATGCCTGTCGGGCCGAAAGGCCAAAGGACAACGCCCTTCAAACCCGCCCGCAAGGGCAAAGAAGGAGATCAGCGGTGACCAAACGCACCTCTGCCAAGCATAAAATTGACCGCCGAATGGGCGAAAACATCTGGGGCCGGCCCAAGTCGCCCTTGAACAAGCGTGAATACGGCCCCGGCCAGCACGGTCAGCGCCGCAAGAACAAGATGTCGGATTTCGGCACCCAACTGCGCGCCAAGCAAAAGCTGAAAGGCTATTACGGCGACCTGACCGAAAAGCAGTTCCGCAAGATCTTTACCGAAGCCGAGCGTGTGCGCGGCGACACCGGTGAGATGCTGATAGGTCTGTTGGAGCGTCGTCTGGACGCCGTGGTTTACCGCGCGAAGTTCGTGCCGACCGTGTTCGCCGCCCGCCAGTTCGTCAACCATGGCCACGTCATGGTGAACGGCCAGCGCGTCAACATCGGCTCGTACCGGGTGAAAGAAGGCGACGTGATCGAAGTTCGCCAGAAGTCCAAGCAGATGGCGATGATTCTGGAAGCCATCCAGCTGACCGAGCGGGACGTGCCCGATTACATCGAAGTTGACCACAATAAGCTAACCGCCAAGTTCACCCGCACTCCGACCCTGGGCGACGTGCCTTATCCGGTGAAGATGGAACCGAACCTGATCGTCGAATACTACGCCAAGAACTGATCCTTGCCACTATGGCAGATCCGGGGCTCGCCTGATTGGCGGGCCCTTTTTCGTGGGCTTTGCCTCTTGCCGAGCGGTGAGGGGGCGCTGCCCCCGCCTGCGGCCCCCCGGGATATTTTTCACCAAGATGAAACGAGCGGCGCGTCCCGGCTTCATCTTGGCCTAAATATCCATCTAACGCCGCCGCCTGCGCCGCGCTGAGGGAGTCATTTGCGGCGCTGGTGTTCTTCCAGGCGGGGCATCAGCTCAACGAAGTTGCTGGGAAGGTGGCGGAAATCCAGCTGCCAGACCAGGATCTCGTCCCAGGCATCGCGGCAGGCGCCGGGGCTGCCAGGCAGCGCAAAAAGATAGGTCCCCCCCGCCACGCCGCCGCAGGCGCGACTTTGCACCGCGCAGGTGCCAACGGTTTTCATGCTGACGATGGTGAAGACAGTGCCGAACGCCTCAATCTCTTTTTCATAAACGTCTCGGTGCGCCTCAACCGTGACGTCGCGGCCGGTCAGGCCGGTGCCGCCGGTCGACAGGATCACGTCAATGGCCGGATCGGCGATCCAATTGCGCAATTGGGCGGCGATCAGAACGCGCTCATCGGTAACGAGGGTGCGGGCGGCCAGATAGTGGCCCGCCGTGGTCAGCCGTTCGACCAGCGTATCGCCAGAGCGGTCATCGGCCAGACTGCGGCTGTCAGAGACGGTCAGCACCGCGATCCGCACCGGGATAAAGTCTTTCGTCTCATCAATACGGCCCATTGCTCAGCCCCTTTGCATCACTGCCAGCCGCAGCGCCAGCAGACCGAATATGCCAGCACTGATCCGGCCTAGCCAGCGTGACATGGTGTCCGACCGCGCCAGCCTGCCGCCGATGCTGGCGGCAAAGCCGCCGACAAGGCCGTTCACCGCCAACCCGCCTGCGCAGAACACCAGCCCCAGCGTCAGGAATTGCGGCACCACCGGGCGGGCGGCATCCACAAATTGCGGCAGGAACGACAGGATGAAGAGGATCACCTTTGGATTCAACAGGTTGACCATCAACGCATCACGGAACACCCTGGCGACCGGGGCCCGGGTGACGGCGGTGGGCCGAACTGGTGCTGCGCGCAGCGCCCGATAGGCCAGCCAGATCAGATAGGCGACACCGGCCCAGCGCACAGCCTCAAACGCAGCAGGATGCGTTCGCAGCACCGCCGCCAGACCCAAGGCGGCCAGCGTCACATGCACCATTCCCCCCGCAGCAATCCCCAGATTGGCCGCCTGCCCCGCCCGCCAGCCACCACGCAAGCCTTGCCCCAGGCAGAACATCATATCCGCCCCCGGAGTCAGGTTCAGCGCCAGAGCAGCGGGCAGAAAGGCCAGAAGGGTCAAGAGATCAACTGGCATCATCGGCCCTACAGACAGGGGTTGACGACAGACGGGTGCGGCAGCCGCTTCATCCCCGCAACCTTTGCTGAAGCGACAGGAGATCGGCCCAGGCCTCGCGCTTGGCGGCAGGGGTTTGCAACAGATAGGCCGGATGCGTCATCACCAACAGCGGCCGGTCCAGCGCCTGCAACCACTGCCCACGCAGCCGCAAGACACCGCTCTGCCCGGTCAGACAGCCCAAGGGCGTGTTACCCATGGTGACAATCACCTGCGGGTCAGCCAGCGCGATGTGCCGCTGGACAAAGGGGCGCAACATGGCGATTTCGGCGGGCTGCGGCGGATGGTCGCCCAAAGGACGCCATGGCAGCACATCGGTCAGATACAGCGCATGTTTGCTGTCGGGGCTGCTGCGCGACAGACCGATGGCGGCAAACATCCGGTCCAGCAGCTGACCCGGGCGGCCGACAAAGGGGCGGCCCTCCTGGTCTTCTTCACGGCCCGGCGCCTCACCGATCACCATGACGCGGGCGGCGGCGGTGCCATCGGCAAAGACCATATTGCGCGCACCCTGGCGCAATTCGCAATGCGGAAAGGCGGCCATCGCGGCGCGCAATTCCTCCAGCGTCTGCGCGGCGGCGGCAGCGACCTGCGCTTCGGCTACGGCATCTGTTGCCGGGGCTGCCGCAGGGGGTGCTGTGACAGCGGCACGCACCGGGGCCGTCTCAACCCCACGGGCGGCGCGCGGAGCCTCAGCCGGCAATTCATAGCGGTTGACCGGGGCGTCGCCCAGCACCTCATCCACGCCGGCCTCAACCTGCCAGGCCAGAGCGGCCAGGGCGGCGTCCCAATCGTCAATGATCCCGGCGATTCCCATGCGCGGAACCTAGGGGCCACGCCGGGACTGCGCAAGGTTCGGATACCCGCCCCCGCCCAAACACTTGCCCCCTGCCCGATGCTTTGCCATAAGCGGGCAAATTGCTAGGGAACCCCGCAATGGCCTTTCGTGCCCGCCACCTGCTTGGCATAGAGCCGCTTGCCCCGCTGGAAATCACCACTGTTCTGGATCTGGCTGATCGCTATGTCGATGTGAACCGCCGCACGGTCAAGCAATCTGACGTGCTGGCGGGGATGACCCAGATCAACATGTTCTTTGAGAATTCCACCCGCACCCAGGCCAGTTTTGAGCTGGCGGGAAAGCGGCTGGGGGCGGATGTGATGAACATGTCGGTCGCCCATTCATCGGTGAAAAAAGGCGAAACCCTGATCGACACCGCGATGACGCTGAACGCCATGCACCCCGATCTCCTTGTGGTGCGGCACCCATCGTCGGGGGCGGTCAACCTTTTGGCATCTAAGGTGAATTGCGCGGTTCTGAATGCGGGCGACGGGCGGCATGAACACCCGACGCAGGCCCTGTTGGACGCGCTGACCATCCGTCGCGCCAAGGGCCGGATCCAACGGCTGACCGTGGCGATCTGCGGCGACATCGCGCATAGCCGGGTGGCGCGCAGCAACCTGATCCTCTTGAACAAGATGGAAAACCGCATCCGCCTGATTGCCCCCCCCACCTTGATGCCGGCGGGCGTCGATGCCTTTGGGTGTGAGCTGTTTGACGACATGCGCGAGGGGCTGAAGGGCGCAGATGTGGTGATGATGCTGCGCCTTCAGAAAGAACGGATGGACGGTGGCTTCATCCCGTCCGAGCGCGAATATTACCATCGCTACGGCCTGGACGCCGAGAAACTGGGCCACGCCAACCCCGACGCAATCGTGATGCACCCCGGCCCGATGAACCGGGGCGTCGAGATTGACGGCGAATTGGCTGACGACATCAACCGCTCCGTCATTCAGGATCAGGTCGAAATGGGCGTGGCCGTGCGTATGGCCTGCATGGACCTGCTGGCCCGCAACCTGCGCGCCGAACGGGGCCGGAAAATCGTGGGGACGATGGTGTGACACGCGCGGCCAACACATCAGGGGGCCAGCCATGACCCCCGACCCCAACCGCAAGCCCACCAAGGCCGAGATGCGCACCGGCGGCATGGCGGCGGCAGCAGTTCTGCTGTTCCTTGTCGTCTTCACCGTGATTTTTGTGGCAATCAGCTGACCATGGCCAGGATCGAACAAGACTCGGTAATGATCCGGAACCTGCCTTTGGCGGAGGGCGAAACGCTGATCGAAGAATTCCTGGCCGACAAGCTGGCCTATTGGAAAAGCCATCTGATCATGGCCGTCGTGCTGGGTGCGGCCGCAGGTCTTTTCCTGATGTGGCAAGGCAATCCCTACCCCGTCGCCGGGCCGTTCGGGGCCGTTCTGGCGATTGGGGCGCGGGCGGCATATCTGGCGTCCGAGGCGCTGTCGGACCGCTGGCGACTGACCGAGCGGCGCCTTCTGGGCCCTGCTGCGCGGGCGATCCCCTTGGCACAGATCCGCACGGCGCGGCCTTTTCTGGGGGCAGTGCAGATCGTCACCCTGTCCGGGGACAAGCATCTGATGAAATACATGGCCGACCCCGCCGCCGCTGCCGCCCGCATCCTGTCGGCCACCGGGCGGCGCGCATGATTGACCTGCCAACCCCGTCCCAACCACCTGCGCCGCCCGCGCCCGTGCCCGCCGGATGGGAGGGCATCTTGCAGCCGGGCGAGCAGATCCTGTGGCAAGGCCAGCCGCGGCCGGGGATCGACTGGACCAGCCTGGACTATGGCCGCATCCTCTTTGGTCTGGTGTTCGGCGGCTTTGCGACATTCTGGATGGTCACCGCCATCTGGGTCGGCAGCGGCACGCCGGTCAGCCTGATCTTTCCGCTGTTCGGCCTGCCGTTTCTGGGCGTCGGCCTGCGCATGGTGGGCGAGCAGCTGTGGCTGGATCAGCGCCGGTTGCGCGGCACCTATTACACGCTGACCGACCGCGCCGCTTTTGTCGCCATCCAGATCCGCGGTCGCCGCGACCTGCAGCGCTATCCGCTGAAGCCGGGGTTGCCCGTGTCGCTGGATGATAGCGGCGATACCGGTAATGTCTGGTTCGGGGATCAGACCGGGGGCGCGCACTCTAGCAGGCTAACGGGAATGAACCAACCCCGCAGCGGGCGTCGCGATGCCAGTCGGCAAAAGATCGGTTTTGAACGCATCGACCGTCCGCGAGAGGTCTGGCACCTGCTGGGCGGCGCGATGGCCGCCCTTTCCGCATCGGACCCCAGCCCATGATCCTGCACTTTCAGAACGCCCGCTTGATTGATCCCGAAGCGGGCACCGACAGCCCCGGCAGCCTGACGGTTGCCGATGGCATGATCGCCGCCCGCGACGCCAGGCCGCCAAAGGGCGCGACGCTGGTCGATTGCGGGGGCAAATGCCTGGCCCCTGGCATCATCGACTGGGGCGTGAAGATCGGCGAGCCGGGTGAGAGGCACCGTGAAAGCCTGCGCTCGGCCGGGCTGGCGGCAGCGGCGGGCGGCGTCACCACCATCATCGCGCGCCCCGACACGATGCCCGCCATCGACACGCCCGAGACGCTGGAATTCGTCACCCGCCGCGCGGCCGAATCCGCGCCGGTCCGCATCCGCCACATGGCCGCCCTGACCAAGGGCCGCGACGGGCGCGAGATGACTGAGATCGGGTTTCTATTGGACGCTGGTGCCATCGCCTTTACCGATGTCTTTGCGGTCAGCACAGACACCAAGGCGCTGGCCCGCGCGCTGACCTATGCCCGCAGCCTTGGCGCATTGGTCGTCGGCCATCCGCAGGAACCGGGACTGTCGAAAGGCGCGGCGACCACATCGGGCAAATTCGCCTCGCTGAAGGGTCTGCCCGCGGTCTCGGCGCTGGCCGAAAAGATGGGGCTGGAGCGGGATCTGGCGCTGGTTGAGATGACCCGCGCGCGTTATCACGCCGACCAGATCACCACCGCCGCCGCCCTGCCCGCGCTGGTGCGGGCCAAGGCGGCGGGGCTGGATGTCACGGCTGGCACCTCGATCCACCATCTGACGCTGAACGAATTCGACGTGGGCGACTATCGCACCTTTTTCAAGATGACCCCGCCGTTGCGGTCAGAAGACGACCGGCAGGCGATCATTGCGGCGCTGGCCGATGGCACGATCGACGTGATCGCCAGCTTTCACACCCCTGCGGATGAGGAATCCAAACGGCTGCCCTTTGAAGAGGCGGCCTCGGGTGCCGTGGCGCTGGAGACGCTGCTGCCGGCCGCGATGCGGCTTTACCATGGTGGGCACCTGACCCTGCCCGCGCTGTTTCGCGCCATGGCGCTGAACCCGGCGCGGCGGCTGGGCCTGCCGCAGGGACGGCTGGCCAATGCGGCTCCGGCCGATCTGGTGCTGTTCGACCCCGACGCCCCCTTTCACATGGACCGTTTCGCCCTGCGCTCAAAATCGAAAAACACCCCGTTTGACGGCGCGCGGATGGAGGGTAAGGTGCTGGCCACATGGGTGGGCGGCACCCGGGTTTTCGCCGCTGGGGACGCATAGATGCCAGAACTGCTGACGGCGAACGACACGCTGATCCTGACCGCGATCTGCGCCTATCTGTTGGGCGCTGTGCCCTTTGGGCTGCTGATCACGCGGGCGATGGGGCTGGGCAATCTGCGCACCATCGGGTCAGGCAATATCGGCGCCACCAATGTGTTGCGCACCGGGAACAAGGGAGCGGCGGCTGCCACGCTGTTGCTGGACGGGGGCAAAGGGGCGGTAGCCGTGCTGCTGGCGCGCTGGCTGGTCGGCGGTGAGGATGCCGCCCAACTGGCCGGTCTGGCCGCGTTTCTGGGGCATCTTTATCCGGCCTGGCTGGGGTTCAAGGGCGGCAAGGGCGTGGCGACGTTTCTTGGCGTGCTGTTGGCGCTGGCTTGGCCGGTGGGCTTGGCCGCCTGCGCCACGTGGGCGGTGGCGGTGGCGGTGACACGGATATCTTCGGTCGGTGCGCTGGCCGCGGCGGCGCTGTGCCCGATCTGGCTGTTTGCCTTTGATCACGGGCGAATGCTGCTGTTGGTCCTGATCCTGACGATCCTGATCTATGTCCGCCATGCGGCCAACCTGGGGCGGATGAAGGCGGGAACCGAGCCAAAGATCGGTCGGAAAAAGCCACAAGCCTAGGCACCCCACGGCGCAGTCAGGGGGGCGCTGCCCCTGAGGCGAAAGATCGCCTCTCCCCCGGGATATTTGCGCCAAGATGAAATGCGAAGGGCGGAGGTCAGAGGCTGGCAGCCTGATAGATCGGCGTCAGATCGCGGTTCCACTGGGTCTCATAGAGGGTCAGCCAGTGGTCTGCCTGGGTGCGGCCGGTGTCGAGGCTATGGACCAAGGGCGCCAGATGGCGCTCTTCGTCCAGGCCGCGTGCGGCAAGGCCCGCATGGGACAGCGCCACGGTGGCGCGCGCCAGATCCATCAGCTTTACGCCGCCCGCCTGCCCCTGCAACCCGGAAACCGAGGCCGCAACCCGCAGCCCTTCGCGGGTCTCGGCGTCCAGCCCCTTGACCAGATCCCAGGCCGCATCCAACGCCGCGCCATCATACATCAGCCCGGTCCAGAACGCTGGCAGCGCCACCAGATGCGCCCGGTCACCCGCATCGGCACCGCGCATCTCAATGTATTTCTTGACCCGCGCTTCGGGGAAAACGGTGGTCATGTGATCGGCCCAATCTGACAGGGTGGGCTTTTCGCCGGGAAGCGCGGGCAATTCACCGCGCAGAAAAGCACGGAATGATTGGCCCAGCGCGTTGATATACTGGCCATCGCGATAGACAAAATACATCGGCACATCGAGAACCCAATCGACGTAACGCTGAAACCCCATGCCGTCCTGGAACGCAAAGGGCAGCATGCCGGTGCGGCTGGCATCCAGATCGCGCCAGATCCGGCTACGCCAGGATTTATGGCCGTTCGGCTGCCCCTCAAAGAATGGCGATGAGGCAAACAGCGCTGTCGCCACCGGTTGCAAGGCCAGCGAAACGCGCAGCTTTTGCACCATATCGGCCTCGGACGCATAGTCGAGGTTCACCTGCACGGTTGAGGTGCGATACATCATCTGCGTGCCGTGGGTGCCGACGCGGCCCATGTAATCGGTCATCAGCCGGTAGCGGCCTTTTGGCATCACCGGCATGTCGGCGTGACGCCATTCCGGTGCGGCACCAATGCCCATGAAGCGCACGCCCATCGGGTCCGCCAGCTCGGCCACTTCGGCCAGATGATTGTCCAGCTCCGCCGCAGTCTCATGGATCGACTCCACTGGCGCGCCGGACAGCTCAAACTGCCCGCCCGGCTCCAGGCTGACATTGGCGCCATTGCGGGTCAGGCCGATGACGTGGTCGCCTTCGCGCACCGGGGTCCAGCCGAACCGCGCCTCAAGCCCCGCAAACAGCGCCGAGATCGAGCGGTCACCACCATAGGGCAAGGGCGCGCGGCTGTCGGTCAGCCAGCCGAATTTCTCATGCTCGGTGCCGATGCGCCAGTCGGCCTTCGGCTTGCAGCCGCTTTCCATATACTGCGCCAGCTGGTCAAAGCTTTCGATCGGCCCGCCGCCGGATTGTGGAATGGACATCGTGGGGCGCTCCGCTAGGGCCTGTAGTTTCGCAAGGCACAGGTGTCGTGTCGATCAGCGATAGTCAAGGCGTCGGCGTGTCTCATCACAAAATCTTATCAAACGGCCGTCAGCCCGCGGCCCTGCCTGCGCCAGACCAACCGGTCTTCGGTGCCAGTGACCGGCAGGCGGGTGCCTACGGGTGCATCGCCGTCCAAAGCCGCCACCAAAGCGGCCGAAGACAGGCCCGGCAGGGTGGCAAAGGCGTCAAACAGCGCCTCGGCCCCGGCGGCGTCCAAGGGCACCAGCAGCGCCTGACCATCGCCCTGCCGCAGCCGCCAGACCCGGCGGCCGCGCAGCGTCAGCAACCGGATCTCGGCCAGATCCGGTAGGCTGATGCTACCGCCCATGCGCGGGCCCAGATAGGTGATGCGGCCCTCATCCAGCTCAACCAGCCCCGGCGCGTCATGGCGGCCCAGAAAGCGCATCCGGCGCAGACCCAACACGACCCAGGCCACCCCCAGCGCCGCCACAGCACCCCCCGCCACCGCCAACAGCCAGCCGCCGCGCGTGGCCGCCCAGAGCCCACTGGCCAGCACAGTGGCGCCGATGGCGGGCTCTGACCAGCGGGTCAGGGCAGCGCGCGCCTCGGGGCGGATCATTGCCAATCCCCATAGCGCGATTGCCATAGCACCAGTGCCGCCACCGCCGCCGTCTCGGCCCGCAGGATGCGCGGACCCAGCGCCATTGGCCGCACAAAGGGCAAGGCCCGCAGCCGGGTCTTTTCGTCGTCGGAAAAGCCCCCCTCCGGCCCGATCAGAATCGCCGCGGGGCCGGGGTTGGCGGCGGCCCACCCGCCAGATCCTGCCAGCGACTCATCGGCCCAGAACAGGTGCCGCCCGGCGGGCCAATCGGCCAAAGCGCGGTCCAGGGGCTGCACCTCGGCCACCGGGGGCACATAGGTTGCCCCGCATTGCTCGGCCGCCTCGACCGCATGGGCGCGGGCCTTGTCGCTGCGCAGACGTTCGGCATTGGTATAGCGCGTGGTTACCGGAACCAACCGTGCGACGCCTAATTCTACCGCCTTTTCAACAATAAAGGCGTTACGTTCCTTACGCACCGGGGCGAACAGCAGCCACAGGTCGGGCGGCATCACCTGCGGTGCGGTCTGATGCCGCGCAACCAGCACGCCCCGCCGCTTGGTCGCCTGAACCACCTCGGCCAGCCACTCACCATCACTGCCGTTGAAGACCAGCACCCCGGCCCCCACCGCCAGCCGCATCACCGCAAAAAGGTAATTCGCCTGGCCTTCGGTCAGGGCGACGGCTTGCCCCGGGCCAAGTGGCTGGTCTAGATGCAGTCTGATCTTCGGCTCTGTCATGAGGGAAATCTATGGCCCAACCGCCCGGAACGCCAGAGGCCCGAACGCCAGAGGCCGGAACTGTCGCCGATGCACCGCGCGGCAATTGGGTGGACCGTTGGGCCCCGGCCCCCACCCGGCCCTATCTGCGGTTGGCGCGGGCTGACAGGCCGATCGGCACCTGGCTTTTGTATCTGCCCTGCCTTTTTGCCATCACGCTGGCGGCGAATGTGGGCGGCTTTCGCACCTGGGATCTGTGGCTGGCGCTGTCTTGTGGCGCGGGGGCCTTCCTGATGCGCGGCGCAGGCTGCACCTGGAATGACATCACCGATCGCAAGATTGACGCCGCCGTCGCGCGCACCCGGTCGCGCCCCCTGCCCTCGGGTCAGGTCACGGTGCGGCAGGCGCTGGTCTGGATGGTGGCGCAGGCGTTGGTCGCGGCGCTGATCCTGCTCAGCTACAACAGCCTGGCGATCAGCCTTGGCATCGGTTCGCTGGCCTTGGTAGCGATCTATCCCTTTGCCAAG
Source organism: Paracoccaceae bacterium (assembly GCA_049291415.1). GTDB lineage: Bacteria > Pseudomonadota > Alphaproteobacteria > Rhodobacterales > Rhodobacteraceae > Pseudogemmobacter. The sequence goes on along the minus strand of JBATPI010000004.1, from coordinate 10,544 downwards.
CGGTTCACCTGGTGGCCGCAGGTATTTCTGGGGCTGGCCTTCAACTGGGGCGCGGTTCTGGCCTGGGCTGCGCATGCGGGCAACGTGCCAGTTGGGGCGTTGATCCTGTACACGGCGGGCATCTCCTGGACGCTGTATTACGACACCATCTATGCTCTGCAGGACCGCGAAGATGATGCGCTGATCGGCGTCAAATCCACCGCCCGGCTGTTTGGTGCCCATGCGGCGCGTTGGCTGGTAGGGTTCATGGGGACCAATCTGGTCTTGCTGACCGCGGCCGTCATCGTGACCATTCCCGCCAGCCGCGGCGTCTGGCCGATGCTGCTGGCGCTAAGCGGGATCTGGGTGATGGGCGCACATATGCTGTGGCAGATGCGGGGGCTAAGCGTCGATGACCCGGCCTCTTGCCTGAAAATGTTCCGCGCCAATCGCGATACCGGACTGATTCTTGTGCTGTTTCTTGCCGCATCGGCGTTGGTCTGATTGATCCTGACGCGCGAACCTCCTAGGAAGCGGGTGTGCGCAGGCCGAACGCCCGCCCGCAATCCCGTCCCTTCGGTACGAGCTGCCCTTGCCCAAACGCCTTCTTCGCCTGTCTCCCAATGTGCTGGCTGCCTTGGCTTTTGCCGTGGCGGGGCTGCTCATGCTGGCGGTCGCACTGGGTGCGGCGCTGGTGATCGAACGCCGGTCAGATAAGGTGATCACGGCCAATCTGGCCTTAGCCGGAATGGATTGGGTGGCTGTCGACACCGATGGGTTGCAGGTCATCCTGTCGGGCACCGCCCCGAATGAGGGCGCGCGGTTTCGCGTGGTGAACATCGTTGGGTCCTTGGTCGACAGTAGCCGCGTCACCGATTCGATGGAGGTGACGCCGACCTCGGCGCTGGCCGCCCCGCGCTTTTCGGTTGAGATGCTGCGCAATGACGATGGCATCCAGTTGATCGGGTTGATGCCCGAAACCGGCCCCGGTGGCATGGATGAGGGCGCATTGGTCGAAGCGGCTGGCCTGCTGACCCCCGGCATCACCGTTGACAACCTGTTGGAAAACGCCGCCTACCCCGCGCCCGAAACCTGGGCCGATGCACTGCAGTTCGGGGTTGAGGCGCTGAAAGTGCTGAAGCGGGCCAAGGTCTCGGTCGCGGCGGACCGGGTCAAGGTCACCGCGATCTCTGAAAGCGAGGATGAAAAGCGCCGGCTTGAGGCCCTGCTGAAATCCAAAAAGCCCGAAGGCGTGGCGCTGATGATGGATATTTCGGCCCCGCGCCCGGTGCTGACGCCGTTCACCCTGCGCTTTATCAAGGATGCCGATGGCACCCGGTTTGACGCCTGCTCTGCCGATACCGAACGCAGCCGCGTCGCGATTCTGGCCGCGGCCGAGGCGGCGGGGCTAGAGCTGGGGGGCAGTTGCACCATAGGCTTGGGCGTGCCGACCCCGCGCTGGAGCGATGCGGTGACCGCAGGGATCAAGGCGGTCTCGGATCTGGGGGCCGCGACCATCACATTCTCGGATGCCGATGTGACGCTGCTGGGCGGACCCGATGTGACGCAGGCCGATTTCGACCGCGTGGTAGGTGAATTGAACGCCGCCCTGCCGGATGTGTTTTCGCTGAACGCCAGCCTGCCGAAAAAGGAAACCGCGCAGGGGCCGTCGGAATTCACCGCCACCCTGTCGGCTGAGGGTCGGGTCGAATTGCGCGGGCGGCTGACCGATGACGCGCAGCAAGCCGCAGTTGACGCCTTTGCCCGAGCCGCCTTTGGTGCCAGCGATGTCTATACCGCCACCCGGCTGGATGCCGATCTGCCCGATGGCTGGCCGGTGCGGGTGCTGGCGGGGTTGGATTCGCTGGCACAGTTAAATCACGGCAGCCTGTTGGTGCGCGCCGATCTGGTCGAGGTGAAGGGCGTTTCAGGCAATCCGCAGGCCCGCGCACGGATCACCCAGATCCTGTCGGACAAGCTGGGACAGGGCCAGACCTTCAAGGTCTCGGTCACCTATGACAAGGCGCTGGACCCGCTGGCCGCGCTGCCGACGCCGCAGGAATGTGCTGCGGGCGTGGCGGCCGTGGTGGCCAAGCGCAAGATCACCTTCACCCCCGGATCGGCCGAGATCGCGGCCGAGGCGCTACCCGTGATCAGCGATCTGGCCGATGTGCTGAAAACCTGCCCCGCCTTGCCGATGGAAATCAGCGGCTTTACCGATTCGCAAGGCTCGGAAGGCGGCAATCAGGCGCTGAGCCAGGCCCGCGCCGAAGCGGTCGTGGTGGCGCTGCAGGGTCGCCGTGTCGATATCTCGGGCATGACAGCGGTGGGCTATGGCGAGGCTGATCCGATTGCCGACAACGCCACCGAAGAGGGGCGTGAAGCGAACCGCCGCATCGAATTCACTCTGAAGGTGTCCCCCGAGGCAGCCGAAGGCACGGATGACACCCAGCCCGCAGGTGACACAGAACCGGGTGCCGCCGCCGATTTCTCTGACGACACCTCGCCTTCTTTGGCACCCACGGAAAAGACCAGACGGCCCAAGCCGCGCCCCGATAATGGCGGCTGAGGACAGGAACCCCCGATGAACCGCACCGAATTCGTCATTGCCACCGCCATCATCCTGCTTTTGGCTTTTGCCATGGGCTGGTTCGCCCATTGGCTGTTGCACCGCTTTGCCCGGGTGGCGGGCAGTGATCTGGCCGAGATGGACAAGCTGGCGCAATCGCTGCACGAGGCCGAAGAGATGCGCGATCAGGCGATCATCTATCTGGAGCAACGCGAGGGCGAATTGATGAACCAGATCGCCCAGACCGAGGCCGAATTGCGCGCCGCCATGGATGGCCTGCGCGATGCCCGTACCGAGGCCGAAGAGATGCGCGCCTACATCGAACGGATGCACGCAAACGGTTGACGCACGCTCCATTTGCCTGTGCGGCCGCGCATATGCCGCCAGCCTGGGCCGAGTTGCGCCCGGAACTGGACCTAAGGCCGGGCCGGAACTGGACAAGCCGGGGGCTGGCATGGCACCACATGCCAACCCAATTCGCACCGGAGGCACCCATGCTCGATTCCGTAACCAATCTGCGCGACCTTTTGAAAGATCCCACGCTTTTGGTGACCAAGGCCTATGTGGCCGGTGAATGGGTGGATGCCGATGATGGCAGCACCTTCCCGGTGATCAACCCGGCTCGCGGCGACGTGATCTGCCAGGTGCCGGATCTGAGCCGTGCAGAAACCGCCCGCGCCATCGCCGCGGCCAATGTGGCGATGAAGGATTGGGCCGCCCGCCCGGCCAAAGAGCGCAGCGTCATTCTGCGCCGCTGGTTTGATCTGATGATGGCCAACCAGGACGATCTGGGCACCATTCTGACCGCCGAGATGGGCAAGCCCCTGGCCGAGGCCAAGGGTGAGGTCGCCTATGGTGCCAGCTTTATCGAATGGTTCGGCGAAGAGGCCAAGCGGGTTTACGGCGAGACGATCCCCGGCCATCAGCGCGACAAGCGGCTGACGGTGCTGAAGCAGCCAATCGGGGTTGTCGCCTCAATCACGCCATGGAATTTTCCCAACGCGATGATCACACGCAAATGCGGGCCCGCGCTGGCCGTGGGCTGCGGCTTTGTCGCCCGCCCCGCTGCAGAGACGCCTTTGTCGGCGCTGGCGCTGGCTTTGCTGGGCGAACGGGCGGGGCTGCCGAAGGGCATCTTCTCGGTCATCACCTCAAAGAAATCCTCCGACATCGGCAAGGAATTCTGTGAAAACCCGGTGGTGCGAAAGCTGACCTTTACCGGCAGCACCGAAGTGGGCCGCATCCTGCTGCGCCAGGCGGCCGAGCAGGTGATGAAATGTTCGATGGAATTGGGCGGCAACGCGCCCTTCATCGTCTTTGACGACGCCGATCTGGATGCCGCTGTTGCCGGTGCGATGATGTCGAAATTCCGTAACAACGGGCAGACCTGCGTTTGCGCCAACCGGATCTATGTGCAGGCCGGGGTCTATGACGCCTTTGCCGCCAAGCTGAAAGCCGCGGTTGAGAAAACCCGCGTCGGGGATGGGTTGTCCGAGGATGTGCAGTTCGGCCCCTTGGTCAACTATGCCGCCGTGGAAAAGGTGCAGGACCATATCAAGGACGCCACCGCCAAGGGTGCCAAGGTCACCTTGGGCGGTCATGCCCATGCCTTGGGTGGCAACTTCTTTCAGCCGACCATCCTGACCGGCGTGACTGATGAGATGATCGTGACCAATGAGGAAACCTTTGGCCCCGTCGCCCCCCTGTTCAGTTTTGAGACCGAAGATGAGGTGGTGGAAAAGGCCAATGCCACGATCTTTGGTCTGGCATCGTATTTCTATGCCCGCGACATCGGCCGCATCACCCGCGTACAGGAAGCGCTGGAATACGGCATCGTCGGCGTGAACACCGGCATCATCTCGACCGAGGTGGCGCCCTTTGGCGGGGTCAAGCAATCGGGCCTGGGCCGTGAGGGCAGCCATCACGGGATGGAAGATTACCTTGAGATGAAATACATCTGCCTCAGCATCTGACCCTAATTCTGGAGACCACCATGCAAACCATCACCAAGCTGCCTGCCTCGACCGACGGAATCGAACCTGTTGTCGGCGACCTTGACGGCTGGGTCCGGACCGCAGGCAACCCCGAGACCAAGACCTGGGTTCTGCACACCTCAGCGGACGGCGCGATGATTTCGGGCATCTGGGAATGCACCGTCGGCAGCTATCACGCGACCTATACGTCCTACGAATATGTCGTGATGATCGCGGGCCGCATTGTGATCACGCCCGATGGCGGCACCCCCGTCACCGTCAAGGCAGGCGATTCCTTCGTGGTCGAGAAAGACTTCAAGGGCACCTGGAAGATCGAAGAGAACGTGCGCAAGCATTTCGACTTCGTGGTTGGCTGATCTGATGGCGCTGCGCATCGCCGTTGTCACCGGAGCGGCCGGCGGCATGGGCCGCGCCATCACCGACCGCCTGCTGGCGGATGGGCTGACGGTGGTGGGCGTCGATATTGACGGCCCGGCGCTGTTGGCCATGTCGGCGGATCTTGAGGGGTTTATCCCCGAGGCGGTCGACCTGACCGATCCGCCCGCGATTGCCGATCTGTTTGATCGGCTATGCGCGCAGTTTGGCGGGATCGACGTGCTGGTCAATAACGCCGGCACCTGTCTGATGTCTGATTTCCCCGACATCCCGGCGGCAGAGTTGGACCGCCAGATGGCGATCAACTTCTCATCCGCCTTTCACTGCTGCCAAGGCGCAGTAAAGGCGATGGCAGGCCGCCCCGGCGTGCGCAAGATCGTCAATATCTCTTCCAACGGCGCCTATAACTTCGACGTCTTTGATCCACCGCATTACCGGGCCTCAAAGGCTGCGATGGATACGCTGACCAAGGATCTGGCGCGGCGCTATGCGCGCGACAAGATTGCGGTGAACTCGATTGCGCCGGCGATGACGGAAACGCCCTTGTTCAACGTGCTGACCGCAGATGTGCTGGCGCGCGCGATTGCCGCCATGCCGCATGGCGCGGCGATGCGGCCCGAACAGGTGGCGGGCTGGGTGGGCTTTCTGATTTCGGATCTGGGGGATGTGTCTTCGGGCAATATCATCATTCTCAATCAAGGGCGCGACGTACGGTAAGGGGCCTAATTCCTCGCAAGGAATTAGCAAAATTCTTTAAAGAATTTTGGCTGGCGGAGACGGTGCATGAAGGTCGAAATCCACAAGCTGTTCGAATACCTGCTGCAAACCGCGGGGGCCGATCCACCGGAGTGCTTTCTGGGCTTTTCCATGGCCGACCCGCCCGAATTGGGTGCCTATCTGCCCGATCTGGACCCAAGGCTGAAGCTGGACTGGAACGGCGTCAGTTTTCAGGGCCTGCCCTCTTTGCGCGCCCGCGTTATCGACCAGGCGGGCCTCTCCACCCGCTGCTCCCCAGATGATGTGCTGATCACCGCTGGCACCGCCGAGGCGAACTACCTGATCTTTCGCCAACTCCTCAGCGCCGGGGATGAGATCATCACCGACAGCCCCGGTTGGCCGCAGGCAGGTGTCATGGCGCGTGCCATCGGTGCGCAGTTGGTCGCTGTTCCCCGGCGCGAGGCAGACGGCTGGGCGCTGGACCCCGCGGCCATCGCCGCCGCGATCACCCCGCGCACGAAACTGGTTTTTCTGACCAATCCCAACAACCCCACCGGGCGGCTGATCCCTGCCGCAGACTTGCAGGCGATTGCCTCGGCCTGCGACCGCGCAGGCGTCTGGCTGTTGGTGGACGAAGTTTATGCGGGCCTGGAATGGGCGGGCCCGCGCCCGCCCTCTGTCGCCGGGATCTACGCGCGGGGCATCACCACCGGGTCGGTCTCAAAGGCGCTGGGGTTGCAGGGCATCCGCACCGGCTGGTTGATAACGCCGGACAAGGCGCTGCTGCGTGACGCACTGATCCTGCGCGAGAATGCGTCCGAGATCATGAACATCCTGGGCGAGCATATCGCCGAAATAGCCCTGCGCCCCGACAGGCTGGCCGCCACATTGACCACCACAAGGGCCGAGGTGCGCCAGACGCTGGCCCGGCTGGACGGCTTTATCGCCGCCACCCCGCGCCTGTCGTGGCAAAAGCCGCAAGCCGGGCTGATCGGGCTGGCCCGGTTGAAGGGAATCGATTCGGACGAGTTGGCAAAACGCCTTTTGGCCGCGCCCTACCGCACCTTTGTGCTGCCCGGTTCGGCCTATGGTCAGCCGCATCACATCCGTTTGGGCGTGGGTGGCGGCATGGCCGCGCGGCTGGATGAGGGGCTGACACGGCTGGCCGATTGCCTGGCCAGCCTACCAAACCTCTGAAAACAAAGCCGCTATCTGCTATCAAAGCGCTGCAACCGGCTATCACGCCCGCGCTTTTGCCTAGCACGTCCCAATGGCCCAGATTTCCCTCATCGCCCCGCTGCTGGGGCTAAACGGGAAAGGACTGCTGCCATGCTGCTCTCGCTCAAATCCACCGCCATCGCCGCCGCAACTGCCCTGAGCATCGCGGCCATTCCGGCCGCCCCCGCCCATGCCTGGGGTAAAAAGGAACAGGGCTTTGTTGCCGGCGTCGCCACCGCCGTCATCATTGATGAGCTGATCGACGGGCGCAAATATCGCCGCGCGGCCCCCGCCCCGGCGCCCCGCCCGATCTATGTGGAGCCACGCGCCAGCTATGGCTCAATCTACCACACCCCCGCGGCGCAGGCGTTCAACAGCTATTCCAAGGGTGAGCGCAGGGCGATCCAGCGTAGCCTGCGGGCGCAGGGTTACTATCGGGGCGGTCTGGACGGGTCTTTCGGTCCGGGCACCTATAACGCGGTTGTGGCCTATGCCCGTGACGCCAGGGCGTCGGGGCACCTGAACAGCGCAGGCGGGGCCTACGCCATCTATGACGGCCTGATTTACTGATCCCCCACGCGGTCAGGCAGTCGGCCCCCTTCCCTGACCGGGGAAGGGGGCCAGTTTTCCGTCGCTTCACTAGCGCAGATGATCGGGAGTGACGTTCCAGGTCAGCCAGGTCGCCTCTGTCACCTCACGGCCATCGTCGATCACCCCGGCTGCGTCTTGCGCTGCCACCCAGGTGCCGTCGCGGTCAAAGGTCCAGGTCAGCTGCATTCCACCGCTGTCAGTGGTGCGACCGCTGAACACAAAGTGAAAGCCCGGATTGCTGATCTTCATATCCGGCGGCGGGCGAAACTGCTGCGGTGCGCCATCGACGATCACCCGATGGCGTGCCGATGCGCGGCGACCCACATCCAGCAGGGCCTTGCGCGGGGCGGTCAGTCGTTCAGGCAGGTTGCTGGTATAGTTTTCGGCCGCAAAGGGAAAATCCAGCTGCAGGTCCGATCCGGCCAACGCGGCGTTGGGCAGCAGATACCGTTCAACCGTGATCACCAGGTTGGTGGCGCGGTCATCGGTCATCTCGATATCGCGCATCTGGGTCATGCCGGGATAGCGCGCCTGATAATAGCCCAGAAAATCGCGAGAGATCTGCGACGCAGGCGATGTCGCCCAGCGCTGTCGCGTTTCATCGGCCATGCGCTCGGCATAGACCGTGCGGACCTCGAGCATCACACCCAACTGGTTAAACACAAAGCTTTCGGTCACATCCGAGGTTGGGGCCACCAGATCGGGCAGCGCGATCGGTTCCAGTGAGGTCTGGTCCGCCCCGGTCAGGGGCAGCGCCCAGCCGTAGTCCGGCGTCGTGCCAGAGGCGAAATCGCCACCCTGATGCGAGGCGGTTGCATCCACCCAGCGGGCCGTGCCGTCGATCATGATCCGCACGATGGCATGGTCAAACGCCCCGACCGAAGGCAATGCAAGGTCCAGCGCCTTACCCCCGTCCAGATCGGTCAGCGCCACCGCCGCCTCAACCCCCAGCCGCCGCAGGATCACCACCAGCAAAAGCGCCTTGTCCTTGCAATCACCAAAGCCCGAGGTGATCACCTCTTGCGGCGCACGCGCCAGATAGCCCCCGGCACCCACCGACAGGCTGACATAGCGCAGATCATCCTGCACCAGCCGCAGCGCCGAAATAGCGCGGGTCGCCGGGTCCGGGCTGGCGGCGGCAATGGCATCGACGCGGGCGTCCCATTCTGGCGTCAGCGGATAGTCGGCGGCGTAATGCGGGCTAAGCATCGCCGACAGCGCCCCCCAATCGGCATCCGCCGAGACCCGCAGCAGCAGGTCCGGACCGTGGCCCGGCGGAGTGTTCGGCTCCCACTGTTCGGGCAGGCGTGACAGCCGTTGCCACTCCAGCCGCTGGGTCTGGCCATCCGGCATCGGCGTCTGGCTATGGCGGATCCCCTCGGGCAAAGGCGCCATGTGCAGCGGCCAATCGGTCGGCCAGAAGGCCAGAACCCGGGTGATCTGCACCGGCACGCTCCAATCCAGAAATGACTCTAAGGACCGGTTCGCGCCCGGCAGAACAGGCTGCATCACCCGCAGGCTGGCGGTATCGACAAGATCGCCCACCCGCAAATCGGGGATCTGGATCCACAGCGTCAGCGTGCCGTCGATGATACCCTGATCCAGCCGCTGCTCACGGCGCAAAACCTCAACCCGTACGGTATCGCGCAGGTCAATCGACTGGCCATCGCGGATCAGCGCCAGCCGGGTCAGGGTGATCGCCTCAAACAGCGGGTCGAAATCTATGTTGATCGTGGCGGCGGCTTCCAGCCCGGCGCGGTCGGTCACCTCTGACACCGTGCGGGTATAGGATGACATCACCTGATCCTGCCACTGCAACTGGCGGTCGGCCAGAATGAAATGCACACCGCCCTGCGCTTCGGCGCGCAGCCGTGGGTCAATCGCGGGCAGCGCCAACTCTTCTACCCAAAGCGGCGGTGCGGCGCGCTGCATCTCCTGGGCGTTGGCGGCAAGGGTGGATATCAGCAAGACAAGGCAGGCAACAACAAACCGCATCGGGCACCGTGGATCAGGGGAACGACGAAACCTTAGGTCAGCAGTCAAGCGGGAACAAGCAGGCCACGCAGAATTCGCGTCAGGCCCCAAGGATTGCCCCGGCGGCCGCGTCTGATATGCATTATGCTGATGGACACGTCCGATGAAATTCTGGCCCAGACCGCCGCCGAAGGCGATCGCGCCGCCTTTGCCACCCTGATCGGGCGGCATTATGACCGGATTCACGGGCTGGCCTGGCGGATGACCGGGTCCAAACCCGATGCCGAAGATCTGGCCCAGGACATCTGTGCCGCCTTGCCGGCCAAGCTGCGCAGCTGGCGGGCAGAGGCGCGGTTCACCACTTGGCTGTACCGCGTGGTGGTCAATGCCGCCCATGACCAACGCCGCCGCCGCGCCACCCATGCCCGCGCCTCAAGCGGCTGGGGTGATTGGGAAATCGCCCGGCAGGATGAGATTGCGGAACAGGCCGCAGCGCAGGATTGGCTGATGACCGCAATGGCGCGACTGTCGCCCGAATTGCGCGACACCGTGGCGCTGGTCCTGGGCGAAGAGATGACCCAAGGCCAGGCGGGCGAGGTTCTGGGCCTGTCCGAAGGCACCATCGCCTGGCGCATGTCCGAGGTGAAAAAACGCCTGCGCGCGATGGCCGCAGAGGAGGCGACATGACTGACGACCTCACCGATCTGAACGCCCTGAAGGCGGCCCTGCAGGCCCCCCCGGCTGCTGATGGCGACGCCCGCGCCCGCGCCATGGCGCTGGCCATGGAAAATTTTGACCGCCTCCAAGGATCGCCCGCCGCGCCGCGTTCCAGTGAAGACCGCCAAGTCCCGGCGGGTTTCCTGAACGGAGTGCGTTCCATGCTGAATTTCCTGACCTCACGCCCCGCATTGGCGGGCACCACCTCGATCGCCGCTCTGGTGATCGGTGTTGCCGTCATCCTGCCGGTTGCACAAAAATACAAGGCGCCGGTGATGCCGCCCGTCACCGCGCCCGAGGCGCCCTCGCCAGTCTCGAAATCAGCTGAGGCGGCCGAGGCCCCCGCACCTGATATGGCCCGCGCCGCGCCGCCCGCCATCCCGGCCAAACCCGCCCCGCCCCTGCTGGAC
>JBATPI010000003.1:0-21668 GCA_049291415.1 Paracoccaceae bacterium | reverse complement strand
GCCCGCAGGGGTATCCAGCCGCAAGACGCCGGGGGTGGCGGGGCGGATCAGGCCGTTTTCCAGCGCAATGGTGACGGTTCCGATGGTGCCATGGCCGCACATTGGCAGGCAGCCGGACGTCTCGATGAACAGCACCGCCACGTCGCAATCATCGCGTGTGGGCGGGAACAGGATAGAGCCGGACATCTGGTCATGGCCGCGGGGTTCAAACATCAACCCGGTGCGGATCCAGTCATATTCCGCCAGAAAATGCGCGCGCTTTTCCAGCATGGTGGCGCCGCGCAGCATCGGTGCGCCGCCGGTAACCAGCCGGACGGGGTTGCCGCAGGTGTGGCCGTCAATGCAGGGGAAAGTGTATTGGGTCATGGCGTTGGCTTTCAGAAGCGCGAGGGCGCGAAGGGGGTCAGGTTCAGCGGTGGTTCTTGGCCAGCTAGCAAATCTGCGATGATCTGCGCGGTGCCTGCGGATTGGGTCAGGCCAAGATGGCCGTGGCCAAAGGCGCACAGCGTGTTGGGTTGGCCGGGCAAGGGGCCAATGGCGGGCAGTGTGTCGGGCAAGGATGGGCGGAAGCCCATCCATTGCGTGCCGCCTATCGTGTTCAGGCCGGGAAGGAAGCGTTTGGCCTTTGTCAGCATCGCGTCAGCGCGGGCGTAGTTGGGCGGCAGGTTCAGGCCGCCCAATTCCACCGCGCCGCCGACGCGGATGCCCGAGGTCAGGCCGACGACGACAAAGCCATGGCCGCCGAAGGTGACCTGACAGCGCAGTTCGAACGCGCCGGGCGGCAGGGTGGTGTTGTAGCCACGTTCGGTCTCTAGCGGGATTGTTACGCCGGCGGTGCGGGCAAGGAGGTGCGAATGCGCCCCTGCGGCCAGGACGACGCGGCCTTTCAATACACCGACTGATGTCTCTACGCCGTCGGGCAAAAGGCGGGTGGCGTTGGCGATGGTGATCTGACCGCCGCCCGCGCGGAACCGGTCGGCCAGCGCTTCGGTGTAATCCTTGGGGTCGGTCACCGACCACCAGCCGGGGGTGAAGGTGGCATGGGTGAATTGCGGTGACAGGCCGGGCTGGCGCTCGGCTATCGCATCGCCGGTCAGGTGTTGTACCTCTATCCCAGCCGCTTCGCGGATCGCCCAGCCGGGAAGGCTGGCCTTGAACTCGGATGCCGATTCATAGACCTGCAACTGGCCGTCCTTGCGAAGCATCGGGGTCAACCCGTGTGCCGCCAGAAACGGCTCTAAACTGGCCTTTGAATAGGCCATCAGCCCGGTCTGTGCCACAGTCGAGGCGCGGACCTTGGCAGGCCAACTGGCCCGCCAGAACCGCAGCATCCAGGGCGTTATCTTCAGCGCATAGCGCGGCGGCACGGAGAGAGGGCCAAGGGGATCCAGCAGCCATTTCGGCGCCTGGCGAATGATGCGCGGGCTGGCCAGCGGCAGAATATCGGTGAAGGCCAGCGCGCCCGCATTGCCGGCAGAGGCCCCGGCGCAAATACCCGTCCGGTCAACCACGCGCACGGTCAACCCGCGTGCCTGCGCGGCCAGCGCGATGGATAGCCCCACGACACCCGCACCGATCACCACGACCTCAGCCGATTTCATCTGGATTGGCCTTTATCAGCGGATATTCGACAGAAATGCCTGCGTCTCGGGGTGCTGAGGCGCGCCAAAGAACTGATCAGGGGGGGCTATTTCGGCCATGATCCCCTTGTGAAAAAACGCTACCCGGTCGGATACTTCGCGGGCAAAGGTCATCTCATGCGTCACACAGATCATGGACATACCGCCGTCGGCCAAGAGTTTCAGCGTATCCAGAACCTCGCCCACCAATTGCGGGTCCAAGGCTGATGTCACCTCATCAAACAGCATATAGGCGGGCGACATCGCCAGGGCGCGGGCAATTGCCATGCGCTGCTGTTGACCGCCCGACAGACGGCCGGGATAGACCGCCAGCTTATCGGCCAGACCCACATGAGTCAGCTGTTTCACGGCGATTTCCTCGGCCTCGGCCTTGCCCATGCCCAGCACCTTGCGCGGGGCCAGCGTCACGTTCTCCAACACCGTCAGATGCGGGAAGGCGTTGAACTGCTGAAACACGATGCCGATCTTGCGGCGCAGCTTGTTCAGATCCGTTGATTTCGCGTGAACCTCGGTGCCATCAACCAGGATCTTGCCCGAATTGATCTGCTCCAGCCCGTTGATGCAGGTCAGCAGCGTGGATTTGCCGGACCCCGAGCCGCCGATTACCGACAGCACCTCGCCCTTTTCCACCGTCAGGTTGATGCCTTTCAGCACCTCCAGCGCGCCAAAGGATTTGTAGACGTCTTGAATCTCAATCATTGGACCACCGTTTTTCCAGGTAACCACCCAAACGGGCAATCGGGAAGCTGATGAGGAAGTAGAACAACCCGCCGATGATCAAGAGAAACAGCGGCTCTTGCAGGCGGGTGATCAGGATCTGGGTCGATTTCAGCAGCTCAGTCACGCCGACCACATAGACCAGCGCGGAATCTTTCATGACGCCCAGCGCAAGGCCGATCCAGGAGGGCAGGGCCACCCGCGTCGCCAAGGGCGCCACGATATAGCGCATGTCCTGCCACCAGCTTAGCCCCAAGGACCGCGCCGCGCGGCGGGTGGTGAAGGGCACCGCGTCAATGCCGCCGCGCACGATCTCGGCGCAATAGGCGGCGGTGTAGAAGGTCAGCACCCCGCAGGCGACAACAAAGCCCGAGATCTGCAGTTTCAGCACCATGCCCATGAACGCGCTGACCAGCACCAGCTGGATCAACAGCGGAATGGATCGGAAAACATCCAGCACAAAGGTCACCGGCGCGCCCCACCACGGGCCGACCTGATAGCGCAGGACACCGAAGGCAATGCCAAGGATTGTGCCCAGAAAGACCGACACCACCGTGACCAGAATGGTCATCCAGGCACCGTTCGCCAGAAAAACCACATCGTCGAATGACATTGAGGTGTTGAACATATCCTACCCTCAATACCTAAACAGGCGGGCGGCGATCAACCGCGAGCCAAGGTTGATGATTTTGACGATGATGTAGAAAATCACCGCCGCGATGGCGAACAGCTCAAACGTGCGGAAGGTCAGCGCGTTCAGATCCTGCGTGACGCCGTATAGGTCGGCGTTCATGCCGACGGTAACGCCGAGTGAGGTCATCAGCACCGCCCAGACCATCTGGTTTGACATCGGCAGAAAGGAAATCCGCAGCATCTGCGGCAGGATCACATAGCCAAAGGCCTGAAAAGGCGTCATGCCCAAGGATCTGGCGGATCGGGTCTGTGTGTGCGGAATGGCTTTCAGCGCGCCGCGGAAATTCTCGGCCAGATAGCCTGCATTGTTGAAGGTGATGCCGATCAGCAATGAGGTGAAGGGACTGAAGTGAATGCCGAAACTGGCCACCCCGAAATGCGCCATGTAGATCTGAAAGAGGGCAGGGGTGTTGCGGGCAATTTCAACCCAAGTGGCGGCGATGGCGTTCAGAAAGCGGTTACCGGATAGCCGGAACCCGGTCAGCATGATGGCCAAGAGGATGCCCAACACCATCGACAGGATCGCCACCTCCATCGTGATCAGCGCGCCGTCCAGCATTTGCGGTAGCCGGTTCAGCGCCTGATTCCATTGGAACGTGTATGAGAACATCGCCACCCCTTTCTGCCGGATCGAAAAAGGGCGCGCGGGTTTCCCTGCGCGCCCTGATATGTGGCAACCGGCTTAGCGATCAACGCCCTTGACGGTCAGATCGGCAGGCACGCCTTCGCCCACCCACTTCGTGTACAGCTCGGCATAGCGGCCGGTGCGGACCTGCTGGTTCACGAACAGATCCAGATAGTTGATCAGGCCATACTCTTCACGCAGGGTGAACAGCGCGACGTAATCCGGCACCATCGGCGCCTTGTCGACAACGGCGATGCCGGGGAAGTTGCCCGATTTCACGTTGGCTTCGGCGACTTCGACGGTGGAGACGGTCGCGTCCAGCTGACCCTGGCTCAGCGCCAGAAAGACGTCGGCCTGGGTCTGATAGGGACGGAATTCGCCGGTTCCCCATTCCTTGACTTTGCCTTCCAGCCAGATCGCCTCATAGGTGCCTGCGGTGGCGCCGACAACCTTGCCCTTCATATCCTCCCAGGTCTTCATCGCGGCCTTTTCATTGCCGACAACGGCGTTTTCAAAGGCATAGTAGGGGATGGAAAAGCCGACGGTCTTGGCCCGCTCCAGCGTGTCCGAGGTGGACGCAACACCCACATCGACGCGGCCAGCCATCAGGGCCGGGATCCGCTCGGGGAACGGGGTCTCGACGATCTCGGCGGTCACGCCCAGCGCTGCGGCCAGATCGTTGCAATAGTCGACGTCAAAGCCGACCGGGTTGTTGGCCTCATCGCGCATCCCCATCGGCGGGAAGTCCAGCACGACTGCGCAGCGCAGCGTGCCCGAGGCGATGATGTCGTCAAGTTTGTCGGCATGTGCGGCCGAGGTCAGGCCGATTGCGGCCAGCAGGCCGCCAAGCAGGATGGTTTTTTTCATTGGGTCACTCCCTAGGAACACGTTCGTTTTCGAATCGTTCTCAGGCGGCAGTATGGAATCGGGCGAGATTCTGCACAAGGATGAATATTGGCAATATACAAAAAGTATATTGTATCTTGGCGCCCCCGCAATGATGGCTTGTCCCCCAAGGGCGAAATTGCCTAGTCTTGGCTGTTACCTTTGCCCTCACCCCGGCGCCGCCACGGCTGCCCCCGCCCGCAGGACTGCCCGCATGACCCATGACACGACGCTGACGCCTGATCGCCTGACCCGGATGGTGACAGGCATTTTTGAAAATGCCGGACTGTCGGCCGGACAGGCCGGGCCGGTGGCGCGGGTGATTGTGGCTGGTGAGCGGGATGGCTGCAAATCACATGGCATCTACCGGATCGAGGGCTGTCTGCGGACGTTGAAGTTGGGCAAGGTCAACCCCGATGCCGTGCCGGAGCTGACGCAGGATGACAGCGCGATCGTGCGGGTTGACGCGAAAGGTGGCTTTGCCAATGCGGCGTTCGAGATCGGCGCCCCGGTGCTGGCAGATCGCGCCCGCACCCTGGGGCTGGCAGCACTGGTCATCAATGATTGCACGCATTTCTCGGCGCTTTGGCCCGAAGTTGAGACGCTGACCGCCCAAGGGTTGGCGGCGATTGCCATGTGCCCCAGCTATGCCACGGTGGCACCCACCGGCGGGACCAAGGCCCTGATGGGAACCAACCCCTTGGCCTTTGGCTGGCCGCGGGCGGGGCATCCCTATGTCTTTGACTTTGCCACCAGCGTGGCGGCGCGGGGCGAGGTCGAGCTGCACCGCATCGCGGGCAAACCCCTGCCCGAAGGTTGGGCGGTGGATGCGGGTGGCGCGCCGACGGTTGATCCGGCTGCGGCTTTGGCCGGGGCGATGCTGCCCTTTGGCGGGCATAAGGGGTCTGCGATCTCGATGATGATCGAACTCTTGGCAGGTGTGATGATTGGCGACATGACCAGCCCCGAGGCGCTGGCCTTTCTGGGCACCACCACTGTCGCGCCGCGCCATGGCGAGTTGATCATTGCCTTCAGTCCCGAACGGTTTGCCGCAGCGCGCGGGGGCTTTGACGCATCCCGTGCCGAAGCGCTGTTTGATGCGGTGCTGGGGCAGGGCGCGCGACTGCCCTCACAGCGCCGCTATGCTGCGCGGGCAATGTCGGAAGCGAACGGCATCCGGTTGTCGGCGGATGAAATGGCGATGCTGCAGCGGTTGGAAAAAGACGGTTTGGCGGGCTAGGGGAAGCATTCCGCCGCCATGATCTGCGCTGTAGAAATCGGGCCGCGGTCAGAAAAGACCGCGGCCCGCTCTTTGAATTTTAGCCGTTCACTGCGGCAGCGTTGATTGCATCGGCCGCAACGGGTGCAGGCTGGGACACAGTCTGGGTCAACAGGCCCCAGAGGAAACCGTTCGCTACCGATTGCGCGCCCAAGGCCACCAGAACCGCGGCCAAAGACGTGGACCGGGCAATCAGCGACGGATCCAGTTCGCCAAAGCCATGCGCACCCCAGTAGGCCAGGCTTGCGCCCGCCGCAATCAGACCGAACAGGAACAGAACCGCGCCTGCCTGACAGGCCGCATCAACCGAGAGGCGGCCCTGAAGACGCTCATACCGGGCTGAGCTGGGCAGAAGGCCAAAGCGGACAGCAAAGGTGCGGGCCAGGATATGAAACCAGATCATCTGCGCTCCGGTGATCGCGGCCATGGCCGACAGGATCAGCGCGCCAATGTCAAAGGTGGCCCCGCCCATTTGCAGCGGCCCGAATTGCAGCGCCGTAAAGGCCAGCCCGCCAAGACCCAGCAGGGCAAGGCCGGGCAGCAGGAACAGGCTGAACGGGGCGAAGGTCAGCAACAGCTTTAGATGCCGCCAGCCGTCGGGAAAGCTGCGCAGGTGCGGCGGGCGTGAGCGTCCGTCGGGCGACAGCGTGGTGGGAACCTCTTCGATCCGCAGACCTGCAAGCGTGGCCTTGATGACCATTTCAGAGGCGAATTCCATACCGGGCGATGACAGGCCCAGACGCATCACTGCCGCGCGCGAAAAGCCACGCATCCCGCAGTGGAAATCACCGACGGGCGTGCGGTACAGCACGCGCCCGATGGTCGACAGTACCGGATTGCCCAGATAGCGGTGCAGGGGCGGCATCGCGCCTTTCGCAATTCCGCCGCGGAACCGGTTGCCCATCACCAGATCGGCACCGCCCCGCAGGGTTTCGACAAAGCCGTCCAGCCGGGAAAAGTCATAGCTGTCATCACTGTCGCCCATGATGACAAAGCGACCCTTGGCCGCCGCAATCCCGGTAATCAGGGCGGCACCATAGCCGCGTCGGGGCACCGCCACCACGCGCGCACCCAAACCCAGCGCAATTTCCTGGCTGCCATCGGTTGAGCCGTTGTCGGCAATCAGGATTTCGCCCTGCACACCCGAGCGGTCCAGATAGCCCCGCGCTTTGACGATGCAGGCGGCCAGCGTCTCGGCCTCGTTCAGGCAGGGCATAAGAATTGTCAACTCGGTCATGAGATACCACCAGAAGGTTGCGTTGACTGATCATTGATCTGGAATGGGTCTGAAGTGGGGCGTAAGCGGGATGCTTTGATGGCGTTCCGCCAGCCGGGGACCGATTTCCGACGCAATGTCGTCATGGTCTTGACTGTTTCCACGATTAACCTGATCCGAACGATTCAGGCGCTTTACAACACAAGTGGAAACGTAGTGGCTTTGAAACTAACGATCGCACCGCCCCGGTTGGGGTGGATCCTTGTTCTGTTTTGCGCGCTGGTGTTGGCGCGCGCGCTGTTCATGGCTGACAAGGTCAATCTGGGGTTCAGTGACAACCTGATGCGTCTGGTTGAGGTGCGTGACTGGCTGGGCGGACAGGGGTGGTTCGATATGCAGCAACACCGGTTGCTGCCGCCCGATGGCGTCTCAATGCACTGGTCGCGTTATGTCGACCTCGGGATTGCTGCGCTGTTGGTGCCGCTGTCATGGATGTTTCCGATGCCAATGGCCGAGACGCTGACGCTGATCCTGTGGCCGACGCTGTTGCTGATGGCGCTGTGCGTGGTGGTTGTGGTCGGCACTGATCGCCTGATGGGGCGCGGTGCGGCGATCGGTGCGGGCTTGATCGCGGTGCTGTGGGCAAAGCTGGGGCCGGGCAAGTTCGGGCCGGGCAGTGTGGATCACCACAACGTCCAGCTGTTGTTCTGCACCGCCGCGCTGTTTCTGACAATTGTGCCTGCGCGTGATCCGGTTCGGGGCAGCGCGCTGATGGGGGCTGCGGCCGGTGTGGCGGCCGCCTTCACGCTGGCCGTGGGGCTGGAGATGCTGCCGATCCTCTTGTTGCTGTGGGGCATGGCAGCGGTGCGCTATGCGTTGGGCACGCCGGGCAGCCGGGCCTGGCTGGCGGGGTTCTCGATCGCGATTGCGGCGGCGGCCCCCTTGTTCATGATCGGGCAGACGCCTGTAGTGGAATGGCTGGTCCCCTATTGTGATGAGCTGGCACCGCCGATGCTGTCGGTGATTGCCGCCGGTGTCGCCGCGTCGCTGGTCGGTGTGGCGCTGGGTGGACGGCTGCAGTCACCCTTGGCGCGGTTCGCCGTCATGGCGGCGGTGGCAGGTCTGGGGCTGTGGCTGGCGTCGCCCATGCTGGGGGCCTGTCTGGCCGGGCCTTACGGCGAGATGCCCGAAGAGGCGCGGCGGATCATTACCGACCGGATCGCAGAGGCCCAACCAGCGTGGCGGTCGTTCATGATCCTGCCTTACGGCGTAAACGCCCTGATAACCCCGGCGCTGGCTGTTGTCATACTGGCCGGTGGTCTGGGCTGGCGCGCACGCCACAGCCTGTCTGCGCCGCAACGTCAGGCCTTGGTCATGACGCTGGTTGCTGCGGCGATCGGGCTGGCGATAAGCATGATCCAGATCCGGGCCCTGGCCGTGGCGGCCCCCGCGATCCCGTTCCTTGCCGGGTTCATTGTTGCGCAGGTCGTGGCGTTGATCGCCGCGCGGCGTCAGCGGCTGGGGGCTCTGGTCGGTTTTGGGGCGGTGCTGTTTATCCTGCTGCCCGAAATTCCGCTGCTTGCAGCCATGTCGGTGATCAGGCCGGATGACCCCAGTGAGACAGCGGCCGTGGCCGATCCTGATGCCTGGCAGCCGCTGGCAGGGTCATGCCGTTCGCAGGAGTCGCTGGATGAGTTGGTGGGCCTGAATGGCACGTTGCCGCCCGGATCAATCATTCTCAGCGAGCTGAACTTTGGCGCAATGATCCTGGCCCATACCCCCTATTCGGCGACCTCGGCAGGCTATCACCGCAGCGCCGATGCGTTCCTGAACGGCGTGGCACCCTTTCAGCGTGAACCGGCGATGATTGATGCCCTGCGCAAAAGCAGGTCGGACTATGTGCTGATCTGCCGTTCCGGTGGGGGCGGGGGTCGCTATGGCATGTCGCTGTTGGCAGGCGATCTGCCTAACTGGCTGCTGCCGACGGACGGGCCACAGGAGACGATCGTCCTTCTGCGGGTGGACAAGGACAGGCTGGCCGCCGCAACGCAGGAGCCGCGCGATCAACCCGCAGTCGAGGTGACGCAATGACCGCCGTTTATCCAAAAGCCGCGCCCCTGCAAGACGGGCATGGCCTGTTGCGGTTCTTGCTGGTCGGCGGGGTTGCAGCGCTGGCCTATTCGCTGGTCACGGCGGCGCTGGTCGGCTGGCTCAGCACTCGCCCGGCGCTGATCTCGGCGCTGGTCTGGCTGGCCTTTATTCCGCCGGTATTCTGGTGCCACCGCCACTTTACCTTTCGCGAACGTCAGGCGCGAAAGGGGGCGCTGGGGCTGTATGCGCTGACCCAGGGGCTGAGCCTTGCGATCGTCTCGACCGCGGGCGCGTTGTTCGTGCGCCATGAGATGATTGCCGATACGGCGATCTATCTTGCGGCATCGGCGGTTGCGGCGGTGACCAGCTATGGCCTGAACCGGGCGCTGGTCTTTGCAGACCCTGCAGCGGAATGATGTGCTGAGCGCACCAAGGCCGTTCCCTGCGCCCAATCATTGTGCAAAGCTATGGGCAAATCCGCATCGGGGGTTGGCCCATGAACATTCTTGTCTTTCAGCATCTGGCTGTCGAACACGCCGGTATCTTTCGCGATTTCTGGCAAGAGGCCGGTCACCGGACGCAAGTCGTTGCGCTGGACGAAGGCGACAGCATTCCTGATCTATCCGGTTTTGACCTGCTGGTCGTGATGGGCGGGCCGATGGATGTCTGGGAGGGTGACAAGCACCCTTGGCTGGCCCCCGAAATGGCGGCAATCCACACCTGGGTGCGCGATCTGGATCGCCCCTATCTGGGGATCTGTCTGGGCCACCAGCTGCTGGCGCAGGCGCTGGGCGGCAAGACCGGCATGATGGCCGCGCCCGAGGTTGGCGTGACCGCAACCCAGCTGACCGATGCCGGGCGTCAGGACCGGCTTTTCGCCGGGTTCACGCCAGAGGTGCAGGCCTTTCAGTGGCACGGGGCTGAGGTGCAGGCTGTGCCGGAGGGTGGGGTCGTTCTTGCCGGTAATGCGGCCTGTCAGATACAGGCCATGCGGGTGGGACGCCGCGCCTGGGGCATTCAGTTCCATGTCGAGATGACGCCATCCACGGTTGCCGAATGGACTGCGGTTCCTGAATATGCCGCGAGCATGGAAAAGGCGCTGGGGGCGGAACGCGCCCGGGGGCTGGAGGCTGAGCTGGCCGGGCATCTGCCGGAATTTGCCGCGATGGCGCGGCGGATCAACGACAACCTGTTCCGGGCCATCACCGCATAGCCTGCAGACCCCGCCGGTGAGTGCGGGATCTGAACGTGATTTGCCATGCGCAATGCGGCCAGGTTTGGCCCGTGAACGCTATTCCAGATCTTCTGGCAGGATCCCGGTCGGGATGTTCTGATAGCTGACCGGGCGCAGGAACCGGCGGATCGACATGGTGCCCACGGACGTCGCGCCGAAATTGGTTGAGGCGGGGTAGGGCCCGCCGTGGACCATGGCGTCACAAACCTCAACCCCGGTTGGAAAGCCGTTGGCCAAGACGCGCCCGGCCTTACGCTCAAGGATCGGCATCAGTGTGCGGGCGGTGGCGGCATCGGCGGGGTCCAGATGCAGCGTGCAGGTCAGCTGACCGACCAGCGACAGGGCGACCTGGCGCATCTCAATCGCGTCCCTGGCCACGACGACCATGCCCAACGGGCCGAACACCTCTTCGCCCAGTTCGGCATCTTCCAGCCAATCTGCGGCGGTCGTGGCAAACAGATAGGGCGTTGCATTGCGCAAATCGCAGGTTGAGGTGAGCACGGTGCGAACGCCCGCTGAGGCCGCAACCCGGTCGCGCCCCGCATGATAGGCCTTGGCGATGCCAGAGGTCAGCATGGTCTGCGGGCCGATCTTGGCCAGCGCCTCACCCGCCGCTGTGACAAAGGCATCGGCATCGGCACCGGCGATGACAACGGCAATGCCGGGATTGGTGCAGAACTGCCCGGCCCCCATGCTGAGCGATGCCGACCAGCCCGCAGCAATCTCTGCCCCGCGTGCGGACAGGGCCGCCGGCAGCAGGAACATAGGGTTCACCGATCCCAGTTCGCCAAAGAAGGGAATCGGATCAGGCCGCGCTACGCACAGGTCGAACAAGGCCCGCCCACCTGCCAAACTGCCGGTAAACCCGACCGCCCGGATCAGCGGGTGCTGGACCAGCGCCTGACCGACGGCCCGGTCGCCGCCCTGAATCTGGCTGAAGGTGCCGGGTGGCATGCCACAAGACAGGATGGCCGCATGGATGGCCTGCGCCACCAGATCGGCGGTGCCGGGGTGGGCAGAGTGGCCTTTGACCACAACCGGACAGCCCGCCGCCAGAGCCGCCGCCGTATCCCCGCCTGCCGTTGAAAACGCCAGAGGAAAGTTCGACGCGCCAAAGACGGCCACCGGCCCGATTGGCCGCTGCATCAGCCGGATTTCCGGGCGTGGTGCGGGCTGGCGGTCGGGCAGGGCCGCGTCAATCCGCCGGTCCAGATAGGTGCCCGCCTCGATATGATCGGCAAAGAGGCGCAACTGGCCGGTAGTGCGCCCGCGTTCGCCGTTCAGGCGGGCTTCGGGCAGGCCGGTTTCCTTGCAGCCGATGGCCGTGATCTCGGCCCCTCGCGCGTCGATCTCGGTGGCGATGGCGCGCAGGAACCGGGCACGGTCGGCGCGGCTGGAATAGCCATAGGTCCAGAACGCCTCTTCGGCGGCGCGACAGGCGCGGTCCACCAATTCAGGGCTTCCGGCTGCAAAATGATCTGCAGCGCCGCTGACCGGTTCATTGGCAAATGTCGTTTCGCCCGCGACCCATTCGCCGGCAATCAGGTGGTTGTGTTTCAACATTCTTGCTTCCTTGTCACAGCAGGCTGCGCGCCGCGAGGTTGCGCATAAGGGGGCTGAGGGCAGAAGTCCATTCCGGGCATCCTGTCAAACGACAGATCGTGTTGGCCAGGCGCCGATCTGACAGACGGCGCGTTACGCGGTGAACGCACAGACCCAGCGGCCTATTTCGACCCATTTCTCCCGGCGCGTTTGACGAGGTCACGCATCAGGGTTTCGGACAGGGTGAAGTGGACGGCGGCGATGGCGGCGGCGTCGTCGGCGCGGCGTTCGGTCACTGCGGCGACCAGATCCTGATGCTGGATGATGGCGATCCGTCGGGCCGCGTCGGAATAGGGTTCAGCGCCCAGATTCAGGCTGATCTTGGTGCGCAGATCCATCGAGATGTCGACAAGGATCGGGTTCTGCGTGGCCGTCGCGATGGCCCGGTGCAGCGCCCCGTCTGCGCGGCGTGAGGCGTCGTGATCGGGCGCCGCCAGATAGTCGGCAAGGGCGGCGTCGATTGCCTTCAGATCAGCGGGGCCGTGCCGTTCGGCGGCGGTTCGGGCGATCAGCGGCTCAATCAAGGTGCGGGCGTCGAAGATCTGCTCGAACGCGGCCCAATTGTCGATCAATTGCCGCTGCACATGGCCCTGCGACAGCGGCCCCCAGTCGGCACGAACGAAATAGCCGCCGTTGCGGCCGCGCCGCACCGAAAGATAGCCGGTTTCGGTCAGCTGCTTCAGCCCGTCGCGGACGGTGTTGCGCGATACGCCCAGACGTTCGGCCAGCTCACGTTCGGTGGGCAGTTGCTGGCCCGGAACGTAAAGGCCCAGGGCGACGGCGGTGACCAGCTTATCCACCACCGCATCAGCGACCGGGCGGGCGACAATGGGCGCGCCAAGATCCGCTTTCATTGCATCGCCCCAGGCCGGAACCGCATCAGGATGAAGCGCGCCAGCGTGCGTGCGGCATCGACGATGCTTTGCAGATCGACGGATTCGTCGATGCCGTGCAGATCGTGGCCGGTGGCGCCGAAACAGATCGCGGGCGTGTCGAATTCGTTCAGATAGATGCGTGCATCGGTCGTGCTGCCGATGGTGACCGTGCCGGGTGCGGTGCCGTGGGCAGACTGATGTGCGGCGGCCAGATCGCGGGCCAAAGGGTTGCCCTTGTCCAGCAGATAGCCGCGGGCGCGCAGCCCGGTCAGCGTTACTTCGGGTTGGGTCGGGAAATCGGAATCGGTGGCGGCAAGATCGGCGATCACCCGGCGCACTTCGGTCTCGGCTCGCTCGGCGGTCCAGGCGCGCGGATAGCCAAGGCGCAGGCCAAGCCGGGCGCTGGAGGGCACGGTCGATGTCCAGTCGCCAGCGTTCATCATGCCAAGGTTGACGTTGTAGGGATGCGCGTCGGAGGACATGCTGGGCTCGGGCGTGGTGCGGGCCAGATCGGCGGCCCAGTCGCGCAGGCGAGCGGTGATCCGCATTCCCAGGTCAATGGCGTTGACGCTGCGGTGGGCGGCCTCTGCATGGCCCGAGCGGGCGATGACGTTGATCTGGATCCACAGCACGCCGACGCCACCGATCAGCAGGTCCAGCCCGGTCGGTTCCAGCACCACGACTTCGGAGGCGATGGCACCCCGCGAAGCGGCGATCAGCGCGCCGTTGCCGGTGCATTCCTCTTCGACCACGGCTATGAATCCGATGCGCTGGCGGCTGAACAGGTCCGGCACGGTATCGCGCAGTGCAGCAAGCGCCAGCATCCCCACCGCAAAGCCGCTTTTCATGTCGGCGGCACCACGCCCATACATTCGTCCGCCGCGGATTTCCGGCTGGAACGGCGGCGAGGTCCACAGCGCAGGAGAGTCAGCCGGCACCACGTCCATGTGCCCATTCAGCATCAGGTGCAGCGGCCCGCCTTCGGGACTGGTGCCGGGGCTGGCGGCCAGCACCTGATAGCGGTCGATGGCGCAGGGGGCGATGCCGGCGCATGGGTTGCCGACGGGGCCACCTGGGAAGGGCAGGCGGGTCGCGGCCAGCCCCACTGATTCGGCCTCGGCTGCGAATATATCAAGGGCGGACTGCTCGAATCCCGCCACACTTCGGGCGCGCACCAGTTTGGCGAGAAAGGCAAAAGCCGCCTCGGCACCAGCGTCGATGGCGGCATCCAGATCGTCCAGTGTGCGCCCTCCAAATGGTTTAATGTCTGATCCTTATACCAAATACTGAAATCTGTAAACGCAGCAGAGCGCGGCGGATGACGCTGGGCCAGATGATTGCCCCACCCCGCGCGCAGGGCGCTTGACAGGGCGTCGCCTTCGCGTCCAGCATCGCCGCAGTAACGATTTCTTCACCCAGATCCAGATCGTTGATGGGGCCCTTTGAGGTGGCCCGACAGACACGCCGTGGGAGGTCATCACATGCCGTCCAAAGAAGGTTTCGCGAGTTTTCGTGAGTGGAAGACCTGGTACAAGGTCACCGGAAATCTGGCGTCGGACAAGACGCCGCTGGTTGTTTTGCATGGTGGTCCGGGCTGCACGCATGACTATGTCGACAGCTTTGTCGATCTGGCGGCGACGGGTCGCGCGGTCATCCATTATGACCAGTTGGGCAACGGAAAATCCACCCATCTGCGAGATGCCGATCCCGGATTCTGGACAGTCGATCTGTTCCTGGCGGAATTGGACAACCTTTTGACCCATCTGGGGATTTCGGGAAATTACGCGGTTCTGGGCCAATCTTGGGGCGGCATGCTGGGGGCGGAGCATGCGGTGCGGCGACCAAAGGGGCTGCGCGCGCTGGTAATTGCCGATTCCCCGGCCTCGATGGCGCTGTGGCTGTCAGAGGCGAACCGCCTGCGGGCAGAATTGCCGCCAGAGGTTCAGGTCGAGCTTTTGAAATACGAAACGGCTGGCAACACCGACGATCCAGCCTATCAAAAGGCGGTGGATGTGTTCAACGCCCGCCACGTCTGCCGCGTTGTGCCGAACCCGCCAGAGGTGGTCCGCACCTTTGATGCCATTGCCGATGATCCGACCGTTTACCATACGATGAACGGCCCCAGTGAGTTCCACGTCATCGGCACGCTGAAGAACTGGACCGTCATTGATCGGCTTGACCGGATCACAGTGCCGACGTTGCTGATTTCGGGTCACCACGATGAGGCGACCATAGCCTGCGTGCAGCCGTTTGCCGACCACATCCCGGATGTCCGGTGGCAGATTTTCAAGGACTCCAGCCATATGCCGCATGTCGAAGAGCGCGACGCCTGCATGCAGGTCGTGGGCGATTTTCTGGACGCAACCGAAGGCCCGCGCGATCAATCAAAGGGGAGAGACCAATGACAATCTGGACCAAATGTGCGGCCCTGACCGGGGCGGCAGCGCTGCTGTCGGCCACGGCTCTGACGGCTGGCGCCGAAACGCGCGATGAGATGATGGCCGCCCACCGCGGTGGCGAGATGCGCCTGGTGGCGGCAGCGGCGGGTGGCACGATCGACCCGCAGATCAACTATACGCTGCAGTATTGGCAGCTCTTCTATTTCACCTACGACGGTCTGGTGACGTTCAAGCGCACCGAGGGTGTCGGCGCTGGTGAGGTCGTACCAGACCTTGCCGAAGCCATGCCTGAGGTCAGCGCCGATGGTCTGACCTATACGTTCAAACTGCGTTCGGGACTGAAATTCTCGGACGGGTCGGACGTCGGCGTGGATGACGTGGTGGCCTCTTTCCAGCGTCTGTTCAAGGTTTCCGGGCCAACGGCCGGCACCTTCTACAATGGCATCGCGGGCGCAGATGCCTGCATGGCCGCGCCCGCCGACTGCACGCTGGAGGGCGGCATTTCGGCAGATCCGGCGACCAATACGGTCACCTTCACGCTGACCGCGCCGGACCCCGAGTTCCTGTTCAAGCTGGCCGTGCCGCATGCGTCGGTGCTGCCCGCAGAGGCGCCGCTGGAGGATGCCGGGGTAACGCCCATTCCGGGCACCGGGCCCTATATGTTCAAAAGCTATAACCCGAACGAAAGCCTGATTGCGGTGCGCAACCCGCATTTCGTTGAATGGAGCGTGGATGCTCAACCCGACGGGTTTGTCGATTCCATCGTCTTTGATTTCGGTCTGTCGGCCGAGGCGCAGGTGACGGCGGTGCAGAACGGGCAGGCTGACTGGATGTTTGACCAGCCGCCGACCGACCGGCTGGCCGAGATCGGCACGCAGAATGCCGATCAGGTTCACGTCAACACGCTGACCGCGTTCTGGTATGCCCCGTTCAACGTCAATCTGGCCCCGTTCGATGATGTGCGGGTGCGCCAGGCGGTGAACTATGCGATCGACCGCGATGCGCTGGTCGGCATCTTTGGCGGCCCGGTGCTGGCGCAGCCGGTCTGCACCATCCTGCCCCCGGCGTTTCCGGGGCATGAGGACCATTGCGATTATACGCTGAACCCCGGCACCGAATGGACGGCGCCCGATATGGACAAGGCGCTGGCGCTGGTGGCGGAATCGGGCACGGCGGGGCAGAAGGTGACCATCGTCGTCGATGACACCAGCGTCATGCGCGATGTCGGCACCTATCTGCAATCTGTGTTGACGGACTTGGGCTATGATGCCTCGGTGAACTCTATCTCTGGCAACATCCAGTTCACCTACATCCAGAACACCAACAACAACGTGCAGATCAGCGTCTCGCAGTGGTATCAGGACTATCCTGCTGCGTCGAACTTCCTCAACGTGCTATTGGGCTGTTCGTCGTTCCATCCGGGATCGGATTCATCGGTCAATATCTCGGGCTATTGCAACGAAGAGCTTGACGCCCGGATGCAGGCGGCGATGCAGCTGGTGACGACGGACCCGGTGGCTGCCAACCTGGAATGGGCCAAGATCGACCAGGCCATGATGGCAGAGGCGCCGCTGGCACCGCTGTTCACGCCAAAGCATGTTGATCTGGTGTCAAAGCGGCTGGGCAATTTCCTGTTCTCACCGCAACACCAATGGCTGATGTCGCAATCCTGGGTGCAATAGTGCGCGGCACGACCAAAGAAATCCGGCGCGGAAGATGAACCAACCTATCGACACCAATGCGCCGGCCCCGCAGCCATTGGCAGCGGGGCCGGCGCGCGGGCCTTGGGCAACCGCATTCCGGCGTCTGCGGCGTAACCGATCAGCCGTGGCGTCGGTGGTGGTGCTGTTTTTGGTGGGGCTACTGACGGCGTTGGCCCCGCTATACGCGGGCTATCTTGGTGCTGATCCGTTCCGGTCCAACCTGCGTGGCAAGGTCGAGATCGGCGGCCAGATGGTGCCGGTGATGCAGCAATCTACCTCGGGGCTGGGCCTTGGGGTCACGCCCATCGGACCAACATGGACCCCTGCCGGTTACCTGCTGGGCGCCGACAATCAAGGGCGCGACGTTGCGGCGCGGCTGTTGTATGGCGGGCGCAACTCGCTGTTCATCGCCGGTGCGGCGACGGTGATCTGTCTGGCGCTGGCCACCCTGATCGGCCTTGTCGCGGGGTTCATGGGTGGCGTGGTCGATATGGTGCTAAGCCGTATTCTGGACGTGCTTTGGGCCTTTCCGGTCTATCTGCTGGCGATATCGCTTTCCATCGTGCTCTTGACCAGCACCATCGACCTTGGGCTTTTCACCATCACGGCGGGCAGTCTGGCGCTGCCGATCTTTATCATCGGCATCATCTACGTGCCCTATGTTGCCCGGCCGGTGCGCGCGCGGGTGCTGACCCTGCGCCATAGCGAATTCGTGCTGGCCGCCGTGGGATTGGGCCTGCCAACGCATCGCATCCTGCGGCGCGATATCCTGCCGAACCTGATGCCGACGATTATCGTCTTTGTGCCGATCCTGCTGGCGCTGGCAATCGTGACGGAATCCGCACTGTCCTATCTGTCGATCGGGGTGCAGCCGCCCGATGCCAGTTGGGGCACTATCATTCAGGATGGCCAGACGCTGCTGTATTCGCGCCCCGCCGTGGCGCTGGCCCCGGGCATTGCCATCGTCATCACCGTGCTGGCGCTGAACGTGCTGGGCGATGCGGTGCGCGATGCACTGGACCCGCGCGGGCAGGTGCGCTGATGCTGGCGACGATTCTGGCCCGGCTGGCGCAGATGGCCTTTGTGATGTTCGGCATCTCTGTTCTGGTCTTTCTGATCTTCTTTGCCACGCCGGGCAGTGATCCTGCCGCGCGGATTGCCGGGCGGAACGCCGCGCCGGAGACGGTAGAACAGATCCGGCACGAGTTCGGTTTTGATCGCGCCATGCCGGTGCAATACGCCATCATGATGAAGCGGTTGTTCATCACGCGCGACCTGACCTCTTTCGTCAATCGCGGCCAGAAGGTGATTCCACAAGTGCTGGACGCGGTGCCAGCCACGCTGTCGCTGGTGGCGGGGGCGGCGGTGCTGTGGGTGCTGGGGTCGCTGTTTGTTGGCGTGGTGGCGGCCGCAATGCGTGACACGGTGGTGGACCGGGGCCTGATGATCCTGTCGCTGATCGGAATTTCAATGCCGGTGTTCTGGCTGGGCGAGGTGATGAACCTGATGAGCCAAAGCCGGTTCCACGACACCTGGCTGTTTTCCTGGGTGCCGGGTCTGGGATATGTGCCGCTCAGCGAAAGCCTGGGGGGATGGTTCAAGGCGCTGGTGATCCCCTGGATCACGTTGGCCGTTCTTTACATCGGCATCTACGGCCGCATCCTGCGCGCCAATCTGATTGAGGCGTATTCAGAAGACTACATCCGCACCGCCCGCGCCAAGGGGTTGTCGCCCGCGCGGATCATGCTGCGGCACGCGCTTCGCACATCTCTGTTGCCGTTTGTGACCATGTTCGGGCTGGATTTCGGGGCGCTGGTGGGGGGCGCTGCGCTGCTGACCGAGGTGGTGTTCGGACTGAACGGGGTGGGGCGGCTGACCTTTCATGCGCTGCAGAACCTGGACCTGCCGGTGATCCTGGCCACGGTGATCTATGCGTCTTTCTTTGTCGTTGCCGCCAATGCGCTGGTGGATGTGCTCTATGCCGTGATTGATCCAAGGGTGCGCAAATGACCCTGCTTTCCGTTGAAAACCTGCGCGTCAGCTTTGCGTCCGAGGCCGGGCTGGTAACGGCGGTGCATGATGTGTCTTTTCACGTTGATGCGGGCGAGGTGCTGGGCATCGTTGGCGAAAGCGGATCGGGCAAGACGCTGTCGCTGTTGTCGGTTCTGGGGCTGGTGGACAAGCGGGTAACCACGGTTTCCGGGAGGGCAACTTTTCGCGACCGCTCGCTACTGGATTTGCCCGACCGCGAGATGCGCAAGATCCGTGGTGCGGATATAGCACTGATCAGTCAGGACCCGATGACCGCGCTGACCCCGGTGCATACCATCGGCGCGCAGATAGTTGAGCAGATCCGCGCGCATGAAACCATCAGCCGTTCCGCCGCCCGTGCCCGCGCCGTAGAGTTGTTGCGCGATGTGCGCATCCCCGAGCCTCAGTCTGCGATGGACCGTTATCCGCATGAATTATCTGGCGGTATGCGTCAACGCGCGGTGATCGCCATGGCGCTGTCGTGCAGCCCCGCACTGGTGGTGGCGGATGAGCCGACAACCGCGCTGGACACCACGGTTCAGGCGCAGGTGCTGGACCTCTTGCGCGCGCTGCGACAAAGCCACGGATCCTCGGTGGTGCTGATCACCCATGACATGGGCGTGGTGGCGGAAATGGCCGACCGGGTGGCGGTGATGTATGCCGGACGGGTGGTGGAAACCGGCCCGGTGGCCGATGTGTTCAATGACCCTTGGCATCCCTACACATGGGGGCTGTTGGCGTCGATCCCGCCGTTGACCGGGCCTCGCCAGGGGCGGCTTTATTCTATTCCCGGAATGCCGCCCGCGCCCGGCACCCAATTGCCCGGTTGCGCCTATGTGGCGCGATGCCCGGCGGCAATGGCGATCTGCCACACGCCCCCACCAGACCGTGGCGATGGCGCACACCGCGCGCTGTGCTTTCTTGATCCGGACCAGCGGGCGGCGGCGCGGCG
Organism: Paracoccaceae bacterium; assembly: GCA_049291415.1. Taxonomy (GTDB): domain Bacteria; phylum Pseudomonadota; class Alphaproteobacteria; order Rhodobacterales; family Rhodobacteraceae; genus Pseudogemmobacter. The sequence continues at coordinate 1,726 of JBATPI010000003.1, read as the reverse complement.
ATTGGTGGGGGCGCAGGCATGACCGCATTGATCGCGGCCCGCAATCTGACGCGCAGCTTTGCCGTCGGACGCACCTGGATACCCGGCAGCGGTCAGACCTTGCTGGCGGTCGATGCCGTTGATCTTGAGGTGCGACATGGTGAAACGCTGGGACTGGTCGGCGAAAGCGGGTCGGGCAAGTCCACCCTTGGTCGCTGCATGGCGCGGCTGTTGGACGTGACGGACGGTAACGTGGAATTTGACGGCCAGGACGTGACGGCGCTGCATGGCCGCGCCTTGCGCCCGTTCCGGCGCCGGGTGCAGATGATCTTTCAAGACCCGTCATCCTCGCTGAACCCGCAGCGGCGGGTCGGCGATATCCTGACAGAGCCGCTGGCGGTTCATGGCATTCGCGCGCGCGCCGATATTCCGGCACGTCTGGCCGAGTTGATGGACCTTGTCGGGCTGCCCGCAAGTGCCTTGCGCCGGTTCCCGCATGAATTTTCCGGCGGGCAGCGCCAGCGGATCGGGATTGCCCGCGCGCTGGCGATGGAGCCGGACCTGATCATCGCGGATGAACCGGTCTCGGCGCTGGATGTATCTGTGCAGGCGCAGGTGGTGAACCTGTTCGCTGACCTGCGCGAACGGCTATCGCTGACCTATCTGATCATCGCGCATGATCTGGGCGTAGTGCGCCAGGTGTCGGACCGGGTGGCGATCATGTATCTGGGGTCGATCATGGAAACCGGAGCCACCGATCCGGTGTTCGACACTCCGGCGCATCCCTATACCCAAGCGCTGATCTCGGCGATTCCGGTGCCGGTTGTGGGGCCCGGGGGGCGTCGTCAGCGGATTGTGCTGACGGGCGAGATTCCCAGCCCGACCAACCCGCCGAGGGGCTGCAAATTCGTCACCCGCTGCCCGATTGCCCAAGATCGCTGCCGGGCAGAGCGGCCAGCCCTGCGCGCCCTGACAGATGGTCGATCCGTCGCCTGCCACTATCCGCAAAGCGGTGCCCCAAAGGAGATGCCATGACCCCCGCCGATCTGCCCGCCGAATTGATCGTGACCAATGCCCGCATTCTGACGATGGACCCGGCCTGCCCGCGGGCCCAGGCGGTGGCTGTGGCCGGTGGTCGAATTCTGGCCGTTGGCACGTCGCAAGACATTGCTGCAATGGCTGGCCCTGCAACCGAAACGGTCGACGCAAAAGGCGCCACCCTGCTGCCCGGTTTTGTCGAAAGCCACTGTCACCTGTTCATGGGGGGCGCAGAGCTGGGGCATTTGCAACTGGGCGGGTTGCAGGGTTTTGACGCGGTGGCGGCAGCCGTGCGCAGCTTTGCCGCCGCCCATCCCGATCAGCCGATGCTGATGGCGCAGGGGGTCAACTACAACCTGTTTGGCCCGCCCACTACGCGCCATGACCTTGACCGCATCCTGCCGGACCGCCCCTTTGCCATGGTCTCAACCGACCATCACACCATCTGGGCCAATACCGCAGCGCTGACCGCGGCGGGCCTGCTGGGTGGGTTTGAAACACCCCCCGGCAGCGAAGTGGTGATGGGCGCTGACGGTCTGGCCAATGGTGAATTGCGTGAGCCACCAGCCTATGAACCGGTCACGGCGCTGACCGGGGAAGAGCGCACCACGCTGGGCCTGCGCACCGGAGGCGAGCCGGAGGTGGCGCCGACACCTGCAGAACGTGCCGCCGATCTGGCGATGATGCGCCGTGCGCTGGACCATCTGGC
>JBATPI010000002.1:0-9275 GCA_049291415.1 Paracoccaceae bacterium | reverse complement strand
TCTTCCAGGATGGCGCGGCGCGAGACAACGATGTTGCCACGGCGACGGTCCATTTTCAGGATCTGGAAGGGCTGCTTCATGCCCATCAGGGGGCCAGCGTCACGCACCGGGCGGACGTCAACCTGAGAGCCGGGAAGGAAGGCGACAGCGCCGCCCAGATCCACGGTGAAGCCACCTTTGACGCGACCGAAGATGGCGCCATCGACGCGCTCTTCCTTGGCATAAGCCTGCTCAAGACGGTCCCACGCCTCTTCGCGGCGGGCCTTCTCACGGCTGATCTGGGCTTCGCCGCGGGCATTTTCCACGCGGTCCAGATAGACCTCAACGGTGTCGCCCACGTTGATGTTGGGCTGCTCACCGGGATCGGCAAATTCTTTCAGGTCGATGCGGCCTTCCATCTTGTAGCCGACATCGATGATGGCCTGGCCCGCCTCGATGGCGATGACCTTGCCTTTGACAACCGAGCCCTCTTCGGGGGTGTCAATCTCGAAGCTTTCCTTCAACAGGGCTTCGAATTCTTCCATAGCGTTTTTCGCGCACATATGCAGTTTGTCCTTTATCATGGTTTTCTGGCCATGCGGTTGGCTCCGCCGGTCTTTGGATATTCCCGAAATCAAAAGACCGCCCGCCCGGTAAACCGGCGGCGGCTGATGCGTCAGGATGCGCGGTCTTTAGCGGGTTGGGCGTTGCGGGGCAAGGGGCAGCCGTAATCAACGCGCTGACTGCGCCTAGACTGGCCGAGGCGGGTCCAGGCCCAGCCGATCCGGCGGAAAACCCGCATCGGTGAAGATCTGACTGACCGTATCGGCAAAATCATTTGCCGTCACATTCAGGCAATTTCGCACGAAATACCAGTGCAGGAACTGCGCATACCCCCCCGGTGGCCGCGTCAGCGCACGGGCCAAGGCCTCGGGGAAGTCATCGGGGCGAGCCACGGTTTCGGCGAACTGGTGGAAATCGGACTTGCCAAACAAGATCGCTGGCTTGCGCTGCAAAAAGCCCTCAATCGCGCAGGCCGAGTTGAAGCTGATGGTGGCGACCGAGGCCGCAATCATGTCATTCACGTTGGCCGAGGTGGCGGTGACCGGCAGGCCCATGGCAATCACCGCATCAATCACCGCCGCATCAGTTTCAACAGACAAAGGATGCGGCTTGACCAGCACGGCCCGCCCCCCTGCCCCTTTGGCCACTGCCGTCAGCATCTGCAACGGGCTGCAACAGGTCAGCCCGTTGTCCTGCGGCTGCGTCCCTTGCAGGAACACCGACAGGCAGCCGCGCGGAAATTCCGTCACGCCCTCGTTCTGCCGGCGCCGTGACCGCCGCGCATGGGTATAGCGGATGCGCATCCGGTCAAAGAACGCGGCGGCGGGTTTGTGCGGCACCTGGGCCGGGTCATAGCTGCGCGCAGCAATGCTGCTTTCGGCCTGCATTCCAGCCGGATCCAGATGCCAGAATGGCGGCAGATAGGCGATCGAGGCGTTCAGCACCCCCGGCCCCTGCGCCCGGCCAGTATCAATGATGTGCAGATCGCCGTCGTCATACGCGCTGGTTTCGCCATCCCGGAACGGGCCATCGCGGCGGTCACAAGTCACGATCTGCGCGCCCAAGGGGGCGAAGGACTCTTCGATCCGCGCGAAAAGCCTGAGATAGCGGATGTCGCGCCAATCCTGCAAATGGCGCTGCGGCAGATGAAAGACGATCCGCGCGGGCGCCATTCGCGCCTATCCCAACCGCCCAGCCACCAGCGCAATGGCGCGGGCGGTGGCCTCGTCAATGCTCATCTGACTGGTGTCGACCGTCACGGCATCCTCGGCGGGTCTTAACGGCGCTTCGGCCCGGCCCATGTCGCGGGCATCGCGTTCGCGCACTTGTGCCAGAACTGCAGCCTCGTCGCCCCCAACTTCCAGCCAGCGGCGATGTGCGCGAATCTCCGGGCTGGCGGTGACATAAAGCTTCACCTCCGCCTCGGGGCAGATCACCGTGCCAATGTCGCGACCATCCAGCACGGCGCCGCCCTCGGCCCGCGCGAAGCGGCGCTGGAAATCCAGCAACGCGGCCCGCACCTCGGGCAGTGCTGCGACGCGGCTGGCGGCCTGCCCGGCCTCCAGCGATCTCAGGTCATCGCGGCTCAGATCCTGCACCGTCAGCCCGCGCGCAGCATCGCCCGGATCGCCGCCCATTGCGCCCACGGCGCGATACAAAAGTCCGGTGTCCAGATGAGAAAAGCCGAAACGCGCAGCCACGGCGCGGCTGATGGTGCCTTTGCCCGCCGCTGCCGGGCCGTCGATTGCCACTGTGAAGATCATCCTGCCCTCCCCGCGCGTCAGCCCCGGCGCACTTTCGCGCCCAGACCGTTCATCAGCCCTTCAAAGACCGGGAAAGAGGTGACAATCGGGCTGGCATCATCCACCGAGACCGGCTTTTTCGCCGCCATCCCGGCGATCAGGAAAGACATGGCGATGCGGTGATCCAGATGGGTGGCGCAGGTCGCCCCGCCCGGCATGCCACCCGGGCCCATGCCATGCACGATCAGAGTGTCTTCGTCTTCCTCGATCTTGACGCCGCAAGCCTCAAGACCCCGCGCCATGGCGTCAATCCGATCACTTTCCTTGACGCGCAATTCCTTGACTCCGCGCATCACCGTGCGTCCGGTGGCAAAGGAGGCCACCACCGACAGGATCGGGTATTCATCAATCATGCTAGGCGCACGTTCAGGCGGCACCTCAATGCCCTGCATGGCATCGCTGAACCGCACGCGCAGGTCGGCGACCGGCTCACCACCCTCTTCGCGGGGGTTCAGAAAGTCGATCTGCGCGCCCATCTCAACCAGCGTCAGATAGAGGCCGTTGCGGGTCAGGTTCTGGCTGACGCCCGGCACCGTGATGTCGGATCCCTCAACAATCAGCGCCGCACAGGTCGGGAAGGCCGCACTGGAGGGGTCACGCGGCACGGCCACGGTTTGCGGGCGCAACTCGGGGCGGCCGGTCAGCGTGATGACTTGGCCCTCAGCGGTTTTTTCAACCGACAGTTGCGCACCAAAGCCGATCAGCATCCGCTCGGAATGATCGCGGGTCGGCTCACGCTCGATCACCACGGTCTCGCCGGGTGCGTTCAAGCCGGCCAGCAGCACGGCTGATTTCACCTGCGCCGATGCCACCGGCAGCACATAGCGCACCGGCACGGGGCTGGCCGCCCCCACCACCGTCATCGGCAGCCGGCCGCCTTTGCGGCCATAGCTTTGCGTGCCGAACAGCGACAAAGGGTCAGTCACCCGCCCCATCGGCCGTTTGCGCAAAGAGGCATCGCCCGTAAAGGTCGCGGTGATCGGCGTGGTCGCCATACAGCCCATGATCAGCCGCACACCGGTGCCTGAATTTCCACAGTCGATCACGTCAGACGGCTCGGAAAAACCGCCGACGCCGACGCCCTGCACCGTCCATGCCCCTGGCCCGATCTGCGCCACGGTCGCGCCAAAGGCCTGCATGGCGGATGCGGTATCCAGCACGTCCTGACCTTCCAGAAGGCCGGTGATCCGGGTTTCGCCCACGGCCATCGCGCCGAAAATCAGCGCGCGATGGCTGATGGATTTGTCGCCCGGCACCTCGGCCATGCCTTTCAGCGGGCCGCATTTGGCAGAGGTCATCGGTTGTGCGTCACCATGGCCGGACATCGGGCTCTCCTATCGTCAATCGCCGCCTGATAGCGCAAGCGGACCAACCCGTCCACCCGCCGCGCGGGCGTTTGGGGCAGACGCTCCGCGGGGGATATTTTTACCAAGATGAAGGGCTTCACCTTGGGTCAAATATCCAATCCCGCCCTAGACGCGGTGAAACGTCAGATAATGCGGATCGCGGCCTTCGCGCAGGGCCTTTTGCTCGTATCGGGTCGACAGCCAATCGTCCCAGGCGCCACCCTGCCCGGCCTGATGCTGCAACGCAAAACCGGCCAGCGGCACCTCTTGCAGGGTCTGGCGGACGTAGTCGGAAATATCGGTCGCCACCCGAAACTCGGCCCCCGGGGCGGTGACCCGTGCCAGCGCCTGCAGATAGCCCGGCGTCACAAATCGGCGGCGGTGGTGGCGGGCCTTTGGCCAAGGGTCAGGATAGTTCAGAAAAACCCGTTGCAGGCAGCCCGCAGGCAGCACATCGAACAGTTCGCGCACATCGCCGGGGTGCAGCGACAGATTGGTGACCCCTGCCGTACGGATCTTGCCCAAGAGCATGGCGATGCCGTTCACAAACGGCTCTGCCCCGATCAGGTGAACGTCCGGGTTCAGTGCGGCCATATGGACCAGATGTTCACCGCCACCAAAGCCGACCTCCAGCCAGATCGGGCGGGTTTGGGCAAAGCCAAGGTCCAGCGGAGTGCGCGACGGGTTGTCGGCCAGCCTCACACCTGCCAGGCTGAGCGGCCCCAGATCATTGGCCAGATAGTCCTTTTGGCTGGCCCTGAGGGTCTTGCCATGGGTGCGGCCATAGAAATTGCGGCGTGGAGGGGTGGTGTCTGTCATGGCTGGGGCGTCTAGCTGCAGGCCGTGGAACGGTCAAGACTTCCTGCTTGGCATGGTTCTGCGTGGCAGGACTATTTCACGGTTGTTTGTTCATCTTTGGATGTTTGGACGGGCTGCGCCTGTCCTGCCTTCGTGCCGCACAAAGTGGTGGTTTTGGCCACCTTGCGCGCGGAGCCACTGGACAATGTTCACAAGCCAAGGTTCACTGAAACAGCCCCTTAGCGGCCAAGTGCCTGAAAATACGGGTTCGTCGAAGGCAGATCAACACCTAGGAACGCCACCAGAATGATCAGGTTCATCCACAGCTCGGACCTGCATCTGGGCAAACCCTTTGGCCGCTATCCCGAAGATGTCCGCGCCCGGCTTCGACAGGCCCGCGCAGACGTGCTGCCGCGATTGGCGGCCTTGGCGCAGCAGCACGGTGCCAGCCATATCCTGCTGGCTGGTGATACGTTTGACCAGACGACGCCTGCGCCAAACGTCATCCGCCAGGCGCTGAACATGATGCGCGCCGCGCCGCATGTGACGTGGATCATCATGCCCGGCAACCACGACCACGCCAATGCAACCGAACTCTGGCGCCAGGCCGCCACGGACGCGCCCGCCAATGTCGCCCTGCAGCTGACACCAGCCCCCTTTGCCCTGACCCCGGACGCCACACTGCTGCCCGCGCCCCCGTCGGAACGACACCCGGGCCGCGATCTGACCGAATGGTTCGATGGTGCGGCAACGGGCGAGGCGCTGCGCATCGGCCTGGCGCATGGCTCTGTCACTGATTTTGACAGCAGCGAAGAGGGCGGGTCTTCGGTCATCGCGCCCGATCGGGCAGCCCGTGCCGGGCTGGCCTATCTGGGCCTTGGCGATTGGCACGGCCAGCTGCAGATCGGCCCGCAAACCTGGTATTCCGGCGCGCCCGAGGCGGATGGATTCAAACATGACAAACCGCCCTGCGCGCTGTTGGTGGAGATTGCAGGACAGTCCGCCCCCGTCCGTGTTACCCCTCTGCCCACCGGCACCATCCAATGGCGCAGCACCACGCTGGATCTGACTGGGCTGCCAGATGCCCTCGCCGCCCATGCCACGGCGCTGCCGCCTCTTGCCCGCCGCGCCCTGACCATGTTTACCCTAAGCCTCACTGGCCGGATCAGCCCGCTTGAGCGGGTCGCAGTTGAGGTCGCCATCGCCAGTGCGGCCCCCGATTTCCTGTGGCACCGCGCCGATTTGTCTGCCCTGGGCATGGTCCATGACACCGCCGATCTGGACGCCATAGACCGCCAGGGTGCCTTGCGCGCCGCGGCCGAGGCCTTGGCCCAGGAGGCTGCGGATCCCTCCCTTTCGCCCGAGGTGCGCGCCACGGCTGAGGCGGCTTTGTCCCAGCTGTTCTCTCTGACGCTGGAGGTCTAGGTGAAACTTCTGGCCCTGCACCTGACCAATGTGCGCAAATTCACCGGCAAGCGCGCCTCGATCACCGGGATCGGCGATGGCATCACCGTTGTGTCTGAAGCGAATGAATTTGGCAAATCCACCTTCTTCGACGCCATCCACGCGCTGTTTTTTGAAAAATACAGCGCCACTTCAAAACCAGTAAAATCACTGCAACCCTATGCGGGCGGCGGGGTGGAGGTGGCGGCTGACATCGCCACCGACCAAGGTAGCTTTCGGCTGGAAAAACGCTTTTTGGCGCGCAAATCCGCCAAGGTGATCCGGCTGAATGACAATGTCACCATCGCCCAGGATGATGAGGCCGAGCGCTGGATCGCCACGCTTCTCGGCAGTGGGTCCGAGGGGCCTGCCGGGCTGTTGTGGGTGCGTCAGGGCCTGCTGGGATTGGAACCCGAAGGCAAGACTGAAAAGACCCAGGCGATGGATGCGCGCCGCGATATCCTGTCGTCGGTCGCGGGCGAGATTGACGCCATGACCGGCGGACGGCGCATGGACCGGGTGATGCGGGCGGTGGCCGATGCGCTGGCGGCGCTGGCCACGAAAACCGGGCGCAAGACCGGGGTATGGAAGCAAGCGGCGGATGAGGTCGAGGCGTTGGAGGCCGATCTGGCGACCGTAAGCGCGCAGGTCGCCACGCTTGACACGGCCCTGATCGCGCGTAAGGCGGCCGAGGCGGCGTTTCAGCGCCTGAACAACGCTGATGCGAATTCCCGGCGCGACGCTGCGCTGAAGGCTGCGAAAGCCGCGATGGACACTGCACGCGCCCATGCGGGGCTTGTCACCGCTGGCCGCCAGGACCGCGATCTGGCCGCGCTGAAAGCGAAGGCCGCGCAGGCCGACCTTGACGCATTCCTTGCCGCGCTGGATGGGCTGAGTACAGCGCAGGCGCTTGTCATCCGTTGCACGGCGCAATCGGATGAGGCCAAAGCCGAAGCGGCCCAATTGAAACAGGTCTTGGACGTTGCCCAAGTCAAATACCGCGACACGCTTGCCGCTGTCACCCAGACTCGCGCGGATCTGGACGCGGCCCGCCTGCAAATCGCTGCCCGCAAGGCCCGCAGCCAAGCGCAAGCCCTGGCCAGCCAGATCACCAAGGCCGAAGCCGCCGCAGCTGAACGGGACGCTGCCCGCGCCGTGGTCAAAGCCTCCACCGCCACAGCGGATTGGTTGCAACGGATCGAGGCGGCAACGGCAGATGTGGCCAAACACACCGCCACGTTGACCGCAACAGCCACAACCCTGCGCGTCACCTATGATGGTTCCGCACGTATCGCGCTGAACGGTGAGGATGTGCCGCAGGACAAGGCCCTGCGCGTGGAAGGTGAAGCCAGGCTGACCCTGCCGGGGATCGGTCAGATGGTGCTGACGGCGCAGGCCGCAGGGGTCGAGAGCCAGGCGCTGTTGGTCATAGCCAAGGCAAGGCTGACCGATCTTCTTGCCCAAACCGGGGCTACCACCGTGCAAGACGCGCGCGAACGTGCCGCCACCCGGGCACAGGCGCAGATCAAGGCGGATCGGGCACAGGACGTTCTGGATGCGCTTGCCCCTGACGGAACCGATGCCCTGCACGGCGCCAAGGCCGAGGCTGATCTGACCTCCGTCGGCGCGCACGATGCCCCCCTGCCCGCCATTGCAGCGTTGGAAACCGCCTTGGCAGAGGCGGAGCAGACGGAAAAATCCAGCCACAGCACCATGGCACAGACCGATCGCGACCATACCACCGCCCGCGAAACCGCAATCAAGGCCGAAGCAGCTGCCGAGGCGGCGCAGGCAACCCATGTCCGCGCCGCAACCGCCGCCGGCCCGGCAGAGAACCACGACTCCCGCCGCGCCGACCTTTTGCGAGATCACGCCCTATCCGACAGCGCCTTGAAGGCCGCCAACACCTCGCTGCAATCGCTGATCGACGCCGCCCCTGACCAGGACACCGCGTCGGCCGAATTGCAGCGCGCCGAGGCCGCGGTGACAGCCGCGCAAACCGAGCGCAGCCAACTGGGTGAACGGCTGGCTGCGTTGTCGTCAGAAATCCGCACCCTCGCTGGAAACGGCATCGAAGAACGGCGCGATGATCTGGCGGGCCAGCTGTACACAGCGCGTATGGCCGAGGCCCGACTGGCCCAACAGGCCGCCGCCCTGACCCGCCTGCAAGCGGCGCTGGAGGCCGAACGAAACGCAGCCCGCGACATGTATTTCGGCCCCGTGCAAGAAGAGTTGAAGCCGCTTTTGTCGATCCTGCACCGCGACGCCACCTTGCATTTCGACAGCGACAGCCTGCTGCCCACCGGTCTGACCCGGGCCGATGCCGACGAGATGCTGGACGATCTGTCCGGCGGCACACGGGAACAAATCGCCATCCTGACCCGGCTGGCTTTTGCCCGGCTGTTCGCCCGCCAAGGCCGCCATATGCCGATCATTCTGGACGACGCGCTGGTCTATTCCGATGATGATCGTATCATCAAGATGTTCACCGCCCTGACCCGCGTGGCCAAAGACCAGCAAATCATCGTCTTCTCTTGCCGCCAACTTGCGTTCCAGGACTTGGGCGGCGCACGCCCAGTGTTTGAAGTGGTGTCGGTTTAGGACGGGAACGGGCTTTGGGTGTGGGGGGCTCAGTTACACAAATAGCGAGGGATTCCCTGTGTGATTTCGGGGCGTTAGGCGGCTTGCATGAGCAAGCCCACAGCCCCGACCTACCGCGCGACGACCTGGCAGGCCTGCAATTCCGCCCTGAAGCAGCGGGGTTCGCTTCAGATTTGGTTTGATCCGGAGCCGGTATGTCTGGCCCAACCCAGCGGAAAGCGGGGCCGTCCGGCCACTTACACCGTGTGTGGTGGGTCGGCAAACAGTCCGGGGGACTGTTTGCCCGACGAACGCCATTCAAGCGGGCTTGACGTTGAAAGCGCTGCTTGGCCAGACCGCACTGACCAACCCTTCCGCCGCCGACAAGGCCACGACCGCTCCCTTACTGAACATCGCGTCTCACGCCTACAATCCGCCCCCGGGCGGTGACACAGACGGCGCATTTGACCAGCGCATCGCCCAAGACGCTGACCGAACATCGCGCTGGTATCCTGCGCCAGCGCGCAATCGCGGTCACGTTCTCGGCCGCGAACACAGTTTCGATGTCGGTCTAGGTCGCGTGCCAGTGATACCAGCCACCCGGATCGATATGGCCACCGCAAAGATCGGCACGCCGTCCAGCGCCACACCGATTTTCGCGACCGTTCCAAGATTTGTCGGCGTCGTGGCCATCACAGGGGTGACGGGCAGGAGCATCGTCATCCTGACGCTTTCGTCCGCCGAGACGTTGATGCAGGCGTGA
>JBATPI010000001.1:0-7951 GCA_049291415.1 Paracoccaceae bacterium | reverse complement strand
GCGTGGAAACCCTGGTCGCCCTGGGCCGCTCCCCTCATGGCCGGGCCGATGTCACCGACCCCGCCGTGACCCATGCGCTGGCCCGGATGGGGCTGGAGAGCTATCGCCACCGCACCGCCACCGCGCTGTCGGGCGGTGAGCAGGCGCGCGTGCTGATCGCCCGCACCCTGGCGCAAGAGACGCCGCTGGTGCTGGCGGATGAGCCGGTTGCAGGGCTGGACCCCGAGGCGCAGATCCGCACCATGCAGGTGTTTCAGGCCTTGGCGGATGAGGGGCGGGGCGTGGTCGCCTCGATCCACGATCTGGGGCTGGCGGCGCGGCATTGCACCCGCCTGATCATGCTGCACCGGGGCGCGTTGGTGGCCGATGGGTCGCCGCAAGAGGTGCTGAATGATGCCGCTCTGGCCGAGGTGTTCGGCATCCGTGGCTATCATGCCGACACCGATGATGGCCCGGTTTTTCAGCCCTTGGGGGTGGTCAGATGATCACCGTGACGTTGGACCGCCCCTGGTTGCAGGCGCGGCTGCCGGGGCCAATGCGGGTCTTGTCGCATGCGCCCTATGGGGCGGGGTATCGGGTCACGGACTGCGTCTTGTGGCGAGAGGTGAAGAATGCCGATCTGTCGCCGGATTTCCCGGTAGAGGACTGGTTTCACAGGGAAATGCAGCGCGCCTCGGGTGCAGTCGGCATGCTGACCAGCCGCGATGTCGGCACCTGGGCGCAGGGGATGGCGCTGGTGGACGAGGTCCGCGCCCATTGCGTGGTGACGCTGGGCCTGTCGAACGCCGAAAGCGTGGGCGCGCGGCTGCCTTATCACACCGCCGATTACGGCACGATCAACCTGCTGGTTGCCACCGATGCCGCCCTGACCGAGACCGCGCAGCTGGAGGCTCTTACAATTGCCGTGCAGGCTCGCACGGTGGGGGTGATGGCGGCAGGGTTGCAGCTGGCCACGGGGCAGGCCACCGGCACCGGCACGGATTGTGTGGCAATCGCCTGCGTGGCGGGGCAGGGGCGCTACGCCGGTCTGCACACCGCGGTGGGTGAGGCAGTGGGGGCCGCCGTGCGCCAGGCCGTCACGCAAAGTGCGGCGGAATGGCTGCGCTGGCGGGATGCGGAAAGGGCCAAGGCATGAGTGCGGAAAAAGGTGCGCAGCGCATTGTCTGCCTGACCGAAGAGACCGTTGAGACCCTATATCTGCTGGGGCAAGAGCATCGGATTGTCGGCGTATCGGGCTATGCGGTGCGTCCCGCGCGGGTGCGGCGGGAAAAGCCGCGGGTGGGGGCCTTTACCTCGGCCGATGTGCCAAAGATCATCGCGTTGCAGCCCGATCTGGTGCTGACATTCTCGGATTTGCAGGCCGATATCGCCGCCGCCCTGATCCGCGAGGGGGTTGAGGTGCATGCCTTCAACCAGCGCGATCTGGCGGGAATTCTGGCGATGATCCGCCGGGTTGGCGATCTGGCGGGCTGTGCGGGGGCGGCCGACGCGCTGGCCCAGGGGTATGAGGCGCGATTGGCCGCAGTTGCGGCAATCCCGCGCGACCATTGCCCCGGCGTCTGGTTTGAGGAATGGGATGATCCGCTGATCTCGGGCATCGGCTGGGTCAGCCAGCTGATCGGCATCGCAGGCGGGCGCGATGTGTTCCCCGAGCTGGCGGTGCAAAAGGCCGCCAAGGACCGGATATTGCTGCCCGATCAGGTGCTGGCGCGCGCGCCGGACGTCATTCTGGCCAGCTGGTGTGGCAAGAAGGTGGTCCCCGGCCGCATCGCCGCGCGCCCCGGCTGGGACCAGATGCCCGCCGTGCAGAACCAGCGGATCCATGAGATCAAATCGCCCTTGATCCTGTCGCCCGGTCCCGCCGCCCTGACCGACGGGCTGGACGCCATTCTGGCCGCCTTGTGGCCCGCCCCATAGGCCCGGATTACAGCAGCCGACGCAACTCGGCGCCCAGCGTTTCGGGCAACAGCGGCTTTGGCAGGTGGCCATTGAACCCCGAGCGGCGGATCGCGGCAATCTGATCCTCCATCACATCGGCAGTCAGGGCGACAATCGGCACACCGCTGATGCGCCCGCCCATCGACCGCAGGCGGGCCGTGGTCTCATAGCCGTCCAGCCCGGGCATGTGGATGTCCATCAAGACCAGATCCACATCTTCCGAGGTCAGGATCGACAGCGCCTCATCGCCCGATCCGGCCTCGATCACGCTGGCATTCATGGCGCGCAGATAGCTGCCCACGACCATCCGGTTGCTGGCGATGTCATCAACGACCAGCACGCGCTTGCCCGCCAGATCGGGCGGCGGCTGCGGCAGGTCAGGCTGGGCCGTGGCGTCGGTATAGGCCAGCGACAGGCGGAAATGCGCACCCCGGTCCGATGCGATCAGCACCAGATCACCACCCATCCGCCGCGCCAGACCGCGGGCAATGGCCAGGCCCAGCCCGGTGCCCGGTGCAGCCTCACGGCCCTTGTGAAAGACTTGAAAGATCGCGTCGCGCTGGGCCTCGGGCACACCGGGACCGGTGTCTTTCACTTCGAAGATCAACATCCCGCCTTGGCCGCCCGGATGCGGGATCGTGCTGCACAGCGCCGTGATCGCCCCCCCCGGCGCGTGGCGCAAAGAGTTGGACAACAGGTTGCCCAGACATTGGCGCAGGCGCTGTGTGTCGATCATCACATAGGCCGGACAGGGCCCTTCGTGGCGGATATGAACGGGTATTCCCAGCCGGGCCGCCCGTTCGCGAAAGGTGGCACCGATAGAGACATACTCAGCCGCCAGATCCGTGACCCGCGGGCGTAGAGGCAATCTGCCATGGCTGACCGCGTTCAGATCGGTGACGTCATCCAGAATCACCGCCAATGTCCGCGCAGACTCGACCAGCGTGCGCAGCCGCTCGACCGAGGCTGCGCAACAGTCCGAATCCTGTGCCGTCGTCGCCATCAGCTCGGCCTGAGCCATGCCGATGACCGAGTTCAGGGGCGTGCGCAATTCATGGCTCATCTGCGCCAGAAACAGCGTCTTTGCCTCATGCGCGGCGCGGGCACTGGCCTCTTCGGCTGCCATTGACCGGTGCAGCCGATGCGTCGACAACATCGCCGTCAGCGCATAGGCCAAGGCCCCCAGTGCAACTGCAGTCGAGACGGCCAGACCGGTCATGTCCGCGATGCCCAGCCAAAATATAGAGTTGGCGACCAGAGCCGCAACTGCCACCCCGATCAGCCCGGCGATGCCTGTGGGCAGATGGACCGCCCGCACGGTCACCAGATGCATCAGGGTTGTCATCGCCAAACCCACGGCGAAGGCGCGCGAAAATGGGCTTTCGACTTGCCAGACCAGGCCGGCAGCGGTGACATAAACCACTTCCAGCACAAAGGGTTGCGCCAGATAGGCCGCATGCCAGAGGCGCGATCGCAAGACCCGGTCAGTCGTCAGATAGACCGCTCCGGCCAGCTCGATCAGCATGTTCAGCAGCCACAGCACGGCCACGGGTCCGGGTGGGATGAACGCAATACAAAAGACATAGCCCAGCGAAGTCAGGATCATCCGCTCTGGCAATTCGCGGTTCAGGATATTGCGCTGGCGCTGCAACTCATTGGCGCGCGCGGCGTTTGGCTGCGGGATCACTGCGGGCATGTCAGGGGCTGGTCGCGTTGAGGGCGATGTCTTGGCGCAGGGTTCCGTCGGCGGCATAGATCAAAATGCGCTGATCGGTGGTCACGACGGCAAACCAGCCCTGACCAAAGGTCACCGCACTGGCCGTGGTGCCTGTGGGCAGCACCAGATCATCCGGCAGGCGCGGTGGGGCGCTGACGGAATGCGGCATGCGGGTGACAAGCAGCCAGACCACGGTTATGACACCGCCGATCATGGTCATCATCATCACGATGACCAGCGCTTTCAGAAACCTCAGCGAAGGCGGCAACCCTTCGGCATCCGGAGCCTCGGCCATGCAGGACCCTTTCGAAGACGATGCCAAGGCCTGTGCCCCGGGCGATGATGACGCGCCGGGCGGGGTTCTGAACCTAACCCTGCCCGAAGACGCGCCGTTGCGCCTTGATAAGGCGCTTGCGGCTGCGGTGCCAGAGGCCGCGTCGCTTTCACGCTCACGTCTGATGCGGATGATCGCGGATGGCGACGTCAGCCGGGATGGCGTGGCGGTGACCGACCCCAAGGCCCGCGCGACAGCAGGACAGGTCTGGCAGATCCGGCTGACCCCGGCAGTCCCGGTGGACGTGCAGGCGCAGGATATTCCTCTGGTTGTGGTCTATGAGGACGCCGATCTGATCGTGATCGACAAACCGGCGGGGATGGTGGTGCATCCGGCCCCCGGCAGCCCCGATGGCACTTTGGTCAACGCGCTGTTGCACCATTGCGGCGATACCCTGTCGGGAATCGGCGGAGAGCGGCGCCCCGGCATCGTTCACCGCATCGACAAGGACACCACCGGGCTGTTGGTGGCGGCCAAATCCGACCGCGCGCATCACGGGTTGGCGGCGCAGTTTGAAGATCACAGCGTGACCCGGCACTATCTGGCACTGGTGCATGGTGTGCCGGATGCCGCCGACTCGCGGCTGCGCGGAACCAAGGGCGTGACGGTTGAGGCAGGCGGCGTGATCCGCATCGCCACCGGCATCACGCGCCATCGCACCGACCGGCAGCGGCAGGCCGTGGTCTGGGACGGGCAGGGCCGCCATGCTGTGACGCGATTGCACGTGGTTGAGGGGTTTGCCGGGCAGGCTGCCCTGATTGACTGCTGGCTGGAGACCGGGCGCACCCATCAGATCCGGGTGCATATGACCCATGCCGGGCATGGCCTGTTGGGCGATCCCACCTATGGCGGCAAGCGGCGGCTGTCGGAAAAGGTGCTGGGCGCGGCGGCGGCGCTGGGCAATGGCTTTGCCCGCCAGGCGCTGCATGCTGCAACACTGGGCTTTGAGCATCCGGTAAGCGGCGAGTGGATGGAGTTTTCCGCAGAGTTGCCTGCGGATATGGCGGCGCTGGTAGATGCCCTTCGATCGTCGGCACCGCATGGCCGGTAACGAACGGGCGGGGAGGGATGTCAAATCTGACGGAATCCGTGGGTTATTCTGACATTCGCGTGAGATAGCTGTCACAATACCCTTGTAGTGACGGAAATCCGTTCATCAGGCGTTAATCTCAGGACGCCATGATCTTGAACCGCAGATCAGGCGTCGTTAGATTACGCGGTCCCCGGGGGCTGATGGCACCGGGGCATCAACAGGGGGCAAAGATGAGCACCTATACCAACCTACCCGCACCCAGCCCTGAACAGGGGCTGAACCGCTACATGCAAGAGATCCGCAAGTTTCCCCTGCTGGAGCCGGAAGAAGAGTACATGCTGGCCAAGCGCTGGGCCGATCACCAGGACACTGGCGCTGCGCACCGCATGGTGACCAGCCACCTGCGTCTGGCGGCCAAGATCGCCATGGGCTATCGCGGCTATGGCTTGCCGCAGGCCGAGGTGATCTCTGAGGCGAACGTCGGCCTGATGCAGGCGGTCAAACGGTTTGATCCTGAACGCGGCTTTCGTCTGGCGACCTATGCGATGTGGTGGATCCGGGCCTCGATCCAGGAATATATCCTGCGCTCGTGGTCTTTGGTGAAAATGGGCACCACCTCGGCGCAGAAAAAGCTGTTTTTCAATCTGCGCAAGGCCAAGGCCAAGATGGGCGCGCTGGAAGAGGGCGATCTGCGGCCCGAGGCTGTCGCCAAGATCGCCAAGGACCTCAGCGTGACCGAGGCTGAGGTGATTTCGATGAACCGCCGTCTGGCGGGGGCCGATGCGTCGCTGAACGCCACAATCGGGTCCGAAGATGGCGGCATGCAGTGGCAGGACTGGCTGGAAGACGAAGACAGCGATCAGGCCGGTGACTACGCCGAAAAAGATGAGCTGGACACCCGCCGCGAATTGCTGGCCCAGGCAATGTCAGCGCTGAATGACCGCGAAAAGGACATTCTGGTGCAGCGCCGCCTGTCGGATGAGCCGCGCACGCTGGAGGATCTGTCGGAAAGCTATGGCGTCAGCCGCGAACGCATCCGCCAGATTGAGGTGCGGGCGTTTGAAAAGCTGCAGACCCGCATGCGCGAGTTGGCCCGCGGCAAGGGGATGGTTGTGCCTGCGTGATCCGCATCGCACCGATTTCTTGCAAGAAATCGGACCGGACCCTTCGAAGGGTCCGGTCCGGAGTTTTCAAAAGGCGATATTATACTTGACGTACCCACGCAAAATCCCTAGATATAAGGGGCAAGCAAGAGAGTACGCGCCATGTCCATCCTGTCCCGCCCCGAGTTCCAAAACGAAGAAGCCGCCTACGCATATGTAGAAGCGCGCATCTGGGCTGATGGTCGTGTGTGCCCACATTGCGGCGAAGCAGAGCGCACCAGCAAAATGGACGGCAAGTCTACTCGCATCGGCACATACAAATGCTACTCTTGCCGCAAGCCCTTCACCGTCAAGATCGGCACCATCTTTGAAGCAAGCCACGTCCCTATGAACCTGTGGCTGCAAGCGATATACCTGATGTGCGCCAGCAAGAAGGGCATCAGCAGCAACCAACTGCACCGCACCCTGGGCGTGACCCTGAAAACCGCTTGGTTCATGTCCCACCGTATCCGCGAAGCCATGCGCACTGATGGCAGCATGGATTTCGGTTCGGGCGGCGGCGTTGTTGAAGCCGACGAGACCTTCATTGGCAAGGAGCCGGGCAAAGAGAAATCCCAAACTGCCCGTGGTTGGGCGCAGAAGATGAAAGTCCTTTCGCTGGGGGACCGCGAAACTGGCCGCGCCAAGAGCATTGTTGTGGACGACCTGACCAAGAAAACCGTGGTTGGCATTCTGCGCGAAAAAATTGCCAAAGAAGCTACTGTCCACACCGACGAAGCCTATCACTATCGCGGCATTGATGCTGACTTTGCAGGCCACCACTATGTGCGCCATAGCGCCGACGAATATGTGCGCGGTGAAGTCCACACCAACACCATTGAGGGCTTCTTCTCTATCTTCAAGCGCGGCATGAAAGGCGTGTGCCAGCATTGCGGAAAAGGCCACCTGCACCGCTACATGGCCGAATTCGATTTCCGCTACAGCAACCGTGCGGCCCTTGAAATCAGCGACACCGTGCGCGCTGACATCGCCCTGATGGGTGTTGTTGGCAAGCGCCTCACCTACGAAACGATTGGTGTGTGATGGCAAAAAAGGCAACGCAGGAAAGTCAGGAGGTGCAGTCGGAAAGGTTCCGAAGGCTCGTCCAAGACATGGTGGACGCTGGCGAACTAAACCCCACCGAGGCAGAGGAAAAGTTTGAGGCACTTCTAACGAAGATTGCGGATCAGCGCACAAGATGACTAGCCTTTTACCCCAGAGTTGCAGAACGGGTGAACGGGAGAGAGATTGTCACTGCGATTATCGCCGCCCTCTGCGCGGCGCTTCATGTGGTCAAAGGTGACCGAATTTGCATGAATTGCCGCGCCGCAAATAGAACAGCGCAGAACGCTAGACATAGCTTTGCTGATGTAAGAGGCCGACTTAGTGGCATTTGCCGCACCTCCCGCACTTGGCGCTTCTGACGCGGACGGCGGCGGAACTTCAAGTTGCTTAAGGTGCCGGAAGTCTTCACGCGCCACCAAGCGGTTCAATATCTCATCGTCGGGTACTCCATCGCACATATCGCTGAATATGTGCCAATACAGGTCAACAATTTTGGTAAGGCTGCGCCCCCCCGCTCCTAGGCGACTCATCGTAAGGGTTACAAACTGCCTATTCGCCAATAGGTAATCCTCAAACCTCGCCCTTATGTTGCTAAATGTCACATCCCGGCAGGAAGTATGGCTGTTTCTTGAACAGCTCTGGTCTGAGTTTGTGCCAGTCCTTCATCGCCTGCAAGGGCGTCTTGCTGCCCAAGGCTGATTGCGGGAGTTGTTGGTTGTAAA